>JBHGAX010000001.1:0-50558 GCA_041946635.1 Methylomirabilales bacterium (SeqCode)
CGGTGGAGTACTTCGTCTCCTACTACGACTACTACCAGCCCGAGGCCTACATCCCGCAGACGGACACGTACATCGAGAAGGACGCGCTCATCAACGACCACATCGACAAGCTGCGGCACTCGGCCACGCGCAGCCTGCTGGAGCGCCGGGACGTGGTCATCGTGGCCTCCGTCTCCTGCATCTACGGCCTGGGCTCGCCGGAGGTCTACTACGGCATGGTCCTCCTCCTGGAGGAGGGCGCCACGCTGTCGCGCGAGGCCATCCTGCGCAAGCTGGTGGAGATCCAGTACCAGCGCAACGACCTGGACCTGCACCGCGGCACCTTCCGCGCCCGGGGCGACGTGATCGAGGTGTTCCCCGCCTACGAGGACGTGGCCGTCCGGGTGGAGCTGTTCGGCGACCAGGTGGAGGCCCTCTACCAGGTGGATCCGCTCACCGGGCAGCGGCTGCACCGCCTGTCGCGCTGCCCGATCTATCCCGCGAACCACTACGTCACCCCGGCGGACCGGCTGGAGCGCGCCTTCGCCGCCATCGAGGCGGAGCTGGCCGAGCACCTGCCCAAGCTGGAGGCCGCCCGGAAGCTGCTGGAGGCCCAGCGCCTCCGCCAGCGCACCCGCTTCGACCTGGAGATGATGCGGGAGATCGGCACCTGCAAGGGGATCGAGAACTACTCCCGCCACCTCTCCGGCCGGGCTCCCGGCGAGCCGCCCCCCACGCTCATGGACTACCTGCCGCGGGACGCCCTGGTCATCATCGACGAGTCGCACCAGACCGTGCCCCAGATCCGCGGGATGTACCACGGCGACCGCTCGCGCAAGGAGACCCTGGTGGAGTACGGCTTCCGCCTGCCCTCCGCCCTGGACAACCGGCCGCTCACCTTCCCCGAGTTCGAGCGCTGCGTGAACCAGGTCCTCTACGTCTCGGCCACGCCCGGCCCCTACGAGCTGGCCCACGCCAAGGACGCGGTCGTCGAGCAGATCATCCGCCCCACCGGCCTGATCGATCCCGAGATCGTGGTGCGCCCCACCACCGGGCAGATCGACGACCTGATCCACGAGATCCGCGGGCGCGCCGCGCGCGAGCAGCGGGTGCTGGTCACCACCCTCACCAAGCGCATGGCCGAGGAGCTGACCGACTACCTGGGCGACGTCCAGATCCGGGTCCGCTACCTCCACTCCGACATCGACACCCTGAAGCGTAACGAGCTGATCCGCGACCTGCGGCTGGGGAAGTTCGACGTCCTGGTGGGGATCAACCTGCTGCGCGAGGGGCTGGACATCCCGGAGGTGTCGCTGGTCGCGATCCTGGACGCGGACAAGGAGGGCTTCCTGCGCTCCACGGGGTCGCTCATCCAGACGGCGGGCCGCGCGGCGCGCAACGTCGAGGGCCAGGTCATCTTCTACGCCGACGTCATCACCGGCTCCATGCGGGGCGCCATGGACGAGACGGCCCGCCGGCGGAAGCTGCAGCTGGCCTACAACCAGGAGCACGGGATCACGCCGGAGACCATCAAGAAGAGCATCCAGGACGTGCTGGCGAGCATCTACGAGCGCGACTACTACACGGTGCCCGCGGGGGCGGAGGTGCCGCTGGACGCGGTGCCCCTGGAGGAGATCCCTGCCCTCACGGCGCAGCTGGAGAAGGAGATGCGCGCGCTGGCCAAGCAGCTCGACTTCGAGAAGGCCGCGGAGCTGCGCGACCGCATTCGCGAGCTGGACCGGCGCCGCCTGGGGATCGTCCGGACGGAATCCCGCTGAACGCGTTCGGCGGCGGGCCCGGGAGGGGACGGCCGGGCCCGAGGTCCACCCACGGGGCAGACCTCTCGCACCTCACCGCCCACCAACGAGACCATAGGGGAGGGGACCACCATGAGAGGCAAGGTCAAGTGGTTCAACGTGACGAAGCGCTTCGGGTTCATCGTGCGGGACGACAAGGGCCCCGACGCCTTCGTGCACGCGAGCGATATCGAGGGGGGTCGAGCGCTGCAGGAGGGGGAGAACGTCGAGTTCGAGCTGGGTCAGGACGACCGCGGCCGGCCGAAGGCCGTGCAGGTGCGCTCCGTCTCCGCCTGACCGCCTCGCCGAACGGCCGCATCCCCGCGCGGCGCGAGCCACGGCTCGCGCCGCGCCCTTTGGCCCACCGCACTCGCCTCCCCCGGCAACGCCCAGCACGGTACGGCGCCGGACGAAGGGCCGGGCTCAGCCCGAGAGCGGCTCGCCGATCTCGGCCTGCATGTCGGCCGGGATGGGTGCCGTGAACTCCAGCCAGGCGCCGCTCGCGGGGTGGTGGAAGCCCAGGCGCCAGGCGTGGAGCATCTGGCGCGGCGCCTCCGGCCTCCGCCGCTCCCGGCGCCCCCCGTACGTCCGGTCACCCACCACCGGGTGTCCCAGGTGGGCCAGGTGCACGCGGATCTGGTGCGTGCGGCCCGTCTCCAGGAGGCATTCCACCAGCGTGCGGCCCGGCAGCCGCCGGAGCACCCGGTACGCCGTCCGGGCCTCCCGCCCGCCCTCCCGCACGCCCATCTTCTGCCGCTCCTGCGCCCGGCGGCCGATGGGGGCCTCGATGCGCCCCGCCTCCTGCCGCAGCGTGCCGTGGACCAGCGCCACGTAGCGCTTCTGCACCTGCCGAGCCTTGAACTGGCGCGCCAGCGACTGGTGCGCCGCCTCGCTCTTGGCCACCACCAGGGCGCCGGAGGTGTCGCGGTCCAGCCGGTGGACGATGCCCGGCCGCTCCACGCCCCCGATGCCCGGCAGGTGCGGGCAATGGGCCAGCAGGCCGTGCACGAGCGTCCCCGAGGACCGGCCGGCTCCCGGGTGCACCACCAGCCCCGCCGGCTTGTTCAGCACCAGCAGGTCCTGGTCCTCGTACAGGATGTCGAGCGGCATCGCCTCGGGCGCGAGGGCGAGGGGCGCGGGGGGCGGAACGGACAGCTCGACGCGCGCGCCAGGCGTCACGAGGTGCCGCGGCTTGCGCGGCGCCCCGTCCACCAGCGCCCGCCCCTCCGCAATCAGCGCCTGCACCCGCGCCCGCGACAGCCCGCTCACACGGGCGAGGAAGGCGTCCAGGCGGGTGCCGGCGTCGGCCGGCGTAGCTGTGAAACAGTGACGGATGTCGGTCATGCAAACGGAGAATCAGCTCGTAACGCGTAACACGTCACCAAGAACAAAGCCCTACAGCTCGAGGCCTTCGTAGATCGGCGCGCCGTCCCTGAGCAGGTGCGCACGCTGCTCGGGGACCATGGTGAGGAGCAGCTGGATGATCTCCCGAGCGTTACGCGTTACGCCTTCCCTCCGCCCTCCACTCCAATACCATATCCACCAGCATCAGCCCCACGCCCACGGAGATGGCGGAGTCGGCGACGTTGAAGGCGGGCCAGTGGAGGGTGTGGTAGTGGACATCCAGGAAGTCCACCACCATGCCGTAGCGCAGCCGGTCGATGAGGTTGCCGAGCGCGCCGCCCAGGATGAGCGCCAGCGCCAGCGAGGCCAGGCGCTTCTCCCGGAGGTAGCGGGAGCGATACACGAAGATCAGGATCACCGCGGCCAGCGAGATGAGGATGAAGAAGGGATTGCGCAGGCTGCCGGAGAGGCTGGCCAGGAAGCCGAAGGCGGCGCCGGGGTTGAACACGAAGACGATGTCGAAGAACCCCGGGATGACCGGGATGGCCTGCCCGAGCTGCAGGCTCCGCACGATCACTTCCTTGGTGACCTGGTCCAGCAGGACGACGGCGAACGCCGAGAGATAGAAAGTCATCGCGGACCACTGAACGCGTAACGCGTACCGCGTAACACGAACACGGGTGCTCCTTCCGAGTTACGTGTTACGAGTTACGCGTTGCCCTGCAGCGCCCCCGCGCAGCGGGCGCAGACGTCGGGGTGGGCGGCCGAGGCGCCGATGTCCGTGCGGTAGTTCCAGCAGCGCGGGCACTTGGTGCCGCCGGCCCGCTCCACCCGCACCGCGACGCCCTCGCCGCTCGGGCGCCGGGCCACCTCGAGGCGCGAGACGATGGCGATGGTCTCCAGCTCCTCGCGTCGCGCGGCCAGGAAATCGTAGGCCTCCCCCGGGGCCTCCACCGTGACCGCCGCCTCCTGCGCGCTGCCGATCAGCTTGGCCTTGCGCGCGGCCTCCAGCTCGCGGAGGACGTCGTCCCGGACCGCCAGCAGCCGCTGCCAGTCCCGCGCCAGCGCCTCGTCCAGCCATTCGGGCCGGACCCGCGGGAACTCGGTCAGGTGCACGCTGGCCGGCTTGTCCGGCATGGTCACGTAGCGCCAGACCTCCTCCGCGGTGAAGGACAGCACGGGCGCCATGAGCTTCACCAGGCTCACCAGGACCTCGTGCATGGCCGTCTGGGCCGAGCGCCGGATGGCTGCCCCGGGCGCCGAGGTGTAGACGCGGTCCTTCAGCACGTCCAGGTAGAACGCGCTCAGGTCCACGGCGCAGAAGTGGTGCAGGGCGTGGTAGAGCACGTGGAACTCATAGTCCTCGTAGGCCTGCCGCACCCGCTCGGTGAGCTCCTGCAGCCGGTGCAGGATGTAGCGGTCCAGGGCCAGCAGCTCGCCGGCCGGCACCGCGTCGCGCGCCGGGTCGAAGTCGTAGAGGTTCGCCAGGAGGTAGCGGCAGGTGTTCCGGATGCGCCGGTACCCGTCCGCCAGGCGCGTGAGGATCTCGTCCGAGAGCCGGATGTCGTCGCGGTAGTCCTCGGCCGCCACCCAGAGCCGCAGCACCTCGGCCCCGTACTTCCGGATCACCTCCTGCGGCGCGATGACGTTGCCCTGGGACTTGGACATCTTCCGCCCCTCGCCGTCCACCACGAAGCCGTGGGTGAGGACGGCGCGGTAGGGGGGCCCGCCCTGCACGCCCACCGCCGCCAGCAGCGAGGAGTGGAACCAGCCGCGGTGCTGGTCGCTGCCTTCCAGGTACATCTCCGCGGGCCAGTGCTGGTCGTCCCGGACGCGCAGCACGGCGGCCTGGCTCACCCCGGAGTCGAACCAGACGTCCAGGATGTCGGTCTCCTTCCGGAACTCGCTGCCGCCGCACTGCGGGCAGCGCGTGCCGGGCGGGAGCAGCTCGGCCGCGGGCCGGGCGAACCAGACGTCCGCGCCTTCCTGCTCCATGAGCCCCGCCACGTGCTCCACCAGGGACGCCTCGGCCAGCAGGCGCTGGCAGGCCGTGCAGTAGAAGACGGCGATGGGCACGCCCCAGGCCCGCTGGCGCGAGATGCACCAGTCCGGCCGGTTGGCGATCATACCGGAGATCCGCTCCTCGCCCCAGGCCGGGATCCAGCGCACCTGCCGGATGGCCTCCAGCGTGCGCGCGCGGAGGCCGTTCTTCTCCATGGAGATGAACCACTGGTTGGTGGCGCGGAACAGCACGGGCTGCTTGCACCGCCAGCAGTGCGGGTAGGCGTGCACGAACTCCGAGGCGTGCAGCAGCCGCCCGGCCGCCCGCAGGTGCTGGATGATGGCCCGGTTCGCCTCCCAGACGCGCATCCCCGCGAAGTGGGCCACCTCGGGCACGAACCGGCCGGTGTCGTCCACGGGGTTGTAGATGGGCAGGTTGTGCTTGATTCCCGTCTCGTAGTCGTCCGCCCCGTGCCCCGGCGCGGTGTGCACCAGGCCGGTGCCCTGGTCCATGGTGACGTACTCGGCCGGCAGGATGGGCGCCTCCCGGTCGATCCAGGGGTGTCGCGCCACGAGCCCCGACAGCCGCGAGCCCGGGACACGCGCGAGCACCTCGGCCTCGGTCCAGCCGCAGGCCCGAGCGGTCTGGTCCAGGAGCTTCGCGGCCACCAGGTAGGCCGCCCCGCCCGAGCGAACCACCGCGTACTCCTCGTCCGGGTGCACGGCGATGGCGAGGTTGGCGGGCAGGGTCCAGGGCGTGGTGGTCCAGATGACGGCCGAGACCGGCACGCCGCGCAGGCGCGCGTCCAGGGCCGCCGGGTCGGACTGCAGCGGAAACGCCACGTAGATGGAGGGCGAGGGGTCGTCCTGGTACTCCACCTCGGCCTCGGCCAGGGCCGTGCGGCAGCTGATGCACCAGTGGACCGGCTTCAGCCCGCGATAGACCGCGCCGGTGGCGAGGAACTTCCCCAGCTCCCGCACGATGGTGGCCTCGTACGGGTAGTTCATGGTCAGGTAGGGCTCGCTCCAGTTGCCGAGCACCCCCAGGCGCTTGAACTCCTGCCGCTGGATGTCGATGAACTTCTCGGCGTAGGCGCGGCACATGCGCCGCTTCTCCGGGATGGACGCCTGCCGCGCGCGCGCCCCCAGCTCCTTGTCCACCTGGTGCTCGATGGGCAGGCCGTGGCAGTCCCAGCCGGGCACGTACGGGGCGTCGAAGCCGAACATGGAGCGCGACTTCACGATCATGTCCTTCAGGATCTTGTTGAGCGCGTGGCCCATGTGGATGTGGCCGTTGGCGTACGGCGGCCCATCGTGCAGGATCCACATCTCGCGCCCGGCGCGGGCCCGCCGGAGCTGGCCGTAGAGGTCCATGCGCTCCCACTCGGTCAGGAGCGCCGGCTCGCGCTCCGCCAGGTTGGCGCGCATGGGGAAGTCGGTCTTCGGCAGGTTCAGCGTGTTCTTGTAGTCCATGCCCCGGCCCTCTAAATGACTGCAGCCATCGGGCGCCGGCGGTCAGCGTGGAACGCGTGCCCACTTTCGCTGAACGGCCGGACGCTGATGGCTGAGTGCGCCGTGTCGCGAATACCGCTCGAATGCGGAACGCTATCAGGGAAAGCCAGCTATGTCAATGAAATGGCCGGGTTCCGGCCTCGGCCCACTCCCGCTCCTCTGGCGAGGGTGGTGCGGGCGGGAGCATCCCGCCCGTTCCTGGCGCGGGCGCGCGTCGCGCCCGATGAAGCGCCCCCCACGGCCTGCCCGCGATGGCCGGGAGCTACGCGGTCTCCGCGAGCAGGACCCCGCCGAGCACGAGGAGGCCGCCCAGGACCTGCAGCGGCAGGAGCGTCTCGCCGAGCATCGCGTACGCGGCCACGGAGGCCACCACCGGCTCCAGCATGCCGAGGACGCTGGCCTGCGTGGCGGGGAGGAGCCGCAGCCCGCTCACGAAGAGGCCAAAGGGCAGCGCCGTGCCGAGGGTGGCGATGGCCACGAAGGCCAGCCAGGTGCCGGCGTCGTAGCCGCCCTGCACGATGCGCCAGGGCGGCACGACCAAGAGCCAGGCGCCGCTGGCCGCCAGGTACGCGTAGGCCAGGAGGGTCCAGGGCCCCAGGCGGGCCAGCGCGCGGCGGCCGGCCAGGATGTAGAAGGCGAAGGCGAAGGCGGTCCCCAGGCCGGTGAGCACGCCCGGCAGATTGGCCCGGAGCAATCCCGGCTCGTAGATGCGCACCACCAGGCCGCAGCCCGCCAGCCCGAGGACCAGGGCCAGCACGAGCCGCGGGGAGAGCCGCTGCCCCTGCACCAGGACGGTGTACAGCGCGACCAGGACGGGCGCCTGGTACTGCAGCAGCAGCGCCGTCGCGACGCTGGTGAGGTGGATGGTCTGGAAGTAGAGGAAGTTGTTGGTGACGAGCCCGCCCAGGCCCACCACCGCGGCCGCCCGGAGGCCCCAGCCGTCGATGGCCACGGCTCCCCGGTCCCACAGCGGGATGACCAGGAACAGGGTCAGGGTGGCCAGGTACGACCGCACCGCGACCAGCACCAGGGGATCCACCTGCTGGTCGCGGAAGAGAAGCTTGGCCAGCGCGGCCATGGTCCCCCAGCAGACCGTCGCCCCGATGACCATGAGGCCGCCGCGCCAGCGCTCGGATCGATCCATGTTCGCCCCGCTCCCGGTGAAGACGCGAGTCATACCACGTCTCGGCCGCGGCGCAAAGCCACGCCTCATGGCTCGCAGCTCGTGGTCCTTGCCATGGGCCATGAGCTATCAGCCACGAGCCGCGAGCCGGTCGGCTCGCGTTCCGGCTCGCGGGCCTTGACACCCCTCGCGGCGCTTCAGTATAGTCGCCGCGGTCGTGCCCGCCGAACCCGTGAGCCATCCCGGCCGGCCCCGCGTCGGGGCCTTCCGTCGGCTGCACCTCCGCCGGGCTTCCCCTTGGCCATCTGCAGTGCGCCGGTCCGGGGGGAGGCGTGCGCGCGGGCGCGGACGGATCGGGTTCCGCGGCACGCGGAGGGGGACCCCATGAAGCAGCACCTGCTGGCTCCCGGCCCCACGCCCGTCCCGCCGCGCGTCCTCCAGGCGATGGCCCAGCCCATGATCCACCACCGCACCCCGGAGTACGAAGCCCTCTTCGCCGAGGTGCGGCGCGACCTGAAGGTTCTCTTCCAGTGCGCGAACGAGGTGCTGATGTTCGCCGCCTCGGGGACGGGAGCCATGGAGGCCGCGGTGGTGAACACGCTGTCTCCGGGCGAGCGGGTGCTCGTGATCCGGGGCGGCAAGTTCGGCGAGCGCTGGGCGGACATCTGCGCGGCCCACGGCCTGGAGGTCGTCCCGCTGGACGTGCCCTACGGGGGGAGCGTGGACCCGGAGGCCGTGGCCGGCGCGCTGGCCAAGCACCCCGACGTCCAGGCGGTCTTCGCCACGCAGAGCGAGACGTCCACGGGAGCGGTGCACGACATCCGCGCCATCGCCGAGCGGGTCCGGGCCCGGGACGCCATCCTGGTGGTGGACGCCATCACCAGCCTGGGGGTCATGGACCTGCCCATGGACGCCTGGGGCGTGGACATCGTGGTGGCGGGCTCCCAGAAGGCGCTCATGCTGCCGCCCGGCCTGGCGTTTGCCGCCGTGTCGGACAAGGCCTGGGCGCGCGTGCCCCGCGCGCGCCTGCCCCGCTTCTACTTCGACTTCCAGGCCGAGCGCAAGGCCATCCAGGGCAACCAGAGCGCGTTCACGCCGGCCGTCTCGCTGGTCATCGGGCTCCGCGAGTCGCTCCGCCTGATCCTGGAGGAGGGGCTGGCCGCCGTCTTCGCGCGGCACGACCGGCTGGCTCGCGCCGCGCGGGCGGGGGTGCAGGCGCTCGGCCTCGCGCTCTTCGCCGCCCAGCCGGGCGCCGCCTGCACCGCCGTCGCCGCGCCGGCCGGCATGTCGAGCGGCGCCGTGGTCAAGGGCATGCGGGCGCGGGGGATCACCATCGCGGGGGGCCAGGGCAGCATGAAGGGGAAGATCTTCCGCATCTCCCACATGGGCTACGTGGACGACTCCGACATCCTGCTCGCCCTCGGCGCCCTGGAGATGGTCCTGGCCGATCTCGGGCATCCCGTGACGTTCGGGCAGGCCGTGCGCGCGGCCGAGGAGGTCCTGCGGAAATGAGCGCGCCCTCCGCACCCGCCGCGCTGAAGGTGCTGGTCACGGACAACCTGTCCCCCCGCGGCGTCGAACTGCTGCGCCAGGCCCCCGGGTTCCTGGTGGACGTGCAGAAGACCCTCGCCCCGGACGCCTTGCAGGAGCGCCTGCGGGACGCCGACGCCCTGATCGTCCGGAGCGCCACGCAGGTCACGGCCGAGCTGCTGGCCGCCGCCCCGCGGCTGAAGGTGGTGGGGCGCGCGGGGGTGGGCGTGGACAACGTGGACCTGGAGGCGGCCACGGCGCGCGGGGTGGTGGTCATGAACACCCCGGGCGGCAACGCCGTGAGCGCGGCCGAGCACACGATCGCCATGCTGCTGAGCCTGGCCAAGCACATCCCCCAGGCCACCGCCTCCATGAAGGCGGGGCGCTGGGAGAAGAGCAAGTTCCGCTCGGTGGAGCTGGCCGGCAAGGTCCTGGGCGTGGTGGGCCTGGGCCGCATCGGGGGCGAGGTCGCCCGCCGCGCGCGGGGCCTGGACATGCAGGTCCTGGTCTACGACCCCTTCGTGAACCAGGAGCGGGCCCAGCAGCTGGGGGCGGAGCTGGTGGAGCTGCACGACCTCTTTGCCCGCGCGGATTTCATCACGCTGCACACGCCGCACACGGAGGAGACGAGGGACCTCGTCTGCGCGAAGACCATCGCCCAGATGAAGGACGGGGTCCGCATCGTGAACTGTGCGCGCGGCGGCATCGTGAACGAGGCCGATCTCTGCGAGGCGCTGGCGCGGGGCAAGGTGGCGGGCGCCGCCCTGGACGTCTTCGCCAGGGAGCCGATCACGGACAGCCCGCTCTTCGCGCTGCCCAACTTCATCTCCACGCCGCACCTGGGCGCCGCCAGCGAGGAGGCCCAGGAGGCGGTGGCGGTGGAGGTGGCGCAGCAGGTGATCGACTACCTGCTGCGCGGCCTGATCCGCAACGCCGTGAACGCCCCCTCCGTCCCGCCCGAGCTGTTCCGGGTGCTGCAGCCCTACCTCACCCTGGGCGAGAAGCTCGGGCTGCTGGCCGCCCAGCTGGCCGAGGGCCGACTCGTGGAGATCCGGCTGGCCTACCGCGGGGAGATCGCCGCCCTGGACTGCGCGCCGCTCACCGCCGCGACGGTCCGCGGCGTGCTGGCGCCCGCGCACGACGCGGTGAACCTGGTGAGCGCGCTGCCGCTGGCCCGGACCCGGGGCGTGCGGGTGGCCGAGACGCGCTCCACCGAGCCCACGGACTTCGCCAGCCTGATCACGGTGGCCCTGATCACGGACAAGGGGGCCATGGAGGTGGCCGGCACGGTCTTCAGCCGGCAGGACCCGCGGGTGGTCGCCATCGACGGCTTCCGCCTGGAAGCCGTGCTGGAGGGGCTGCTCCTGGTCTTCTCGAACTTCGACGTCCCCGGCGTGATCGGGCGCATCGGCACCATGCTGGGGCAGCACGGCATCAACATCGCCGGGATGCAGCTCGGCCGGGAGAAGCGGGGCGGCCGGGCCGTCTCCATCGTGAACGTGGATGACACGATCCCGCCCGACGTGCTGCGCGAGATCCGGGCGATCAAGGACATCGTGTACGCGAAGCTGGTGAGCGTGTGAGACGAGCCCTGACGCGTAACACGTAACTGAGAACCACCGGCTGCGAACTGTTGTTGTGTTACGAGTTACGCGTTACGCGTTACGCGAGTTTTCGCACGGAAGCTGGTCAGGGGCCCGAGACGCAATGCTGCCACGCACCGCGATTCCGAAAGGTGTGCGCGTGTTCACGCCGGTCGAGACGGCGCGACGCCGGGCGGTGGAGCGCACCCTGCTCTCGGTCTTCGAGCGCTGGGGCTTCCGCGAGATCATCACGCCCGCCTTCGAGTACCTGGAGGTCTTCGAGCGCCCGACGGTGGAGGAGGCGGACGACCAGATCTTCAAGTTCGTGGACCGGCAGACGGGCCGGCTCCTGGCGCTCCGGGTGGACTTCACGCCCCAGGTGGCCCGCCTGGTGGCCACCACGCTCCGCCACGCGCCGCTGCCGCTGCGCCTGGCCTACGCCGGCCACGTCTTTCGGTACCACGAGCCGCGCGCCGGACGGCAGCGCGAGTTCGGCCAGGTGGGGGTGGAGCTCATCGGGCTCGAGCTGGCCGAGGCGGACGCCGAGATGATCGCCATGACCGTCGAGGGCTGCCGGGCCGTGGGCCTGCAGGCCTTCCAGATCGACGTGGGGCAGGCGGAGGTGCTGCGCGGCCTCCTCAACGCCCTGCAGCCCCCGCCGGCCCTGCGCCCGCAGATCCTGTCCGCCCTCCGCCGCAAGGATCCGCTGGAGCTGGAGGCCCTGGTGAAGGAGCTGCCCGCCACGCCGGCGCTGCTGGATGCCCTGCTGGCCCTCCCGCGGCTGTACGGCGGGCGGGAGATCCTGGACGACGCCGATCGCCTGGGCTTCCCCCCCGCCTCCCGCGCGGCCATCGGCAACCTGCGCGAGATCGTGACCATCCTGGAGAACTACGGCCTGGCCGAGCACGTGATCCTGGACCTGGCCGAGACCCACGCCTTCGAGTACTGCACCGGCGCGGTGTTCGGCGCATTCGCGCGCGGGCTGGGGTACCAGCTGAGCGGCGGCGGCCGCTACGACCAGCTCCTCGGGCAGTTCGGCTTCCCCTGTCCGGCCACGGGCTTCAGCGTGGACCTCGAGCGCGTGATGGCGGCGCTGGAGGCCACGCAGGCGCTCCCGCCCGTCCCGGGGCCGGACGTGCTGCTCATCGACTTCAACCCCGACAAGCGCGTGGCGCACCGGCTGGCGCGCCTGCTGCGCGAGCGCGGCGTGTCGGTGGCCCGGGACATCATCCGCCGGCCGCTCGCCGACTCGCTGGCCTACGCGCGCACGTCGGCCATCCGCTGGGCGATCGTGCTCGGCTCGCAGGAGCAGCCGCCGGACACGGTGCTCGTGCAGGACGTGTCCACCGGGGAGCGGCGACTGGTCCCCGCGGGCGAGGCGGAAGAGCGGATCGTGGCTGGAACGCTGCCGTAGCGGCCCGGGAGAAGACGAACGTTCCCGCTCTTGCCGGGCTAGAGTGCGCGGCGGAGCGGAGGCATCCGGGGGCTTGGGGCGCTGAAAACGAGAGGGGCCATGGCCAACGTCATTGTGGTCGGCGCCCAGTGGGGCGACGAGGGCAAGGGAAAGATCGTCGATGTCCTGAGCGAGCGGTTCGACGTCGTGGCCCGCTACCAGGGGGGCAACAACGCCGGGCACACGGTGGTGGTGGGCGAGGAGAAGATCGTGCTCCACCTCATCCCCTCCGGCGTGCTGCGGAAGGGCAAGGCCTGCGTGCTGGGCAACGGGGTGGTGGTCGACCTCGGGGAGCTCATCCGGGAGATGGATCAGCTGGCGCGTCTGCAGGTCCGCTTCGAGGACCACTTCTTCATCAGCCGGCGCGCCCACCTCGTCCTCCCCTATCACAAGCTGCTGGACCTGGCCCACGAGGAGCGCGCCGCCCGGAAGATCGGCACGACCGGCCGGGGCATCGGGCCGGCCTACGTCGACAAGATGGCGCGGGTGGGCATTCGCCTGGCCGACCTGCACACCCCGGGCCTCTTCAAGGAGCGCCTGACGCACAACCTGGCCGACAAGCGGGCCCAGTATCCCGAGAACCGGGCGCTGGCCGCCCTGGACGCGGATCGGATCTACGAGGAGCACCTGGCCCACTACGCCCGCATTCGCGAGTTCCTGGTGGATGCCTCCGAGGTCCTGCACCGGCTCATGCAGGAGGGGAAGCGGGTCCTGTTCGAGGGCGCCCAGGGCACGCTGCTCGACGTGGACCTCGGCACCTATCCGTACGTGACGTCCTCCAGCGCCACCGCGGGAGGCGCGTGCACGGGCACGGGGGTGAGCCCCACGGCCATCCACGGCGTGCTGGGCGTTTGCAAGGCGTACGCCACCCGGGTGGGGGAAGGGCCGTTTCCGACCGAGCTGAGCGAAGCCACCGGGGAGGCCCTGCGGCGGCGCGGGGCCGAGTTCGGCGCCACCACCGGCCGGCCGCGCCGGACCGGCTGGTTCGACGCCGTGGGCGTGCGCTACGCGGTGCGGGTCAACGGGCTGAGCGCCCTGGCGGTCACCAAGCTGGACGTGCTGGACGAGCTGGAGAGCATCCAGGTGTGCACGGGATACCGGTACCGCGGGGAGGTGCTGGCCGAGTTCCCCAGCGAGACGGACGTCCTGGCGGAGTGCCAGCCCGTCTACGAGACGCTGCCCGGCTGGCGGCAGCCGACCGCCGGCGCCGTGGACGAGGCCCGGCTGCCCCCGGCCTGCCGGGCGTATCTCCGCCGCCTGGAAGAGCTGGTCGGCGTCCCGCTGGCCATGATCTCCACCGGCCCCCGGCGCGACGAGACGATCCTGCGGCCGCACCCCGTGTGGAGCGAGTGGGGACTGCTCTGAGCCGCCCGGTTGACGACACCCGCGCGGACCGGATCATCGGTAGCCAGGGCCGAGCGGCCCCAGTCCCCGCTTGACTCCACCCCTGCAACCCTGCACAATCCCCGCATCCGGACCCGGTAGCTCAACTGGCAGAGCATCGGCCTTTTAAGCCGAGGGTTCAGGGTTCGATTCCCTGCCGGGTCACCATTTCTTCCCGGCAGTTTCACCCGGAGTCAGGCGCGCCGCGGCCGACCGTATGTGCGATGCCCGTCCACGTGTTTCCACCCGCTTGAATCTTTCCGTCCCGGATGGTATAAGACCTTCTGGAGTTCACCATGGAACAAGACGGTATCCTCCAATTGAGTCGAGACGAAATCGTGGGTCGCCTTGAGCGTGGCGCTCGGCGCCGACTGCGTATGTCTGCCCGCGAACTCGTCGAAGCCTACCGCGCGGGGCGCCTGGAAGACCCGGGTGCAGTGGCGGATCTTCTCGCTCTCGCCAGTCTCCTCGTCGAGGCCGACCCCCTCTTTGTCCCTGCCTGAGCGCACAGCGCGCCTCGCTGAAGCTCGCCGACTGACGGCCGCGTACCAAGCCGGGGGTCCCGCCGCAGCTCAGGCCTTTCGAGACCTGACTGGCCTCCTGCTGCGCCTGACTGTTCTCGCCCCCGAAGGTGGCGTGCGTTTCTCTTCCGGCCCTCGTGGGACCACCGATCTCGTGCTGGGTGGCTGGGCCGGTCCCGACGATCCCTTGCCACTTCGGGATGGCCGCTATCTTCGGCTGACGGTGCGGCTTTACGTCGCACCTGCTGCCGAACGCAACCGCCTAAAGGTGGCGCACTCGAGCTACCAGTACCAACTCGACCGGGATGGGGATCACTGGGTGTTCCGATACGACTACCTGCGGATTCCGCCCGATCTGAACCCAGCGGCCCACGTGCAGGTTAACGGCAGCCTGACCGAAAACTGCCTGCCGCCCGCCAGACCACTCTCGCGGGTCCACTTCCCGACCGCGCGGGTATCCTTGGAGGCCGTTATACGTCTCCTCGCCGATCAGTTCGGCACGCCGTGTGGCACCGAGCCCGAGGTATGGCGTCCGGTGCTCAGCGAGACGGAACAGGCATTCCTTCAAATCGCCCACCATCCCCCTGGGGCTTGACCAACGGAGCCCCAGCCAGTTTTTCCATCGCAGCCCGCATGTGGTCCGGCGACAGGTGGGCGTACCGCTGGACCATGATTGCCGTCTTCCACCCGCCAGCCCGCTGGACCGTGTAGAGGTCCACGCCTGCCATTGCGAGCCGAGAGGCGAAGGTATGCCGGTTGTGCCGCGCGCGGCACAACCGCCATCGTGCCGCGTCCCTGATCATGCCGACTGTTTCCGATTAGGTTCGTTGTGCCCCACGTTTGGCGCAGCTCTGCACTCTTTGCTCCCCACTTGAAGTTGGCATAATCCGGAGGTCTCCTCGGGCCCTGGCAATGGCGCCAGGAAAGGAGGAGACCGATGCCGGACGATGCGTTCGACCGCCTGCTCACCGACCCCCGCGTGCGAGACAACCCGCTGAGCACGCACCTCGCGTCGTTTGCGAGTTCACTGCAAGAGGCGGGCTACGCCCAGGCGACCGTGAAGGCGAAGCTCGGGCTGCTGGCCGAGTTCGGGCACTGGCTGGGCCGCCGCAGGGGCGCGGTCCGGGACCTCGAGGAGCGACGCGTCGCGCGGTTCGTCACGCACCGCGAGCGCAAGGGGCACCTCCACCGCGGGGCCCGAGAAACGCTCCGGCAGTTCCTGGATCATCTCCGCACGCGGGCCGTCATTCCCGGTCCGCCGCCGGTGCGGGACGCGGCGCCGTGGGCCACGCTGCTCGCGCGGTACGAAAGGCACCTGGGAACCGAGCGCGGGCTGGTCACGGCCACAGTCGTCAACTACCTGCCGTACATCCGCACGTTTCTCGCTGAACGCTTCCGCGCGCGGCCGTTCCGGGTGCGTGCCGTGAACGCGGCCGACCTGGCCGGGTTCGTCCTGCGGCACGCTCCCGCCATGAGCCCCCGCCGCGCGCAGCTGATGACAACCGCTCTGCGCTCGTTCCTCCGGTTCCTGTTTCGCGAGGGCGCCCTGCCCACCAACTTGGCGGAGGCCGTGCCCACGGTCGCCGACTGGCGTCTGTCGACCATCCCCAAGTACCTGCGCCCGGAGGAAGTCGCCCGGGTGCTGGAAAGTTGCGACCGGTACACCGCGACCGGCCGCCGCGACCACGCGATCCTGCTCCTCCTCGCGCGCCTGGGCCTCCGGGCGGGGGAGGTGGTGGCCCTCCGGCTCGACGACCTCGACTGGCGCGCCGGCGAGCTCCTCGTGCGCGGGAAGGGCTCAGTCCATGACCGGCTGCCCTTGCCGGTGGAGGTCGGCGCGGCGCTCGCGGCCTACCTCCGGGATCGGCCCGGCTGCTCCACGCGACGGGTGCTCCTGCGCAGGAAGGCACCGCGCCGAGAGTTTGCGGGCCCCTCGACGGTGAGCACGATCGTGCGCCGTGCGCTGGAGCGGGCGGGGCTCCAGCCGGCGCTGAAGGGAGCCCACCTGCTGCGGCACAGTCTCGCGACCACGCTGCTGCGCGGGGGCGCCACCCTGGGAGAAATCGGTGAGGTGCTCCGCCATCGCCTACCCAGCACCACGGAACTGTACGCCAAGGTCGACGTCGCCGGTCTGCGGGCCCTGGCGCACCCCTGGCCGGAGGCGGGAGGTGGACAATGAACCCCCTGGAGCGGGCCTTGGCCGACTACCTGGCGACCCGCCGCGCGCTCGGGTTTACGTTGCGGGAGACGAGTGGCTGCTTGCGCAATTTTGTTGCTTTCCTCCAGACCGCCGGCGCTGCCCACATCACGACGGACTTGGCGCTGCGCTGGGCGACCCAGCCCGCCACCGCGCAGCCGGCCACCTGGACGTGGCGGTTAAGCATGGTCCGGGGCTTCGCCCGCTGGCAGAGCGCGCGGGACCCGCGGACCGAGGTCCCGCCGGCCGGGCTCCTGCCCCACCGGTACCACCGCAAGCCTCCCTACTTCTACAGCGACCGGGAGATCGCGCGGCTCTTGCACCGCGCCGCCCAGCTGCCCTCGCCCCGCGGGCTCCGCGCGCACACGTACGCCACGCTGTTCGGGCTGCTCACGGTGACGGGCATGCGCGTCAGCGAAGCCCTCGGCCTGGACCGGGCCGAGGTGGATCTCGCGAACGCCATCCTGACCATCCGGCGCACGAAGTTCGGCAAGTCGCGGGTGGTCCCGCTGCATCCGTCGACGGGCGCCGCGCTCCAGGCCTACGCCGACCGGCGCGACCACGTCGTGCCGGCGCCATTGAGCCCGCCTTCTTCCTCGCGGAGCGCGGCACCCGGGTGACGGAGTGGATGGCGCGCTACACCTTCGCCAAGCTCTCGCAAGCCCTCGGGCTCCGCGCGCGCGCGACCGGCCACGGCCGCGGGCCTCGGCTGCATGACCTACGACACCGATTCGCCGCCCGCACGCTGCTCGAGTGGTACCAGGCGGGCCACGCCGTGGACCGCGAGCTCCCCAAGCTGGCCACCTACCTCGGACACGTCCACATCAATGACACCTACTGGTACCTGGACGCCGTACCGGAACTGCTCCAACTGGCCACCGCGCGGCTGCTGGAGCCGGGCAAGGAGGTGCGCCCGTGAAGACGGCCGACTTCCCCGCGCTCCTCCAAGCCTTCTTTACCGATCGCCTGGTGCGGCAACGCTGCGCCAGCCCCCATACCATCGCGGGGTACCGCGATAGCTTCCGGCTCCTGTTGCGGTTCGCCCAGCGCCGGCTGGGCAAGGCGCCCTCCACCCTCGCCCTCGCCGATCTCACGGTGGCCTTGGTGGGGGAGTTCCTCGACGATCTCGAGCGTCGCCGGAAGAATAGCATCGTGACCGTCGCCCGGCTCTGACGCCGAGCGTTCGGCGTTCCGCGCATCACCGCGCTCGCACTCGCTCCCTGCCATGAACCCGCCGGTCCCTGGACGGCGCCATGCCCAGCGCGTATGAGGTCCTCGGTGTCCCGCGTGACCTGGCACCCGATGAGCTGCGGCGGGCGTACCGCGAGCTGGTGCGCGTCTGGCACCCGGACCGGTTTCAGGGCGAGCCGCGGCTGCAGGCCGAGGCCAGCGCCGCCGCTTCCGGGCCTCGCGGAGCGCCCGGCGAACGGCGCGGAGCTGGCACCGACCTGGCAGCCGACCGGGCGGGGCGAGCTCACCATCGCCAACGACAGCCCCTACGATGCCGAGGTGAAGCTCGTCATGGCGGGCGGCGGGCGCGAGCTGTGCCGCCACGTCTTCGTCCGCGCCCGAAGCCAGCACACCGTGCGGGGCGTCCCGCCCGGCTCCTACGACGTGCTGTTCCGGGCCGGCGAGGACTGGGGGCCGGCCGGCCGCGGGTTCAGCCGCGTGCGCGCGGTCGCACGGCTGGACCGGCCGCTCCGCTGGGAGGAAGTGGAGACCGCCACGGAGGTGCGCTCCCAGAAGCGCCGGGTCTCGCTGCAGGTCACGCCGTCCCCGGACTCGGGGTTGAGCCCGCTGGCAGACGACGAGTTCGGTCGGATCCCGTAGCCCCTCCGCCTCTTCCACACCACCCGGCCGCATTTCGCCATCGCGCCGGCCTCAGGCCTTCGCCGGCTCCAGGGGCGCCCTGCGCCGCGCCGCGGCCAGGCTGTAGGCGTACAGCAACAGGATGCCGGCCGGGAAGAACGCGGCCGAGGCAGTCGTGCAGCAGGCGATCCCGGCGACGAGCGGCGCCGGGGCGAGCCTGCCCTCCCCTCCCGCCGGCGGCGCCAGCGCGAGCAGCAGGAGCGGCCCGGCGAGGACCAGCGTGAGGTACCAGTCCCACACCAGGGAGGTCCACAGCAGGCAGGAGAGCAGCCAGGGGAGGAACGGCGGGAGCGCGTCCGGCACGTCATCCCGCAGTGTGCGGAGGTTGGCGGCCAGGACCAGCAGCCCGAGGGCGGCCGTGACGGGAGCGAGCGCGTCCGCCACGCGCAGGCCCCAGACTCGCGCGGCCGCCTCCGCCAGGAGCGCCGACAGGGCCAGGTTGTTGGCGTGGGTCGCCGCGACCTCCGTGTGCCAGCGCTGCGCCACCTCGAGGAAGTCGCGGTACGCCAGGAGCGACGCGGGGACCGCGAGGGGGAGGGACAGCACGACCAGGCCAAGGCCCCACGGCACCACCCGGCGGCCGACGTGCGCCGCCCGCGAGCGGGCCTCGGGCCGCCGGCCCGCCTCCCGGCAGGCGGCCACCAGGAAGAAGGCCGCGGCGGGCAGGAGCTGGGGCTTCACCATCACGGCGAGCGCCAGCAGGCCGGCGGCCGCATGCCAGGCGGCCCGGCCCCGGCCGCGCAGCCAGCACCAGAGCCCTCCCGTGACGCACGCCCCGGCCAGCGCCCCCGAGTTGCCCCAGCCCAGGCCGGCCAGGATGGGCGGCTGGAGCACGAGGCCGGCCTGGAGCAGGAGGCGCCCCGGCTCGGGCGCGGGCCGACCGCCCAGGCGCCCGCTCAGGTCCAGGAGCAGCGCGAACGAGAGCCCGAGGAGGGCCGCGGAGACCGCCACGAAGGCCAGGTAGGCATCGCCCGGGCTCAGGCGGCCCCCGAGGCTCAGCAGGTGGACGGCGGGAAAGGTCGGGAAGGGAAAGGCGGTCGCGCCCTGCGCCGTGTAGGGCGACAGGCCGGAAACGAAGAGGGCCTGCGCCCCCCGGTAGAACGTCTGGAAATCCGCGCCCAGCTGGCCGGGCCGCACCGGCATGCCGGCGGCCGCGACGACCCCGACCCAGGCTGCGGCGGCGGCGGTGCGCGCCGGACGGGCGGGCAGGTAAAGGGCGGCGCTCAGCAGCCCGAGGGATGCCGCCACCCGAACGACTTCCGATGGCGTGGGCCAGTTGGACGGATCCAGCAGGGCGGCGGCGCCGACCAGCAGGGCGGCGGACAGGGCCATCCAGGGCATGGGCACCCCTGCCGGCGCGCGAGGAGCGCACAGCGGCGACGATCAGGCCAGCGGTGGAAATCGAGGTACGGCAGGTTGGGGTCCCGGCGTGCCGGCGTGCGGGGACGACCGTGCGCGTGCTCGAGCGTGACGATTCTCGGTCTGCAGTGCGGCCCTGTCAAGTGCGCCTCAGCGGCGCTTGGTCGGATCCCGGCCCGTGGCGACCTCCCGCCACCACTGAAACGCCAGCGCCTGCAGGGCGGAACACACGAGCAGGGCCACGTCGTTCGCGTAGTACAGGGGCAGGAACTCGCGGGCGACCAGGCGGCCGAGGAGCAGGACCGCCGCCGCGATCAGGAGATTCGCGGCAAAGAAGAGCAGCGTGAGCCCGAGCGCCTCGAGGACCTTGCCGAGAGCGGCCGGCAGGCGGCGCAGGGGAAGCCCGAGGGCGCCGCCGAGGACGAGGATCAGCAGTGAGGTGCCGAGCGCGAGCGCGGGGACAAAGTATGCGTGCATCCGGCCCTCACAGGTAGCCTGCGACGCGGTGGTAGGCGCGGGCCACGATCTCCTGGGAGACGCGCCGGGCGAGCTTCAGGCGTCCCTCGGGGGAGCGGGGCCGGTCCGACTCCTCGTCCGCCACGACGGGGAGCACCTCGAAGCCCTGCCGGGCAAACAGGGGGATCGCCCGCACCAGGTGCTGCGAGTCGGTCACCAAAAGGATCCGCCGCACGCCCCGGGCGGCCAGGAGCACCCTCGACTTCTGAGCCTCCTCCCGCGTGGTCCAGGCATCCTGCAGGGTCAGGATGCGGCCGGGGTCCACGCCCAGGTCCCGCGCCAGCTGCTCCCGGACCTTCGCCTCGGGCGGGCTGCCGTCGAAGCTCGGCCCCAGGAGCACCAGGAGCGGAGCCAGCCCCTGCCGGTGCAGCAGGATCCCCGCCAGGGCACGCCGGAGCGAGGCCCCGCCCAGCATGCCGTCCTCGTTCACCCCGGCGCCGAGCACCACGATGGCGTCGGCCGGACCCGGGTGCGAGGCGACGGCCAGCTGGCGGGCCAGGAGGCTCGGGAGCGGCGTGAAGGCCGCGGCGGCGAAGAGCAGGAGCCCGGCCAGCCCGACGATCCGCACCGACGTCTTCATGCCGCCTCCCGCGAGGCCTGGGATCCAGGGGTGAGCCGCGCGTCAGGGTGCGTTGACATTCCCGCCTGCCCGGCGTATAGAAAGGGAACCCGGGGGAGGCAGCTCGCATGCGGTACACGGATCAGATACGCATCGGACATCGGGTGGGCGCGTTCCTGGCCGTCTGCCTGATCCTGGCCGCCGCCATGGCGGTCGCGCCGCCCGCCACGCTGGGCGAGCAGGCGCCCTCCCTCGTGCTCCGGGCCCCGGACATCCCGCTGGCCGCCCTGGCAGTCAACGCACCCATCCGCGTGGAGAAGCAGGCGCCCGGGCCGCGCGCGCAGCTGCAGCGACCGGAGCGGACCGCCCGCTACCTCCCCGCGTCCGAGCGGCTCGCCGCGCCGGAATTCCGCGTGGCCCTCCACCAGACCTACCGCGACCTGCCGCGACGCCCGCTGCCCCGCCGGCAGACCGCGCCGCCCGCCCCGGACGATCCCAGCCACTAGCGCCTCCCCACACCTCGGTCGTTCCGACCCATCCACCAATGGCGACTGGACGGAGGCGCTCGCCGGCCCGGCGAGTGCGCCTCCCGGGGAGACACGCATGGCCGAAGAGACGATGGAGAACAAGGACCTTGGACCCAAGAAGCGCCTCAGCAAGCAGGTCTCGATCGCGGTCATGGTGACGGGCGGGCTCCTGATCCTCATCCCCTGGTTCTTCTTCCCGGTGGAGCAGGGGTCCACAGCGCAGATCGTGAAGACCGTCGTCGGCGTGAGCGGCTTCTGCATCCTGTGCGCCGGCGCCTACTTCCGCCCGTAGTACCGGCACTCCGGCACCCGGGCACTCGCACGCTGGGACGATCTTTCCAGAGTGCCGGAGTGCCCGGGTGCCGGATGGCCCACTACCCCTTGCGCAGCTCCGCCCGCACGCGGTCGGCCAGGGCGCGGCTCTCCGCATCGTCGGTGATGAGGTCGACCTGGCCCGGCCCGGTGGCCCCGATGCCGAGGTGCGCCGCGCGGGCGATCTGCTCCTGGTCGAACACGGCCCCGCCGGCCACCGTGGCGTTCGTGCCGTGCAGGCGCAGCAGGGCGACGCCCACCGCGTCCACCGCCACCCGGTCCGTCCCCACGACCATCACCTCGGGCCTCGCGTGCCGGCCGCGCTCCGGCCCGCCGTCGGTGAACGCCTCCAGCCCATCCATCACCACGAGTGCGGGCCGGTAGAGCTGGTTGATCTCCGCGATCATCCGGCGCTGGTGCGGCGAGCCGTGCAGCTCGCTCATGTAGTTGTAGCCGCCGCGCGGGGCGTACTTCGCCACCATCCCGACGGAGTTCTTCAGGGAAAGCGTCACGTGGCCGCCGAAGCGGTGGGTCTTCAGGCAGCAGGTCTGGAGAACGAGATCGGCCTCGGCGAACAGCCGGGGAAACAGCACGCCGCGCGACCAGTGGCCGCCGGGCAGTCGCTCCTCGATCCAGCCCTCGGCCGGAGTCTCGTCCAGCACCACCGCCCGGGCCCCCGAGCGGCGCGCCAGGTCGAAGGCGCCCTTCTGCTCCATCACCCGGCGCGTCTCCCCCATCCCGCTCCGGTCCGCAATGCTGATTTCCGCCGCCCCGGCGGAGCGGCACTCCGCGAGGAGCGCGCCCAGCGTATCCAGGTGCGTGGACGCGGGATACGGGTCGGCGCTGTTGAAGTTGGGCTTGATCGCCACCCGGCGCCCGCGACCCAGGCTCACGCCCAGGGCCGCCATGCCGCGCCGGATCGCGGCCGCTCGATCCGTGGTCCGCGCCAGGAACACCGGCGAGGCCGCCGCGCGGGCCCTCCGGGCCGTCAGCGCCACAGCCAGCCCTCCCGCCAGCAGGCGGCGCCGCGAGATACCTCCCATGGATCTCCTCCTCGAACCGCCGGCCGCCGCCGTGGCGCGGCGCGGCTGCCTCGCCTCACGCCGGGGTCCCCGCCGGCTCGATGCCCAGCCCGCGGAGCGCCGACCGGAGCTGCGCCGGCGACTCGTACTGAACGGCCCGCATCCCGAGGCGCGCCGCGCCCTCCACGTTCGGCAGCCGGTCGTCGATGAAGAGGCAGTGCTCGGCCGGAAGCCCCGAGCGCCGCAGCGCCTCCTGGAAGATGCGCGGCTGCGGCTTCATCGCGCCGACGCGGTAAGACAGGATGCACTCGCTGAAGAGCGCCAGCGCCGGGATGCGGGCGCGCACGTGGTCGAAGTGAATGGCGTTCGTGTCCGACAGCAGGTAGAGCGGGTACCGGCCGTGCAGGCCCCGCAGCAGGGCCACGGTCTCCGGGATCTCCGTGAAGATGTCGCCGTAGAGCTCCCGGAAGTCCGCGTACGGCACCTCGGCCTTCAGGGCGCCCATGACGGCCCGGTGATACTCGGCGCCGGTGACCTGGCCGCTCTCGAACGCGGCCTGCAGGGGATTCCCGAAGGCCGCGGCCAGGATGGCGTCCGCCTCCCGGCCGCAGCGGCTCGCCAGCCGGTCGCAGAAGATCCGATAGTCGAACCGGCAGACGACGCCGCCGAAGTCGAACACCAGCAGGCGGATGTGCGGTTCCGCTCCAGCTTGTCTCGGCTCTCGGCACTCGGCACTCGGCACTCGATCCTACTCCCGGATCTCCCGGGCCACGGCCAGGAGCCGCGCCGCGTCCGGCAGCTGCCCCGGGAGATACTCCTCCTTGAAGCGCACGATGCCGGCCCGGTCGAGGATGAACGTCGCGCGGCGGGGGGCATTCCGCGCGGGATTCCAGACGCCGTACGCCTGGCAGACCGTCCGGTGCACGTCGCTCAGGAGCGGATACCGGAGGGCGTGGCGTCGGGCCCAGGCCTCGTGGGAGTACGTGCTGTCGCCGTTGATGCCGAGGACCACGGTCCCCGCCTGCGTGAACGCATCCAGGTGCGCCTCCAGCGCGGGCATGGCTTGCGTTCACCCGGGCGACCAGTCGAACGGATAGAAGGCCAGCAGCACGTTGTCCCGCCCGCGGAAGTCCGCAAGGCCGATCTCCCGATTCCCCGGAGCCGGCAGGCGGAAATCCGGCGCGCTATCCCCCACGCGAACCTCCCGCATGGCCTACCCTCCCTGCCGCGCAATGCGCCGCGCCAGAGCAGGATACTCACTTCCGCCGGGGCGCGTCAAGCGCCGGCGGGGACCGCGCGCGCCGGCCTCACACCCCAGCCGGCGCACCTAACAGTGATATTGTGTCCTAACACCTTCGGAGGCGGCGCGCAAAAACCGTTGACAGAACAGCTCAATTTGATGATGCTAGGTGATGTCGGACCTAGCATCACCGGCACACAAGGAGACGTGCATGGCCACGAAGCGTGCGGCCTTCGGTGGATATACCATCAACTTCAAGGGCGTGAAGGACAGTCTCGAGACCGTATTCGGCAGCAAGCCGGTCACGCCCGCCGAGATGACGAAGAAGCTCTGGGAATACGTGAAGAAGAACAAGCTCTCCAAGTAGCCCGCCGCCTCCCGCCCTCGTCCCGGCGCGAGGGCGGGAGGCGCGGTGCGGTCTTGTCGAGACGCGGCACGGCCCGCGGAGCCCGGATGACCACCGGCAGCCAGCTCATGGCCATTACCCTGCACCGCATCCCGCGCAAGGCGGTCTGCGGGGTGGTAATACTGCTCCAGCAGGAGGACGCCTCCTGGGCTGGCACCTGCAGCAAGTGCGGGGGCGAGTTCCGGATGGAGCGCGACCCCAAGTTCGAGACGCAGGTGCGGGCGATGCGGAACTGACGGCCGGCGCCCGGGCCGCCGTGGCGCCGGGCGACATCCGAGCGCGACAAAAGCAGAGGAAAGGAGCGACCATGCCGCAGAGGAGCAGGGCCAAGGGCACGCGCCGGGAAGGCGGGTTCGGCGCGTACCGGCAGCAGTTCCAGGCGATGCTGGACAGCATCCGGCGCGAGATCGCCGCGCGGGAGAGCGAGCTGTCCGAGCTGAAGGCGCAGTACGACCGCGTGGCCGGCGTGCTGGGCGGCGGGGCGCAGGCATCCCGGCCCGCGTCCGCGGCCGCTCCGCGACGGGGCCGCCGGCGGCGGGCGAAGGCGCTGGACTGGAAGCAGGTCTATGCGTCGCTGCCGGCCCGCTTCGACCTCGACACGCTGAGTCGCCACCCGAGCGCCGGCAAGCGCTCCAAGCCCCACCTCTACGCCATCATCTCGCGGTGGAAGAAGGAGAAGAAGATCGCCAAGGACGCCGCGGGCGGCTACCGCAAAGTCGAGGCGGGCGCCAAGGCGAAGCCGGGCCCGCGGCCCAAGGCGTCCAAGCCGCCCGCCAAGGCGGCCGCGGCCAAGCAGGAGTCCCCGACAGCCTGATCACGGCACTGCCCGAGCGAGAGCCGGGGGGCACCCAGGAAGGTGGGCGCCCCCCGCCGTCTTTGGCGGGATCAGGCGATCCGGAAGCGCTGCGCCTCCAGGTGCTCGTTCTTGCAGCGCGGGCAGCGGGACGGATCCGAAAAGCGGGTCCGGTCCTTGAACCGGAAGCCACACTCCCCGCACACCGGCGCCCGGATCTCGATGCGGCGCGGCGCCACCGACCGAGCGATGTGCTCCAGGTCGTCCACGATCAGCCGGCGGGGCACGAGGTAGCGCGCGGCCAGCTCGTCCAGCGTCCAGCTTCGCTCGGCGAGGAGCCGGCGGATCTCCTGTCGGCGCGTCTCCTCCATCCCGCCCCCACGGAAAGAACGTGCACCGCCAGGACGCCCAGGCCGCCAGGAAGAAAGGCGGTCTTGGCGAACCTCGGCGCTCTTGGCGCCCTCGGCGGTGCAGGCTTGTCTACGCCTTCCGCTCGCCGCCCACCCGCACGCCGGTCCACTCCTCCCAGAGCGTGATCAGGACCGGCTGGGCCTGGGGGCCCTTGCCCTGCGCCTTCGCCATGCGGAACAGCTCGTGGGCCAGCGCCGTGACCGGCACCGGCACGTCCGCGCTCCGCGCCATGTTCAGGGCGTAGCCGACGTCCTTGGTCATGATGTCCACCGAGCCGCCCGGCACGAAGTTGCGCGACAGGAGCCGCGGCACGGTCTCCTCCATCACCCGCGAGCCGGCCCAGCCGCCCTTGATGGCCTCGTGCAGGGTCGCGGGATCCAGGCCGACCTTGGCGGCCAGCGCCCACGCCTCGCAGACCGCGGCGAAGTTCGCCGCCACGATCATGTTGTTGACCAGCTTGGTCGCCTGCCCCATCCCGCTGCCGCCCATGTGCACCACGGAACGGCCCAGTCGCGCCAGGACCGGCTGCACTCGGGCAAAGCCGCCGGGATCGCCGCCCACCATGATGGAGAGGCTGGCCTCGATGGCCCCCTGCTCCCCCCCGCTCACCGGCGCGTCCAGGAAGGTGATCCGCCGCGCCGCCGCGGCCGCCGCGCACTCCTGCGCCACCTTGGCCTCGGTGGTGCTGAGGTCCGCGATGAGCGTGCCGGACCGCATGACCGCCAGGAGCCCGTCCGCCCCCAGCACCGCCTGGCGCACGATGTCGCCCGTGGGCAGCGAGAGCAGCACGATCTCCGCCGTCCGGGCCGCCTCGGCCGCGCTGGCCGCCCGCTTGCCGCCCGCGGCCACGAAGCGCTCCAGGCGCGGGGGATCGGTGTCGAAGCCGCTCACCTGGTAGCCGGCCTGCACCAGGTTGCGGGCCATGGGTCCGCCCATCACGCCCAGCCCCAGGAAGCCCAGCGCCATGTCAGACATCGTCTCCTCCTTGCACCGCACCTTGCACCACGAAGGTCATGAAGGGGTTCGGAAGGACCCGGGTGGTGGCGAGGAAGCAGACCACATCCCGGCGGCGGGGTCAAGCCGAATGGCTAGCCTCCCACCGTGACCCGCACGCCCGTCTCCGCCGCGGCGCCGCTCAGCACCTCGATCCGCGCCGGCGCGAGCGGAGCGGCATCGGCGAAGGCGTAGGCCCGGCCGAGCCGGGCGTACTTGGAGTGCCCGAAGCGGTGATAGGGCAGGAGGCACACCTCGCTCACGCCCGCCGCGCGGGCCCGGCGCGCGAGTGCCGAGACGACCTCGGGCTCGTCGTTGAAGCCCGGGATGAGCGGCATCCGCACCACGACCCGCGCGCAGGCCGCCAGCCGGTCGAGGTTGCCCAGGATGCGGGCGAGCTCTCCCCCGGTCGCGGCCCGATGCCGCTCGGCGTCCACGTGCTTCAGGTCGAAGAGGAACAGGTCGGTCCAGGGCCGCACGGCCTCGCACGCCGCCCACGGCGCCTGGCCGCAGGTCTCCACCGCGGTGTGCAGGCCGCGCGTCCGGCAGAGCCGCAGGAGTGCGGCGGCGAAGTCCGGCTGGGCCAGCGGCTCGCCGCCGCCCAGCGTGACGCCCCCGCCCGAGTTCCGGAAGAAGGGCTCGTCCCGGAGCACCTCCGCCAGCACCTCCCCCGCCGCGACCCGGCGGCCGGCCATGGCGCGCGCCTCGGCGTAACAGGCCTCGGCACAGCGCCCGCAGCCGCGGCAGCGTCCGGCATCCTGGGCCATGCCCGCCTCCGTCCGGTGCGCCGCCCCGGTGGGGCAGGCGGCCAGGCAGGCCCCGCAGCCGATGCACCGCCCCGCCTCGAGCATCAGCTCGGGCTCGAAGCGCTGCGATTCGGGATTGGCGCACCAGGGACAGCGCAGGGGACAGCCCTTCAGGAAGACCAGGGAGCGGATGCCCGGCCCGTCGTGGACCGAGAAGCGCTGCAGGTCAAAGATGACGCCGGCCACCTCCGCCGCGCCGGCCTGGCTCACAGCGAATGCTCCGTCCGGGCGATGATGTCCTCCTGCAGCACGGCATCGATCGTCGTGAAGAGGACGCTGAACCCCGCCACGCGCACCACCAGGTCGCGGTGCTGCTCGGGATGGACCTGGGCCTCCCGCAGCATGGCGCTGTTCACCACGTTGAACTGCACGTGCTGGCCGCCCAGCTGGAAGTAGGTGCGAATGAGGGCGACGAGGTTCGCCAGGCCGGTCTCGCCCGCCACGCTGGCCGGGCTCAGCTTGAGGTTCAGCAGCGTCCCGTTGGAGGCTTCGCGCTGGTCCAGCTTGGCCGCCGACCGGATGACGGCCGTCGGCCCGCGCCGGTCGCGGCCCTGGGCCGGCGAGATCCCGCCGTCCGCCAGGAGCATGCTGGCCGTCCGGCCGTCCGGGGTGGCGGCCACGGCGTCCCGGAAGAGCGCGTGCGCCGAGATGCTCTGGAGCCCCGGCTCGAACCGGCCGCCCCGCACGTTCCGGAAGGCCTTGAAGCCGCGGAGGATGCGGCGGCCCAGCTCGCGCGCGAGGGCGTCCACCTCGTCCGCGTCGTTGCCGTACTTGGGCGCCCGGTTCACCAGGAGCTGCCGCAGGGCCTCGCGGCCCTCGAAGTTGCCGGACAGGGCCTCGCGCAGCTCGGCCATGCCGAGGCGGCCCTCCTCGAAGACCAGCCGCTTCACCGCCATGAGCGCGTCGGCGGCGTTGGCCAGGCCCACGACGTTCGGGGAGGTGTAGTTGTAGACCGCCCCGCCCTCCTCGTAGCAGCGGCCGCGCGCCAGGCAGTCCTGCACCAGGAGCGACACGAACGGGTTCGGCGCCACGGCTCCGTGCAGGTGGTCCAGCATGTTGATGGAGGCCACCATGAGCCGGATCGCGTGGTCGAGCTGCCGGTCCAGGGCCGCCTCGAGGTCTGCGTAGCTGGTCAGCGGGTCGCAGATCGCCGGCCCGAGCTGCCGGCCCGTGAGCGGATCGCGACCGTCGTGGAGGGCCAGCGTGACCAGCTTGCCCAGGTTCAGGAAGCCCGCCGGGTAGTAGCCGTTGGTCTTCCCCGGGGCCTGGGGCTCGACGCAGCCCACCTCGGCGTAGTCCCGGGCCTCCCGAAGCGGCACGCCCATGTCCAGCAGCACGGGAATGATGGCCTCGTCGTTGAAGAAGGCCGGCATCCCCAGCCCCTCCCGGGCCAGGTCGGCGGCGGCGCGCAGGAACTCCGGCGGGGCGCCGGGGTGCACGCGCACCGAGAGCGACGGCTGCGGGAGCCGCGTGCGCCGCGTGGCCTCCAGGCAGAGGTAGGACAGCGCATTCGTCGCGTCGGCCCCCTCGGACGTCTGCCCGCCCAGGATGAGGTTCTGGAACAGCGGGTAGCCGCCGAAGCCCCGCGAGGCGATGCGGTCGCGCAGCTTCATGACCTGGTTGAACTGGATCCACAGACAGCCCAGCAGCTCCAGCGCGCGCTCGGGATCCAGGCGCCCCGCCGCCATGTCGGCCGCGTAGAACGGCCAGAGATACTGGTCGAAGCGGCCGGGCGAGATGGAGTGGCCGTTCGATTCGATCTGGATGATGAGGTGCAGGAACCAGAATGCCTGCAAGGCTTCCTGGAAGGTCTGCGCGGGCTCGGCCGGCACGCGCCGGCATATTCGCGAAATCTCCACCAGCTCCGCGCGCCGCCGGCCGTCCGGCTCGGCCTGCGCCTGCTTGTCGGCGAGGTCGGCGTGCCGCCGGGCGAAGCCCACGGCCGCCCGCGCGACCTGGATGGCCGCCATGAGGAAGTCGCGGACGGGCAGGGCCTCCGGCGCGGTGAGATCCAGCGCCGCCAGCCGGGCCTGCGCTTCGGCCACCAGGCCGTTCAGCCCGCCGCGCAGGATGCGCTCGTAGTCGGGGGCCAGGTGCCCGGTGCCGCAGCCGAGGCTGGTGAGCAGGAAGAGCAGCTGCTGGTGCGCCTCCAGCGCTTCGGCCGGCAGGGCGGCCACGGCCCGCTCCAGGAACGACCGTCCCCGCCAGCGCGGCAGGATGGCGTGCAGCCGCTCACGCGTCTCGGCCGGCACGTCGAAGCGGTCGGCCGCCCGCCGCGGCAGGGAGTCCAGCTCCTCCAGCACCCAGCCCCAGGCGTACTCGGGGAAGACCGGCGCGGCCGAGGGCCGGCTGGCCTGGTGGCCGACGATCAGCTCGTCGGGGGCTATGAAGATGCTCTGGCGATCCAGGATGGCGGCCAGGGCGGCGGCCCGCAGGCGCACCGGCGGTAGCGTCCCGGCGTGCGCCTCATAGACCTCCGTGACGATCTCCGCCCGCTCGTGGCACACCGAGGGCCGGTGGGCCAGGTGCCAGGCACGGAGTCGCGTCGTGCGGTCGCCGCTCATCGCCGTTCTCGGTTCAATGTGCGAAGCGCCAAGAGCGCCAGGTGTCGGGGAAACCCCTTCGACCCTCGGCGCTCTTGGCGCCTTGGCGGTTCAGTCTGCTGCTACTTCGCGTCGCGCACGGCCTGGATCAGGTCCTTGCCGATCTCGGGCTCGTACTTGGCGATGATGTCCTTCACCGCATCCTGGAAGGGCTTCTTGTCCTTCACCACGTTCACCTTCACGCCCTTGGCCTTGATCTTCTCCAGGTTCTCGGCCAGCGCCTTCTGGATGTAGTCCAGCTGGTAGTTCTCGGCCTTCTTGCCGGCGTCGCGCACGGCCTTCTGGATCTCGGGCGAGAAGCTGTCGAACTTCTTCCTGTTGAACACCAGCACGTTGCAGGAGATCGAGTGCTCGTTCAGGGAGTAAAACTTGATCACATCCACCCAGCCCCAGCTCACCACGCTGGCCGGGTCGTTCTCGCCCGCGTCCACCACGCCCGTCTGCAGCGAGGTGTACAGCTCGGAGGACGGCATGGGCGTGGGCAGCATGCCCATGTTCTTGAACATGTCGATGTACACCGGGCTCTGCATGCTGCGGATCTTCAGCCCCTTGGCGTCCTCCACCTTCTCGATGGGCCGCTTGGTGCTGAAGATGCTGCGCACGCCGGGCAGGATGTAGGACAGGAGCAGCACGCCGTCGTCCTCCACCTGCTTGGCGATGGTCTCGCCCACCTTGCCCTGCACCACCTTCTTGAAGTGCGGCGCGCCCTCGAACAGGTAGGGCAGGTCGAAGACCTTCGCCTGGGGCGCCCAGCCCAGGATGTACGTGGTGGCGCCGATGGCCGCGTCCACCGCGCCGCTCTGGGCCATCTGGAACAGCTCCGCCTCGTTGCTGCTCAGCGAGCCGGAGTGGAAGATCTGCACCTTCACCTGCCCCTTGGTCGCCTTCTCCACCTCGTCCGCGAAGACCTTGGGGGTCTCGCCCAGGAACCCGCCCTTGGGCGGCTGGCTGGTGGCGAGCTTCAGCGTCTGCGCGGCCTGCGCCGCCGGGACGGCCGCCAGGCCGGCGATGGCCAGGACGGCCAGCGTGATCACGAGAACTCTGCGAGTCATGGTCTCCTCCTGCGCGTCATGAGGGCTTGGAACGTCAACGGAAGCCGCCTCTGCGGACGACCACCTCCTCTCCGAAATACGGTTCCGGGTTCGAGGTTCGAGGTTCGAGGTTGCCCTGAACCGGTCGCCTGTCTCTTTGCGCTCCAGGTCGAGACTCGAGTACGTATCCCCCGCAACGCCGGGGGCCTACCCAGGTGCCGGGTCCCTTGAACGTCGAACCTTGAACCCGGAACCCCTTTACGGTCACCCTCCCAGCATCAGGTCCGGCAGGATCGTGATGACGCCGGGGAAGTAGGCAATCAGGATGAGGATCGCGGTCATGGCCGCCAGGAAGGGCATCAGCTCCCAGGTGAAGCGCTCGACCTGGATGTCCCCGATGGCCGCCCCGACCCAGAGGCAGGAGCCGCAGGGCGGGCTGGCCAGCCCCATGGCCGAGGCGAAGACCATGGTCACCATGAACGCGATCACGGGGATGCCCAGCTGCTCCGCCAGCGGCAGGAAGATGGGCGTGAAGATCAGGATGATGGGGATGGCGTCCAGGAACGTCCCGATGGCCAGGTAGGTGAAGAGCATGCCGGCTATGATGATCAGCTTGCTGCTGGTGTAGGACGTGATGAACTCGGCGATGGCGTCCGGCACCTGGGCGATGGCCAGGATCCAGCCGAAGATGACCGACGCGCCCACCGCGAACATCACCGTCGAGGTACGGGTGCAGACGCTCACGGAGCTCTTGTAGATGTCCCGGAGCGGCGGGAAGCCGCGCATCATGATGGGGCCCACGATCAGGGCGTAGACGATCGAGATGTTGGCCGCCTCGGTCGGCGTGACGATGCCGCTCAGGATGCCGCCCATCAGCACCACGGGAATGCCCAGGGCCGGCACCCCCTGCCAGAGGGCCACCCCGCGCTCCGTCCAGGTCAGCCTGGGCTGCTTCGGGAAGTTGTACTTGATGCCGAAGTAGGTGCTCACGGCGAGGAGCGACAGGCCGGCCAGCACGCCCGGGATGACGCCGCCCAGGAGCAGCGCGGCCACGGAGCTGGACGAGACCAGCGCGGCCACCACCATCAGGTTGCTGGGCGGGATGATCACGCCGATGGTGGAGGCGACCACCGTCAGCGCCGTGGCGTAGCCGCGGCTGTAGCCCTGCTTCACCATGGCGGGGATGAGCACGGTGCCCACGGCCGAGGTGTCGGCGACGGCCGCGCCGGTGATGCCGGCGAAGAACATGCTCACCATGATGGTGATGTGGGACAGGGCGCCCCGGATGTGGCCGACCATCGCGTTCGCCACCCGGATCAGGCGGTCGAAGAGCGTGGTCATGGACATCAGGTCGCCCGCCAGGACGAAGAACGGGATGCAGAGCAGGATGTAGTTGTCCGCGCCCCCGAAGAGCCGCTGCGGCACGATGATCGTGGGGATCTCCGCGTGCAGGAACTTGATGGTGATGTAGGCCGTGATGATCATGGAGTGCGCCACCGGGATCCCCATGAACATCAGGAGCAGGAAGAGCAGCAGGAGGACGGTTCCGCTCAGCATGCGCCACTCCTCGATCAGGCAAAGGGGTTGTCCGGCCGCTCGCGCAGCACGGTGGCGATGTTCCGCGCCCGGTTCAGCAGGCCGAAGACGATGGCCACGGGCAGGCCCCAGTACACCCAGTCGAGGCGGAGCTGGAGCACGGTCGAGATCATGCGCTTCCCCATCTCGACGAAGCGCAGGCTGTCCGCCAGGAGCCACAGGAAGAAGGTGAAGATGAGCACCTCGCCCACCACCCAGAAGGCGTACCGCAGCCGGCGCGGCGCCTGCTCCACGAAGTAGCTGACCCGGAAGTGCTCCTTCTGGCGCTCGGCCAGCGCGTTGGCCAGGAAGATCAGCCACAGGAAGGCGAAGCGCGCGAACTCCTCGGTCCAGGGCAGCGCGATCTCCAGGATGTAGCGGGCGATCACCTGCACGAAGATCACCACCACCGTGACGTACAGGATGACCAGCGAGGTCACGTCGCAGCACCAGTCGAATGCCCGAAACGCCGCCTTCACCATGCAGGAACCTCCGGAGGCTTGAACGCGGGCCCGCCTGCCCGCGGGCCCATTCTAGCGGGGGCAAGGGCGCCCCCTCAGCCGCTCGCCCGCATTGTCTGCCTCTTGGTACCGACCGGTAGGCCCAGCCTCCAAGCGGCGTGGGCGCGCCGGCGTGGGGAGGGAGGGGCTCGCCGCACCCCGGCGGGGTGGCCGCCCGCAGCGGCCACCCGAGGTCAGAGAATGGTGCGGCCCCCGTCCACGGGGATGGCGGCGCCGGTGATGAAGGCGGCGTCGTCCGAGACGAGGAAGCAGATGGCCTTCGCGACGTCCTCCGGCGTCCCCGCGCGGCCCAGCGGACACACCCTGGCCCAGCCGGCGAACTGGGCGTCCACGTCGGCCTTGGGGCCCGAGCCCCGCGTCATGGGGCTGTCCACGAAGCCGGGCAGCACGCAGTTCGCGCGGATCGTGGGGGCGCCCTCCAGCGCGGCCATGCGGGTGAGCTGCATGACGCCCGCCTTGGCCGCGGCGTAGGCGCCGTGCTCCTCCTTCACCCGGATGGACATGCGGGAGGCCATGTGCAGGATGCTCCCGCCGCCGTGCCGCCGGAGCGCGGCCATCGCCGCCCGGGTGACCAGGAACGCCCCGTGCAGGTTGACCCGGATGACCTCATCCCACTCCGCCTCGGTGGAGTCCTCGATGCGGCGCGCCCGCAGGATCCCCGCACAGTGCACGACCACGTCGAGGCGCCCGAACAGCCGCTCCGCCGTCTCGAAGGCGGCCTGCACGTCCACGGCCTGCGTCACGTCGCACTGGCCGATCTCGGCCCGACCCCCGGCGCGGGTGATGGCGTCCGCGGTCCCCTTCGCCTTCTGGGCATCGATGTCCGCGATGAAGAGGCTGCCACCCCGGCGCGCGAACAGGTGCGCGGTGGCCTGCCCGATCCCCGATCCCCCGCCCGTGATGAGGGCGACTCGTCCCGTGAAGTCCATGGCTTCTCCTCGGCCTGGTACGATGGAGCGCGTCCCGTGGAACGCGTAACAAGAACTTGGGCCGCGCTTGCCGAAGGTTACGTGTTACGTGTTCGTCCCAGTCGGCACTCCGGCTCAGTACTCTTTGAGCAACTGCCGCGCGATCACGACCCGCTGGATCTCGCTCGTGCCCTCCCAGATCTCGTAGACCTTCGCCTCGCGGTACATGCGCTCGATGGGGAAGTCGGCGCTGTACCCGTAGGCGCCGTGGATCTGGAGCGCCTCGCGCGTCACGGACACGGCGAGCTCGGACGCCAGGAGCTTCGCCTCCGCCGCCTCGCGGATGATGGAGCGGCCCTGGTCCTTGAGCCAGGCCGCGTGCCGCAGCCGCAGGCGCGCCGCCTCGATGCCCGCGGACATGTCGGCCAGCTTGAACTGGATGGCCTGGAGGTTGGCCAGCGGGCCGCCGAAGGCCGTCCGCTGCTTCGCGTAGCGCACGGCCTCCTCCATGGCGGCCTGCGCCAGGCCCACGGCCTGGCAGCCGATGCCGATGCGGCCGGTGTCCAGCGACATCATCGCGCGCTTGAAGCCCTCGCCCTCGCCCCCCAGCAGCGCCTCCTTGGGTACCCAGCAGTTGTCGAAGACCACCTCCCCCGTGGCCATGCCCCGCACCCCCATCAGGTGCTCCTTGGAGCCGGTCGAGAACCCGGGCGTGCCCTTCTCCACCAGGAACAGCGTGATGCCCTTGTGCGCCTTGGCCCGGTCCACGGTGGCGACCACGACCGCCAGGTCGGCGATCATGGCGCAGGTGAGGAAGCGCTTGGCGCCGTTCAGGACGTAGCCGCCCCGCTCCGGTCGCGCCGTCGTCTGGATGCCGGCCACGTCGGAGCCCGCGCCCGGCTCGGTCTGGGCGATGATGCAGATCTTCTCCCCGGCGCCCATGGCCGGCAGGTGCTTCTGCTTCTGCGCCTCCGTGCCGTTCTTCAGGATCATGTTCTGCATGAGCGTGCTGAGGAGCTGGATGTCGGCCACGACCACCGACGCCCGCGCCATCTCCTCCTGGACGATGGCCCAGGAGACGATGTCCATCCCCGCGCCCCCGTACTCCGGCGGGAGCGTCATGCCGAGGATGCCCAGCTCGGCCATGCGCTTCCAGAGATCCCAGGGAAACTCGTCGGTGCGGTCGATCTCCGCCGCCCGCGGCTTGATCTCCTTCTCCGCGAACTCCCGCACCATGCCGCGCAGCATCCGCTGCGCCTCCGTCAGCTCAAAGTTCATGGGGACACCTCCAGGCAGTACGTGAACCGCCAGGACGCCACGGACGCCCACACCCGAAAAGGCGCAGGGGCGTCGGGGCGCGGCGGCGAAAGAACGATGCAGAAGGCGGGCGCTGTTTCGCCTCGGCGCCTGTTCGCCTCTGCGCCTCTGCGATGATCCGAGCGTCTTGGCGGTTCAGGTTCTCTCTCTCCGCCAGACCATCAGGCCGTGCTCGCCCTCCTGCACCACCTCGCCCCGCTGGTTCAGCATGGTCACGTACTCGACGACGATCCCGCGATCCGGCTTCTTGGTCTCGCGCTTGCTCTGGATGCGGACGCGCACCCGGATGGTGTCGCCCATCCGGATGGGGCCCGTGAACTTGTAGTTCCAGTAGAGCGAGGCCATGTAGCGGGCGCCCGCGAACTCCGGGATGCGGAACTTCAGCCCCTCGGAGACGGCGAGCCCCAGCAAGCCGTGCGCGATCCGGGTCTGGTAGGGCGTCCCCTTGCAGTACTCCTCGTCGCAGTGCACGGGGCTCCAGTCCCCCGAGAGCGCCGCGAAGCTCACGATGTCCGCCTCCGTGATCGTCCGGGCGGGGGACTCGTACTCCTCGCCCACCTGCATGTCCTCGTAGTAGCGCTCCATTCAAGCTCCCTTGGGCCCTCGGCCGGAGCGCGGGCGGGATGAATCTCGCCCCCTCACGGCGCCGTGTTTATGCCGCCCGGGTCGTGGGCGCGGATTGCGTCAGGCTGCCCAGTCCGCCGCGAGGCCCATGGGCTCGGGACGGAAGATCCGCGCCTCCATGGGCCGGCAATCGGGCGCCACGCGGAGCGGGAAGCCCACGCGCGGGCGGATCTCCGTGTCCACCTCGACGCCGGGCGCCACCTCCGCGAGCGTCGGGCCCTGGTCCGTCAGCCGGAAGACGCAGCGCTCCGTGACGTACAGGACCTCCTGGCCCTCCAGCGCGGCCCGCCGGCCGTTGAAGGTCACGTGCTGGGTCGCCGCCACGAACTTCTGGAACCGCCCCTCCTGCAGGATGCGCAGCCGCCCGTCCTCCGCCCGGACGTCCAGCCCTCCCGCCGTCAGGGTGCCGCAGAAGATCAGGCGGCGAAGGCCCTGGGACAGGTCGATGAACCCGCCCGCCCCCGCCAGCACGTGCGGCTGCGCCTTGAGACGGCTCACGTTGGCGTTGCCCCGGGCGTCCACCTCGGCGAAGGCCAGGCAGCCGACGGTGATGCCGCCGCCGTCGATCAGGTCGAACTGCGAGGCGGAGTCGATGATCGCCTCGGGATTGTGCGAGGCGCCGAAGGCGAAGCCGGTGAGGGGCAGGCCGGCGATGGAGCCCTGCTCCACGGTGAAGCAGAGCGCATCCAGCACGCCTTCCTCGAAGGCGATGGTGGGCACCAGGGACGAGATCCCGAAGCCGAGGTTCACGACGTGGCCGGGCTGGAGCTGGCACAGCGCGCGCCGGGCGATGATCTTCTCCGGGCCGAGCGGCACGGGCTGGATGGGCAGGGTCGCCGAGCGGATCTCGCCGCTGATCGCCGGGTCGTACGCGATGCCGGTGTTCTGGCGCTGCTCCGGGTCCAGCACCAGGGCGTCCACCAGGATGCCCGGCACCCGGACCATCTGCGGCGCGAGTGTGCCCGCGGCCACCACGCGCTTCACCTGGGCAATCACGGTCCCGCCGCAGTTGTGCGCCGCCATGGCCTGGGGCAGGACCCCCATGAAGGTCCCCTCGTGCTCCAGCGCGAGGTTGCCGTGCGTGTCGGCCGTGGTGGCGCGGATCACCGCCGCGTGGATGGGGAAGCTCCGGTAGAAGAGCCACTCCTCGCCGGCCAGCTGGACCACCTCCACCAGGTCGGGCGGGGTCGCGTCGTTCATCCGCCCGCCCTGGTCGCGCGGGTCCACGAACGTCCCCAGGCCGATCTTGGTGATCACGCCCGGCTTCCGCGCGGCGATGTCCCGGTGCAGGTGCAGGAGCGGGCCCAGCGGGAAGTTGTAGGCCTCCACCTGGTTGGCGTGGATCATCGCGTAGATCTTGGGCGACGGCTTGGAGGCGGGGCCGTTGACGTACGAACCGCCCACCAGCCGCTTCAGGAGGCCGGGATGCGCCAGGTGATCCAGGCCCACCGTGCCGAAGGAATCCCCGACGGCCAGGGGGAAGACCACCGTCAGCCCGTGCGGCTCCCCGGAGGCCAGGAACCGGCCGCCGATCGCGGCCAGCACCTTGTCGGGCACGAGCTGCGCGGCGGAGCTGCTCACCGTCACGGTTGCCCCGCTCGGGATCAGCCGGGCGGCTTCCTCCGGTGTGAGGATCGGTTTCACGCGCCTGTCCACGCGCAGCTCCTTGGGGTCGGGCGGCGGCCCGGACGCGGCCCTGCCGCCTGTGCAGCCGGCACAGCTTCTGCGAGATTGCCGCTTGCTGTCAAGGATTCTGTCGCGCTCAGCCCTTCACCGCGCCCATGCCCCAGCCGCGGATCAGGAACCGCTGGACGACCAGGAAGAAGAGGATGGCGGGAATGGTGACGAGGACCGCGCCCGACATCAGGAGCCCCCAGTCCACGATGGTGGATTCGTAGATGTTCTGGAGCCCGACCGGCATGGTCATGAGCAGCGGCTCGTTCAGCAGGATGCGCGCGAACAGGTAGTCGTTCCAGACCACCACGAACGCGAACACGGATGTGGCGATGATGCCGGGCAGGGCCTGAGGCAGCACCACGTACACCAGGGACTGGAAACGCGTGGCCCCGTCGATGAAGGCGGCATGCTCCAGCTCCACGGGGAACGACTGGAAGAAGGCGCGGAGCAGCCACAGCGTGAACGGCAGCGAGATGGAGGTGTAGGCCAGGATGATCCCGAGGTGCGAGTTCACGAGGCCCGCCTGCTGCAGGAGGATGTAGACGGGGATGATGATCATGATGGGCGCGAACATGTAGGTGAAGAGGGTCATGTTGGCCAGCAGCTCCTTCCCGGGATAGCGAAACCGGGTGAGGCTGTAGGCGCCCAGGGTGGAGATGACGATGTCCAGCGCCACCGTGACCCCGGCCACGATGATGCTGTTCTTGAAATAGACCATGAAGTACGTCTCGCCCACCAGCCGGCGAAAGTTGGCCAGGCTGTAGTTGCCGAAGAGCTGCGGGGGATACGCGAACAGGTCCCCGGCGGGCTTGAGCGAGGTGTAGAGCATCCAGAGCAGCGGCACCCCGCACAGGAGGAGCAGCGCCGCCGAGCCGGCATACAGCGCGCCCGCGAAGCCCAGTCGCCGCAGCCCCATCTAGGCCTCCAGGTCGCGCCGGTAGGCGCGGAAATAGACGATGGAGAGGAGGATCAGCAGCAGGAACAGGCTGACCGACACGGCGGCGCCCTCCCCCGCCTGGAACGTGGCGAAGGTCTTCCGGAAGGCGTACACGGGGAGGTTCTCCACCAGCCGCTGCAGGCCGCCCCCCGTGGCCATGAGCCAGGGCACGTCGAACTTGGTGAACATGAAGAACGTGCGCAGCAGGATCACCACGAACAGGACGTTGCGGAGCTCCGGGAGCGTGACGTGCAGGAAGCGCCGCCAGGCGCCCGCCCCGTCGATGGCGGCCGCCTCGTAGAGCTGCAGGTCGATGGTCTGGAGCCGCGCCAGCAGGCTGATCACCACGAAGGGGAAGAACTGCCACACCGCCACGAAGATGGTGGAGGCCATGAGCCAGTCCGGCCCGAGCCACACGACCGGCGCGTCCACGATCCCCAGCGCCTGCAGCAGGTAGTTCACGGGGCCGTAGGTGGCGCTGAGCAGCCACTTCCAGATCAGGATGGTGACGATGGTGGGCAGCATGTAGGGGAAGAGCGTGATGCCCCGGACGAAGCCGCGGCCGGTGAACGACTGGTGGAGGAGCATCGCCGCGCCGAGGCCGAGGAGCACCTGGAGGCCGACGCTCCCCACCGCGAAGATCGCCCCCCGCCAGAAGCTGGACCAGAAGTCGGGGTCGCCCATGAGGCCCGCGTAGTTGGCGAGGCCCACGAACTCGTAGTGCGGCATGAGGGCGTGCTTGTTGGTGAGGCTGAGCCACAGGGAGTAGCCCACCGGGAAGAAGATGAAGCCGAAGATGATGAGGAAGGTGGGCAGCGCGAGCAGGAACCCCGAGAGGGCCGCGCGCCGGCGCGCGGCCCCTCCGCCCTTCCGGCCAGCCGGGCCTGCATGCATCCCCATCCGCCAGTCCTCTCGCAGCGCGGCGGGGCCCCGGCAGGGACCGGGGCCCCGCGCGGCCGCTCAGGCCCGCTTCTTGCCGCGGATGGGATCGGGCACGGGGTACCCCAGCTTGCGGATGAGATCGTTGGCCCGGTCGCTGATGCGCTGGCCGGCCTCCTTGGGCGAGCGGCGCCCCTGCGCCATGCCCACGATCTCGTCCGCGATGATCCCGGAGTCGAACACCTCCGCCAGGAACGGGATCTGGATGTTCGTGGCCGGGTAGAACACCCCGACCGGGATGGCCTGCTTCCGATCGATGTAGATCTCCTGCTGCCGGATCCAATTGGCCCAGGTCTTCAGCTCGGGCAGGGCCCTGTACTCCGGGTCCGCGCGCAGCGACTTGGTGATCGGGAACATGTGCACCGGGTACTGCTTGATGTAGTTGAGGTACATGTCCCGCGTGTAGAAGAGCTTCAGCCAGTCCTTGGCCAGCTCCTGATTCGGGGATTTCGAGAAGACGACCCACAGCTCGGCGTCCAGGTCCGTGTAGGGCTTGGTGCCGGAGGGGCCCACCGGGCGCCAGACCGGGAAGAAGAACTCCTCCGAGGCCTTGCCCGGCGCGTAGCGGTCGATGGAGCCCGCGATCCGGCCGTAGCCGTGATCGATCATCGTGGTCACGCCGGTCGAGAACTCCACGATCATGCCCAGCCACGACTGGCTGAGCCAGTCGGGCGGCACCACCTTGCTGTCGGCCAGCGACTTCACGAACTCCAGGGTCTGGACGAACGGCTCGGTGTGGAAGATCGGGTTCCACTTCTGGTCGTAGTAGCCGCCGCCGTTCGAGCTGACCCAGCGGCCCACGTGCTCCTGCAGGAAGTAGCCGGTGCCGGGGAGGCTCATGCCCCACTGCCGCTTGTCCGGCTTGGTGACGGCCTTCAGGTAGTCGAGCTCCTCTTTCCAGCTCTTGAACATCGGCTGGGTGATGTCCGCCGGGACCTTGTAGCCCGCCTGCTCGGCGATGTCCTTCCGGATCATGATCGCCGGGCTGCCCACGTGGTGCGAGATGCCCCATCGCTTGCCGTCGATGAGGCTCATGTCGCGCACGACCTCGACCACGTCGTTCACCCCGACGGCCTGGTACACCTCGTCGATCGGGACGATGGCGCCTTTCGCGTGGAAGGAACTGAAGTGATAGCAGTTGATGTGCGCGAGGTCCGGCGGGCTGCCGGCCGCCAGCGCCGTGTAGAGCTTCGGCCCCAGCTCCGCCCAGCCGATGCCCTGCTGGACGGCCTTCACCCCGGCGTGGGTCTTCTCGAACTGGTCGCACACCCGCTGCACGGCCTTCACGGCCGTGTCGGAGGCCTCGGTGTGCCAGATGGTGAGCGTGCGGCCCTGGGCCCGCGCCCGCCTGGCCACCACCGAAGATCCCAGGCCGGCCACGGCCGCGCCGGCCACGCCCTTCACGAAGCCTCGTCGGCTGATGAGCTGCTTGGCCATGCTTCCCCCTCCCTTTCGGCTGGAATATCGAGCCACGCGGCCGCGCGCTGCGGAAGGCGGCGGGGCACGCTGGGGGCTCGGAGGGTGTCGCCGGCTCCGGGCCGGCGTGCCGGCGTCGGGCAACGGATGGCGCGCAGACACGCGGAGATCCCGAGGCGGGGTCGCGAGGGCGAGGACTGGACGGTCCGACACTGGCATCGTCCGGCGAGCGGGAAATCACACTCAATTGGTACCGTAGCCCAGGGGCTCTCGGGCGTCAAGGCAATTGCGGCGGTGAAGCGCCGGCGTCAGTGCGCGGGGAAGAGCAGCGTGCGGAGCGTCGTGCGGTCGGCCACCATCTGCAGGGCGGCCGCCAGGTCGGTGAGCGGGAGGCGCGCGGTGATCAGCGCCTGGACGGGCACGTCGCCCGCGGCCAGCTGGCGCACCGACTCGGCCACGTCCACCGGCGTGTGGTGGTAGATGGGGAGGATCGCGATCTCCTGGTAGTGCAGGTGCCCGAGGTCGACGGGCAGCATCTGCCCGGGCGCCACGCCGCCGAAGCCGACCAGCGTGCCGCCCCGTCCCACCAGGCTCAGCGCCTCGCGGTGCGTGTCCACCGTGCCGATGGCCTCGATCACCACGTCGGCGTCGGCGCGGCCGGTGGCCGCCCGGAGGACCTCCGCGGCCGGGCGGTCGGCCGTGTTCAGGGCGTGCGCGGCCCCCATCTGCTTGGCCACCGCCAGGCGCGAGTCCAGGCGATCCAGGGCCACCAGGGTGAGCCCGGCGCCGTGGCGCAGGTGCAGGGCGCGCGTGAGGAAGAGGCCCATGGGGCCGGCGCCCAGCACGACCACCGTCTCGCCCGGCCGCACGGGCACCCGGCGGCTGGCCTGGAGGGCGCAGGCGTAGGGCTCGGCGAACACCACCTGTTCCAGCGGCACGCGGGCAGGGACGGCATGGAGATTCACGCGGGCCAGGCGCGCGGGCACCAGGATGTAGGGGGCGAAGGCGCCGTTCAGGTACTGGATCGTCTCGCACATGCTCTGGCGGCCCCGCCCGCACTGGCGGCACAGCGGCCCCGCGGGATCGCAGGGCACGGAGTTGGCCGAGGCCACGCGCTGGCCGGGCTGCCAGGCGGCCCCCGCCCCGGCCTCCACCACGGTGCCGGCCCACTCGTGGCCGAAGAGGCCCGGCACGCGGATCATGGGATGCGATCCCCGCAGGTACACCTTCCGGTCGGTGAAGTCCACGGAGGCCACGTCCACCCGGGCCAGCACCTCGCCCGGCCCGGGCCGCGGGATGGCGACGTCCTCGAACCGCACGTCCTCGGGCCCGTGCAGCACGGCCGCCCGCATGCGGCCTCCGGCGGGGAGCGCCGGCGAGGCTGAAGTGATCATGCGTTTCCACCCAGGCTGCTTGCAGGTTTCAGATGGCCGATTGCCGATTGCAGACCCGCGCCGACCGGCGAAGATCTGAAATCGTCAAATCTGCAATCTGCCGTGCCATGGCTCATGGCTGGAAGATCACCTTCACGGCCTGCCCGCTCCGCTGCAGCCGCACGCCCTCCTCGAAGGCGGTGAGCGGCAGGCGGTGGCTGATCAGGGGGAGGACCTGAACCTGGTTGGTGGCGAGAAGGTCGAGCGCGGCGGCGAGCGTGGCCGGCGTGGCCGAATAGGTGCTGCAGACCGAGAGCTCGCGGTGGTACAGGTCCCCGAAGTCCAGGGGGAGCAGGGGGCCCTCCGCCGGCCCGGCGAACACGTTGATCCGGCCGCCCGCGCGCACCAGGCGCTGGGCCTGGGCCAGCACGGCGGCCGTCGCCACGGTGAGCACGACGCCGTCCAGGCCTGCGCCGCCGGTCGTCTCGGCCACCACGCGGGCCAGGTCCTCGCGCGCCGGGTTGACGGTCTCCTTCACGCGGAGCGCCCGGGCCAGCGCCAGGCGCGATTCCGAGACCTCGACCACCACGGGCACCGCGCCCCGGGCGGCGAGGACCTGTGCGATGAGCAGCCCCATGCCGCCGCCGCCGAAGACGCCGATGCGATCGCCCGGCTGGACGGCCGAGCGCTCCACGGCCCGGACCGCACAGGCCAGCGGTTCCGTGAAGGCCGCCGCGTCGAAGGCGAGCTCGGCCGGCAGGCGGAAGGCCACGTGCTGGACGTGCAGGGCGGACAGCCGCACGAACTCGGCGAAGCCGCCCGGCTCGATATTCGTCGCCTTGAATTGCCGGCACATGGACTCGCTGCCGTGCCGGCAGGCCCAGCAGCGCCCGCACGGCACGTGGTGTGCGGCCACGACCCGGTCGCCGACGGCCAAGCGGGTGACGTCCGGCGCCACGGCGTGGATCACGCCGGCGATCTCGTGGCCCAGCGGGCGCTGCCCGGCGCCCGGCTCGGCGAGCTTCGCCAGGTCGGTGCCGCAGAGGCCCGCCGCCTTGACCGCCAGCAGCGCCTCGCCGCTGCCCAGGGCGGGCGTCTGGACCTCCTGCAGGGCGAAGCCCCCGCGCGGCCGGGAGACGATGGCCTTCATTTCCGCCTTCGCGGCGAACGCCGCGGCGGGGGCGCGCCCGGCCGGCGGGCCGGGCGCGGCTCCTCGGCCGCCTCGTCCGGGCCGGCCCCGGCCGGCGCCTCGGGAGGCGCCAGCCCGCGGGCGGCCGCCTCGTCCGGGTCCAGCGGGCGCTTGCGGAGCCCCTTGAAGGGAAGCGAGCGGGCCATGACCTTCTCCTTGCACTTGCTGCAGCGCCAGCCCACGCACAGCCCGTACTTCTGCCAGATCCAGTCGGCGGGGAACATCCGGCCGCCGCACTTCCGGCAGACCTTGGTGCCCGCCTCCTTGGCCCAGCGCGGGCTGGTCGGCTCCTCTCGCGGCTGGCCCTGCGGCCGGCGCCGCCGCCCGCCCTTCTCGCCGTCCTGGCTCATCGGCCCATCCCGGCGCCGGGGCTCGATCCTGGACCCGGGCCTTCAGACTGGCGGCGCTGGACGGGCGTGTGCATGTGCGTAATCTGCGTCATCTGCGGATGATCCATCTCCGGTCTTTAGGGCCAGAGATAGTCGGAGTAGACGGTGAGGCGAAGGGGGTCCGTCATCCTGCGCGCGACCCCCGGCACGTCGGGCAGGGGCAGAGCTGTCGGAGGTAGCTGTAGGAGTAGATGCCCGCGTCGTGCGCGTCGCTCCACACGAAGTTGACGGCGTAGCGCCCCACGGGTTTCACGTCGGTCGCCTGGACCTCCCCCGCCCGCACCACCGGGCCGGAGAGCACGGTGAGGCTTGCGGCGGGCGCGGGCTTGCTCCGCTGGTCCGCGCAGAGCGCGCAGGGACACTCCCGGCGGAGGAGGTCAAAACCGTAGCGGCTCTCGTGGCCGTCGCCCCAGCGCACGACCATCTCGCGGCGCTCCCGGCTCACCGTGATGTCCGTCGGCGCGGTGGGATCCGCGGTGCTCATCGCATCTCCATGCACACGTCGTGAACCGCCTGCGTGTCCACGGCACGCATCTCAGCTGTGGCCGATGTACTTCTCGATGGCCTCCAGGGAGAGCACGTACTCCTCGTCCGCCAGGCTGATGGCCTTGCCCGAGGCGCCGGCCCGGGCGGTGCGGCCCACCCGGTGCACGTAGTCCTCCGCGTCCTGCGGCAGGTCGTAGTTCACCACGTGGGTCACGCCCTCGATGTGCAGCCCGCGCGACGCCACGTCGGTCGCCACCAGGATGTGGAGGCCGCCCTCCTTGAAGTCCTGCATGATCTTGAGCCGCTTGCGCTGGTCCACATCCCCGGTGATGGCCCGCGCGTGGTAGCCCTGCCGCACGAGCCGCTCGGCCAGCCGCTCGGCCTCGTGCTTCATGTTCGCGAAGATCAGGATGCGCTTGCCCTTCTCGCGCTCCAGGAGGCCCAGCAGCAGGGACAGCTTCTCCTCCTTGGAGACGTGGTAGAGCGCCTCGTCGATGCCCTCGGCCGTCACCTGCTCCGGCGCCACCGCCACCATGGCGGGCAGGTTCATGGACTCGTAGGCCAGCTCCAGGACGCGCTGCTGCAGCGTGGCCGAGAAGAGGCAGGACTGCCGCTTGTCGGGCGGGGGCAGGTGGCGCACCAGGTAGCGGATGTCCTTGATGAAGCCCATGTCGAACATGCGGTCGGCCTCATCGATGACCAGGACCTCGACGGCGGTCAGCTCGTAGACGCCTTGCTTGAAGTAGTCGATGAGCCGGCCGGGCGTCCCGATCAGGACGTCCACGCCTTCCCCCAGGATGCGGCGCTGCTTCAGGTAGTCCACCCCGCCGAAGACCACCTGCATGTTCAGCCCCGTGAACTCGCCCAACAGCTGCGCGTCCGCGTGGATCTGCACCGCCAGCTCGCGCGTGGGCGCGATGACCAGCGCGCGCGGGGCGGATTGCCCGGCCGTCCGGCGGTCGGGCTCGCGCAGCAGCCGGGTGAAGATGGCGATGAGGAACGCGGCCGTCTTGCCGGTGCCCGTCTGCGCCTGGCCGGCCACGTCGCGCCCCTTCAGCGCGATGGGCAGCACTTCTTCCTGGATGGGGGTGCAGGTCGTGAAGCCGGCCGCCTGGATGCCCTGCATCACGGGCTCCGGCAGATCGAGGGCGGTGAATTCCATCATGGAGTGTGGGCTGATCCCCCGGCAGGGCGAGTGGCGGCCGGCTGCGGCAACGGCTCGTGGGCCCGAAAGTACTGGAGGGCCCCCTCGATGTAGGCGGCCTGCAGCCGCTTGCCCATGGCGGCGACCGCCGTCGCCAGGTCGGCGGGGGGCGCGCTGGGCATCTCCCTCACGGCATGGCGGGTCCGGGGAAGCTCGAGCACGGCGTCCATGGCTGCCCCCTTTCTGCTGGTATCTTTTACCATACGTGTGTTTGGTATTTCAAGGCAAAAAATAGGGCAGAGCTGCCTGCCCTGCCCCCTGTTCACCACGCTGAACGTCCCGCGTTCCCCGTCGAACGTTCAACGCGGAACGCGGGACGTTCAACCTCCTCTCACCCGCCCGCCAGCGCCGGGATCAGGTGCACCTCGTCCCCGTCCTGGAGCGCCTGCGCGGGAGCCGCCTGCCGGCCGTTCACCACGAAGAGCGTCCACTCGGGGTCTGCTGCGACCTCCAGCTTCGCCAGGAGATCCGCGAGGGTGCTGGCCGGGGTGAGCGCCACCTCCAGCCGTCGCAGCCGCCCGGCGGGGGTCTCCCGCTGGAGGGTCGTGTGCAGGTGCACGGTCACGACCAATTGAAGATCCCGTCCAGGTCCTCGTCCGCCACGTCGAAGACCGCGTTGTGCGGCGGCAGCGGCTCGAGGCGCATGTACTCCGGCATGCGGTCGTGCACCGACGTGAATCCGGCGCGCCGGTTGAACTCGCGCTCCATCTTCAGCGTCTCGCGCCCGAGGACCTGCAGGATGTCCGCGGGCACGTCCCAGCCGTAGCGCGCCTTCAGGATGTCCGGGATCACGGTCGGATCCACCATGAAGCCGAACCCGGCGAAGATGCAGGCGCCCAGCGAGTCGAAACCGGCCATGTTGATCTGGGCGCCGCGCGAGACGGCCGCCTGCACCTTCGGATCCAGGTGATCGACCTTGGCGCGCACGGTGTTGCCGGCCGTGTGGTCCGCGCCCTGGGGCGAGGTCGAGTAGGTGACGCCCAGCCCCTTGATGGCGCGCGGCTCGTAGGCCGACATGGCCTGCCCCTTCACGCACGGCACGCGGAGCACGCCGAAGACCCGGCCGGTCACCGCCGCGCCGTGCCCCAGCACCCGGCCCAGCGGCGTGCCCTGCCGGATCTCGTGCATGAGCCCCAGGAAGCCCTTCCCGTCCCCGAACTTCACGAGACCGGCGTCCGCCGCGACGCCGAGCGCCGCACCCATGTCGATGGTGTCCACGCCCAGGTCGCTCGCCTCCCAGTTCAGCTTCGCGATGGCGTCCAGGTCGTCCAGCCCCAGGTTCGAGCCCATCAGCCCGACCGTCTCGTACTCGAGGGGCGTGACCAGCGTCTTGCCGTCCGGGCCCGCGTACACGTTGGAGCACTGGATCACGCAGCCCGCCATGCAGGCGTGCGTCGTCTCGCCCTCGCCGCCCCGCGCCAGGATGAGGTCGCGGAGCGCCTCGCCGCTGATCTTCTCGGCGCCTTCGAAGCGCCCGCTGGAGAAGCTGCGGGTGGGCAGGCCGCCGAAGCCGTTGGTCGTCATGACCATGGCATCGGTCCCGTAATCCTGGTAGACCTTGGTCTGGGGGTGCTCCAGCGTGTTGGTGGTGAACCGCTTCTGCGCGGCCCTGAAGGCCGCCGGATCGGCCAGCGAGGGCTTCTTCCCGCCGGCGTCGTCGAAGACGATGGCCTTGAGGTGCTTGGCCCCCATGACGGCGCCCAGCCCGCCGCGCGAGGCGATGCGCGAGGGCACGCCTTCCTTGTCGAGGTTCTGGATGCCGGCCGCGGACAGGCGCATCTCGCCGGCCGGGCCGATGAGGGCGATCGCCACCTTCTCGCCATACCGCTTCCGCAGCCGCTCGGCCGCCTCGTGGACGCCCAGGCCGCACAGGTCGCCGCCCGCGTCGAAGCGCCCGCCGTCCTTCGTCAGGTAGAGGACCCACCAGGGCGCCGCCGCGCCCGCCGGGTGCCCTTCCAGGACCAGGGCCTTGATGCCCATGCTGGTCATGTGCAGGCCGGTCGTGCCGCCGGCGTTCGCCTCCTTGATGCCGCCGGTCATGGGGCTCTTCCCGCCGACGGAGATGCGGTCGCAGCTCGACAGCATGTGCCCCACCAGCAGGCCCGGGGCGAAGACGAGCTTGTTGAAGGGGCCCAGGGGCTCGCAGGTGGGGGGCACCTCGTCCAGGAGGATGCGGGCGCTGAGGCCGCGGCCGCCCAGACGCTCCCAGGCGGGTGGAGCAGGCTCGATAGTCACGGTGCGCTTGCCGACGTCCACGCGAAACAAGTTCATGGCCATCCTGGCTCCTCCTCCGGAGACCCCTCCGCCTTCCGTTCCGGGTCCAGCTCGCGGGCAGCCGCTAAGTTTCTACGGTGCACCGGCGAGAGTCCAGCGGAAATCCGCAAACCCCCGCCCTTTGCGAGCCTCCCCGGAGGATTGGCCCGAAGAGCGGCTCACCACGAAGGACACGGAGCGCACGAAGGGGGACCCGAACCTTCGCGTGTCCTTCGTGTCCTTCGTGCTCTTCGTGGTGAAATGCTCTTCACCCCGCCCGGCGGTGGAGGAAGAGGGCGGCGCCGCCCTGCACCCCCGATTCCTTGGTGAAGGAGGAGCGCCGTATGGTCGTGCTCTCGTACGCGGCCTCGAAGGCGTAGAGGCGCGCCCAGCGCCGGATGGGCCCCAGCAGGACCTCCCCGGCCTCCAGGACGCCGCCCGCCAGGAGGATCAGCTCGGGGTTGCAGAGGTTGATGAGCGTGGCCACCCCCACGCCCAGGGCGCGCGCCGCGCGGTGGGCGACCGTGAGGCCGATCGGGTCCCCCCGGCGGGCGGCGGCGAGCACCGCCGGGCAGTCCAGCCGCTCGAAGTCGCCCCCGCACAGCTCCGACAGGATGGGCGTGGCGTTCCTCCGGCAGAGGGCCCGGGCCTGCTGCGCGATATCCGGGCCGGAGGCGTAGGCCTTGATGCAGCCGCGGCTCCCGCACAAGCACTCGGGCCCCTCGGGGTCCACCGTCACGTGGCCGATCTCGCCGGCGTAGCCGCGCGCCCCGCGGACGAGCTGGCCGTTCAGGATGAGAGCGCCGCCCACCCCGGTGCCGGCCGCGATCATGGCCACGTGCCGGCGGCCGCGCGCCTGGCCGAAGATCCATTCGCCGAGGAGGAGGGCGTTCACGTCGTTGTCCGCAACCACCGGGAGACCCGTGCGCTCGTGGATCACCTGCACGATCTTCACGTCGCGCAGCTCGGGCAGATTCTGAACGTCCGCCCCGATGGCGCCCGTGGCCTCGTCCACCACCCCCGGGACGCCGAGGCCCACGCCCGCCAGCGGCCGGCCCAGCCGCTCGGCGTCCTCGCGGAGCCACCCCAGCACCTCCAGGACGTTGTCGAGAAGCCGCTCGCCCCGGCCCAGCCGGCCGGTCGCCACGCTGCGGCAGGACAGGACCCGCCCCGTGGGCTCCACCAGCCCCACCGCCAGGCGCGTTCCGCCCAGGTCCACCCCGAGGATCAGGCTCTCCGGGTCCACTCTCCGTGTCCCTCGCCCGTCACGTCACACGCCCTCGCCCCGGCCCTCTCGGAGGGAGAAGCGTCTGTCCGAATCTGCGTAATCTGCGTAATCTGCGGATCCCTGAGTCCTCAGAGTTCCAGGTACGAGATGAGCGTCACCCCCGCTTCGGCGGCCGCGGCCCGCACGGCGGGGTCGCACAGCGCCTGCAGCTCCGCCTCGCGCTGCCGGCTGTAGCTGCTGATGTCGAGCGCCGGCTCCCAGTAGCCGGGATGCGCGACGATCTCCGTGGTCCCTTCGGGGAGCGACCGCAGGCACTCGCTGAGCCGCGGAACCGTCCAGTAGGGCTCGGTCCCCACGTCGCCCTCGGCCCGGTCCGGGCAGGGAAGGCCCCGGGCCTGGATGCGGGCCGCCATCTCGCCGTCCAGGGCGCGCAGCGGCACCCGGAGCGACGCGGCCAGGTCGAGGACCGCGGCGAAGACCGCGGGGTGGCGGTGCATGTGGTAGTGCGAGTCGATGTGGCTGGGGGCGCGCCCGAGCACCTGCTTGAACCGCCGGGCCTGCGCCCGCACCTCCTCCCGGATGTCCTCCGGCTCGCCCGCCCTGCCCAGCCGCTCGCGGTCCCGGAAGAAGCAGCCGGTGCCGTCCACCAGCGACCGCACCCGCTCGGCCGCGAGCACCGGCGTCCCCAGCGTCAGGTTCACGTGCAGGCCGACCGACAGCCCCGGCAGCCCTTCGAGCAGCGCCGCATTCCGTTCCAGGCCGGGCAGGTTCACCATGACCGTCGTGCTGGTGAGGATGCCGCGCCGGTGGCCGTCCAGGATGCCGCGGGAGACGCTCTGGGTGAGGTTGAAGTCGTCGGCGTTCACGATGGCGCGCCGGGCCATGCTTAGCCCTTCTCTCCGCAGAGGACCAGGCGCTCGCAGGTCGGGGGGCAGCCGGGGGGCAGGACGGACGCCGTGTCCAGCGAGCGGAGGTAGGCCAGCCGCTCGCGGCCGATGCGGGGGAACGGCTGCTCCTCGCGCGTCAGGATCGCCGGCCGGAGACCCGCCTGCTTCAGCCGGTCCAGCGCGCGGGCCACACCGAGGAAGGCGAAGAGGGTGAAGACCAGCCGGCCGCCGGGCCGAAGGCGGGCCGGCGCCTCCAGGATGACCCGGTCCAGCAGCTGCCAGCCATCCGGGCCGCCGTTGTCCGCCCGGGCCTGCGCGTCGTCCCACTGGTACTCCGGCGGCGTGGGCATCTGCGAGGGATTCGTGGCGATGAGGTCGAACTGCTCCTCGCCCACCGGCGCGAAGAGATCGCCAACTCGCACGTCCACCAGGTGCGCCACGCCGTTCAGCATGGCGTTGGCCCGGGCGCACTCGCAGCAGGCGGGCACGATGTCGGTCGCGACCACCTGGTGGCCCCGCCGGGCCGCGACGACGGCGATCAGGCCGGCTCCCGTCCCGAGATCCAGAGCCCGGTCGCCGGTGCGCCAGGGCAGATTTCGCGCCAGAAAAAAGGTGCCGCGCTTCGGCGTCAGCGCGGGATCGGGGATTCGGATGAGGCAATCCTGGTAGAGGACGAACTGGACGCCGTCCCGGTGCTGCATGGAGGCCGCCTCCGAGTGCCGGAACCGTACCAGAGCAAGGCAGGAGCGTCAACGCGGGGCGGGCG
>JBHGAX010000010.1:0-29709 GCA_041946635.1 Methylomirabilales bacterium (SeqCode)
CGTTACGCATTACGAGGACTGACGTGCAGATGAAAATCGGGGTGGTCCTGACCCTCGTTGGAATGCTCGCCCCCGCTCCCGCCGCGGCCGAATCCCTGTGGCGGGAGGGGCGGAGCGGGTTCCTGTTCACGGATCCCCGGGCCGGCCGGCTGGGGGACATCGTGACGGTCCTCGTCCTGGAGTCGTCCTCCACCGACCGGAAGGCGCAGACCAACACCAAGAAGGAATCGGACAATTCCCTGGCCCTCGGCAACGTCTTCGGGAACACGCACTTCGGCGCGGCCCGGGGCGGCAACCGCGGCCGCTTCGAGTTCAGCGGCAGCAACGAGCACCAGGGGGGCGGCAGCATCACCCGGCAGGACGCGGTGCAGGCCCAGGTGCCGGCCCGCGTGGTCCGGGTGCTGGACAACGGCCTCCTGCTGCTGGAGGGCCGGCGCGCCGTGGTCGTGAACGACGAGACGCAGGTGCTGGCCTTCAGCGGGGTGGTCCGCCCGGAGGACATCACGCCGGAGAACACGGTGCGGTCCACCCAGGTGGCGGACGCCGAGGTCACCATCGTGGGCAAGGGCCTGCTGGAGGACAAGCAGCGCGCCGGCATCCTGCAGCGCCTGTTCGACATCCTGCGGATCTTCTAGATGCGTGCCGAGTGCCGAGTGCCGAGTGCCGAGCAGGGAGCGCCGAGCGCCGAGCACGGAGTGCCGGGCGGGACCGTGGGGCGTGGAGCGTCGAGCGTCGAGAGCGTGGACCGTGGACCGAGCCTCGAGCCTCGAGCCTCGAGCCGGGAACCCCGCGGACGGGGCAGCCTCTGGCTCGCGCTCGCGCTTGCCCTGACCCTGACCCCCGGCCCCTGGCCCCCGACCCCCGCCGCGGCGGCCGAGGTTCGCGTCAAGGAGCTGGCGCGCATCCAGGGGGTGCGGGAGAACGAGCTGCTGGGCTACGGCCTGGTCATAGGGCTGAACGGCACCGGGGACAAGGCCGGGACGCTCTTCACGGTGCAGACGATCACGAGCATGCTGCAGCGCATGGGCATCCAGGTGCCCCGGGACCGCGTGGGCGTGAAGAACGTGGCCGCGGTGGTGGTCACGGCCAAGCTGCCGCCCTTCGCCAAGGCCGGCACCACGCTCGACGTGGTGGTCTCCTCGCTGGGGGACGCCAGCTCGCTGCAGGGCGGCATGCTGCTCCTGACGCCCCTGCAGGCGGCGGACGGCCGGGTGTACGCGGTGGCGCAGGGCCCGCTCTCCCTGGGCGGCTTCAACGTCGAGGCGGGCGGCACGGGCGAGCGCGCCCAGAAGAACCACCCCACGGTGGGCCGCATCCCGAACGGCGCCACCATCGAGCGCGAGGTGCCCACGGCCGTGGTGGAGAACCAGACCCTCGCCATCCTCCTGAACTCCCCCGATTTCACCACCGCCGAGCGGCTGGTGGCGGCGGTGAACCAGGCGCTGGGGCCGGGCCGGGCGCGGGCGGAGGACGCGGGCACGGTGCGGGTGGGCCTTGCGCCCGGGGAGCCGCTGGTCGGCCTGATCGCCCGCCTGGAGAACCTGCGCATTCGCCCCGACCGCGTGGCCCGCGTGGTGATCAACGAGCGCACCGGGACGATCATCATGGGCAGCGACGTGCAGATCTCCACCGTGGCCATTTCCCACGGCAACCTGAGCGTCCAGATCAAGTCCGAGCTCCAGGTGTCGCAGCCCGCGCCGCTGTCGCGGGGCCAGACCGCGGTCGTGCCGAAGACGGACGTGAGCGTGCGGGAGGACAAGGGCGGCCTCTCGCTCCTGGAGCAGGCGACCAGCATCGGGGACGTGGTCCGGGCGCTGAACGCCCTGGGCGTCTCCGCCCGAGACCTGATCTCCATCCTGCAGGCCATCAAGCAGGCCGGCGCGCTGCAGGCCGAATTGGAGATCTTGTAGGCGCAGCTTGGGAATGCCCGGCGTAACCCGTAGCCCGTAACTCTTAACAAGCAAGACCTCCCCCGGCCCGAAGGTTACGCGTTACGCGTTACGTGTTCTTCTGACCTCGTCATGACCTCGTCCCTCGAGCCGGGAACTCTCAGGAGAGTGCAACGTGGAGCCGATTGGTGCGGTAGGGGGGGCGCCGGGGGCAGGGGGAGCCGGGGAGACGGCGCGCATGCGCCGGGCGGCTCAAGAGCTGGAAGGCGTGTTTCTCGCGCACTTGCTGAAGGCCATGCGCCCGCCGGCCGGGTCGTCCGAGGGCGGCGACGCCGGCATGTACCGGGACATGTTCGATCAGGAAGTGGGGCTGTCGCTGGCCCGGGCCGGGGGCATCGGGCTGGCCCGGATGATTCTGCTGCGCGAATCGGCGCGGAGCGAAAAAAATGACTCAAGTGGGCGGGGGACCCTGCCGATACTCCCTTCGACGCCATAACCCGAACCCTCCAGGGAGGCCGCGGTGAAGATTCACGAGGACAACGGGGTTCCGCGGAACATCGCGCACCCCTCGGCGCCGGTGCAGCCGGGTCGCCTCGACGCGGGGCGGGCGGCGTCCCCGGTGGGGCGGGATCGGGTCGAGCTGTCGGATCGCGCTCGCGCCCTGCAGGTGGCCAAGCACGCCCTCGCCGACCTTCCGGACGTGCGGGGGGAGAAGGTGCGGGCGCTGAAGCAGATGGTGCAGAGCGGCGCCTACCAGGTGGACGGCGAGCGCGTGGCCGAGCGGATGCTGGCCGACGGCGTCTTCGCCTGAGGGCCTGGCGTTCAGCATGCAGCGCCCGCGATGGGCCAGCCACCGGTACTCGCCATGCTCAGGCAGGCGGCCCCTTCCCCACCTGCTCGTGCCTGACCGCTGAAGGCTGACCGCTGCAAGCACCGCAGCGGAATCTCCCCCGCAAGGAGCGATCCATGCACGCGCTGTTCGCGGATCTGCTGGCCCTGCTGCAGCTGGAGGTGGAGCACTACCGGAAGCTGCTGCTGCTCCTGCGGCGCGAGCGGGGCCGCATCGTGCGCGGGGAGCTGGCCGACCTGGTGGACGTGGTGCGCCGGAAGGAGGCGGTCACGCGCGACCTGTCGGCGCTCCAGGTCCGGCGGGCCGCCATCCTCTCCCAGCTGGCGCGGCAGGGGGGCACGCCCGGGGGCGAGGTCTCGCTGGACCAGGCCGTGGCGCTGGCGCCCCGGCAGTCCGCCGAGCCGCTGCGCAGCCTGGTCACCGAGTTCCGGAACATCATCGGGCGGCTGGTGGCGGCGAACGAGGTGAACCGCACGCTGCTGGGCCGCTCGCTGGACCTCGTCAACGGCTCGCTGGATACCTTCCGGACGCTGGCCGGGTCCGGCAGCACCTACGGCGCCGAAGGCCGCTTGCAGCCGGTGCCCGCGCAGGCCGTGAACCGGACCGCATGAGCGGACTCTTCGGCACCCTGGGCGTGGCGCGGTCGGGGCTGACCGCCAGCCAGCTGGCCCTGCAGACCACGGCGAACAATGTGGCCAACGCGGGCACGGCCGGCTACACCCGGCAGCGGGCCGATCTCGAGCAGAGCCTGCCGGAAACCCTGCCGGTCGGCCAGCTGGGCACCGGCGTGCGGGTGGACGACATCCGCCGCCTACGCGACCGCTACCTGGACCAGCAGTTCTACCTGGCGCAGCAGACCCTGGGCGAGCGCGAGGCCCAGCACGCCGCGCTGGCCGAGATCGAGGCGCTCCTGGCCGAGCCGTCCGAGGCCGGCCTGCGGCAGAGCCTCTCGGACTTCTTCACCGCGCTCTCCGACCTGTCGAGCTACCCCACCGACCTCACCAGCAGGCGCGCCGTGCTGGAGCAGGGCCGGACCCTGGCCGGCAGCTTCAACCGCCTGGCCGCCGGCCTGGCGGACATGAAGCGCAACATGGAGGCGGAACTGGTCCGGCTGGCGGCGGACGCGAACGGCCTCATCGCCGAGCTGGGCACGCTGAATAGCCAGATCCAGGCCGTGACGATCGCCGGCGGCTCGCCCAACGCCCTCATGGACCAGCGCGACCGGAACCTGGACGAGCTGGCCAGGCTGGTGGGGATCACCCGCACCGACCGGAGCGACGGCGCAGTCCAGGTCTCCCTGGCGGGCGGCGGCGGGCTGCTGGTGGACGGGACGGCCACCGGCACGCTGGCCGTGCGCCTCTCCACCACCCAGGACGCCTTCGAGCTGACGCTGGACGGCGCCGCGGTCCGGCCGTCCGGGGGGCGCATTGACGGGCTGCTGCACGCCCGCAACGACCGCGGCGAGTACGTGAAGTACGTGGAGGAGCAGCTGGATACGCTGGCGGCCACGCTGATCCGCGCGATGAACGGGCTGCAGGCGGGGGGCGCCGGCCTGGTGGGGCTCGCGCAGGCGACCAGCACCAACGCGGTCAGCGACCCCAGCGCGGCGCTCGGGTCGGCGGGCCTGCCCTTCCCGCTCGCGGCCGGCAGCCTCGAGGTCTTCGTGTACGACGCCACGGATGCGGTGACCGGCTCGGCCAGCATTCCCGTGGATCCGGCCGCCACCTCGCTCGACGACCTCGCCGCGGCCCTGGACGCGGTGCCCGGGCTGACGGCGTCGGTCGCGGGCGGCCGCCTGACCGTCGGGGCGGCGGCCGGCTCCACCTTCCGCTTCGGCGGGGACGCGAGCGGGGCCTTGACGGCCCTGGGGCTGGGCGGCTTCTTCACCGGGACGACCGCCCGGTCCATCGCCGTGGACGAGGCGCTCGCCGCGGATCCGCGCCTCCTGGCCACCGGCGAGGTGGACGCGGCCACAGGCGGGGTGGCGCCCGGGGACACCCAGGTGGTGCGGGCCATGGCCGGGCTCCGCGAGGCGCTGCTGCTGCAGGGCGGGAGCGCCTCGCTGCTGGACGTCTACGCGCAGGCCGTGGGGGTGGTGGGGGCACGCACGGCGGCCATGGCGCAGCAGGGCCAGAGCCAGGCCCTGGTGGTCGAGACGGTCCAGAACCGCCGGGAGCAGGTCTCCGGCGTGTCGCTCAACGAGGAGATGGCCGAGCTGGTGCGCCTGCAGTACGCGTTCCAGGCCTCGGCGCGCACGATCACCGTCGTGGACGAGCTCCTGAACACGGTGGTGAACGGGATCCTGCGCTGACGCGCGGCTCCAGGCTCCCGGTTCGAGGTTCGAGGCTGAGAGCCTCGGGCGCCGCGCGGCGGCGACGCTCGACCCGCGACCCTCGAACCGACCAACCCGCGGAGCGGTCATGCGAATCACCGAGAACAGCCTGGCCTCCTCGGTGCTGTCCAGCATCACCCAGAGCCTGGGCCGCCTGGCCCGGGTGCAGGAGAAGCTGGCCACCACCAAGAACATCGTCCGGCCGTCGGACGACCCGCTGGGCGCCGGGCTGGTGCTCCGCTACCAGGCAACCGCGCAGGGGCTGGAGGCGTTTCAGCGCGCCATCCAGACGTCCCGCGAGTTCCTGGGGGCGACCGAGACGGCGCTGGACCGCGTGAGCGACCTGCTGACCGAGGCGAGCAAGACCGGGCTGCGGGGCGCCAACGAGGTGCTGGATCCGCCCACGCGGGCCTCCCTGGGCCGGCAGATCGACCAGCTGCTGGAAGAGCTGGTGGCGCAGGGCAACACGCGGTTCGCGGACCGCTACGTCTTCGGCGGCACGCAGACCTCCACGCCGCCCTTCGCCGTCACGCGCGACGCGTCGGGGCGGATCACGGCGGTCACGCCCAACCCGCGCGGCATCGGCGGGACGGTCGCGGTCGGCGTGGCGGAGGGGAGCAGCGTGCAGGCAAACCTCCCCGGCGACCAGGTCTTCCTCCAGACCACCGACCTGTTCGGGACGCTGATCGGCCTGCGGGACGCCCTGGAGGCGGACAACACCGCCGGGATCGTGGCCGCCAACGCCGCGCTGGGGGCCGGATTGAGCCAGGTGCAGGCCGCCACCGGGGTGGTGGGCGTGCGCGCGCAGCGGCTGGACCGGGTGTGGGCCCAGAACGCGCAGGACCTGGCCCGGATCGAGGAGTGCCGGAGCCGCGTGCAGGATGCGGACGTGGCCGAGCTGTACGTGGAGGTGCAGAAGATGGAGCGCGCCTTCCAGGCCTCCCTGGCGGCCGGATCGAAGGCCCTGCAGGCGAGCCTGCTGGACTACCTCCGATGAGCGGCACGACGGCCGAGGTCCGGATGGTGGAAAGCCGTCGCTTCGGCTGCGTCCCGGTGGCCGAGGAGAACGTGCTGCGGTTTCCGGAAGGGCTGCCCGGCTTCGAGGGCCTGCGCGAGTTCCTGCTGGTGGCGCCGGCCGAGCTGGCGCCCGTGCAGTTCCTGGTGCCGCTGGCCGACCCGGAGATCAGCTTCCCGATCCTGCCCGCGCGGCTCTGCCTGGCGGACTACGCGCCGGCCCTGGGCGCGGCGGAGCTGGACGGGCTGCAGACGGACCGCCCGGCCGACCTGGCGCTCTACGCGATCCTCACCTTCGATCAGGCCCACGAGCAGGTCACCGCGAACCTGCGGGCGCCCATCCTCCTGAATCCCGCGGCGCGGCTCGGGCGCCAGGTCATCCTGCCCGACGCCACCTACGCGCTGCGCCACGCCCTGCTGGCGGGCGGCGAGGCGCAGGGTTAGGGGCATGCTGGTCCTGACGCGCAAGGCGGGCGAGCGGATCGAGATCGGGGAGGACATCGTCCTGGAGATCGTGGAGGTGCGGCAGGGCCAGGTCCGGCTCGGCATCCAGGCGCCGGCCCGCGTCCCGATCTTCCGGGAAGAAGTCGCCCGCCAGATCCGCGAGGAGAACCGCCGCGCGGCCGACCAGGCCGCCATCCCCCTGGACGCCCTGGTGGCCAAGCTCCGCCAGGCGCAGGACGCCTGACGCCTCCGCACGAACCGGATCTCCCGCCGTCACGCCGCAAAGAAAGACCCCGGGCAGGGAAATCTCACACGGAGCCACAGAGCCGCGGAGACGTCCTTCTCTTTCAAGAGAGCCGTCCGGCTGTGCCTCTGTGTGGGGCCTGTCCCGCTGGGCGGGCTTTGCGGGCTGGCGCTACCTCGCGGCGCGGTCGGCCCGCCGGCAGACGAGCTGGATGTCGGGGGCGTGCAGGATGTCGGCCAGCTCCCGGCGCTCTTGGTCGGTCAGCCCGGGCAGGAGGCCCGCGATCTCCGGGTCGGCGAGGGCGCGCGGCGTCCAGGCCTGCGCGTCGAGGACCCCCAGCACGGCCAGCCCGGCGCGCTCGAGGACCGCCTCCGCGGAGGCCGGGGTGTGGGCGCGGCCGGCGGGGAGCAGGGCCAGGGCGGCCTCGACCGGCGCCTCGGCGCGCAGGGCCGCCTCCACCTCGCGGGCGCGCGCCGCCAGGCGGGTCCCGCCGGCGGCGAGGTCGCGGGTCAGGCGGTGGCCGAGCGCCAGGTAGCCGTCGAGCTCCTGGACGCCCTCCGCGTCGGCCAGGATGCCGACCGCCTCGCGCAGCTCGTCGCCCTCGCGGGTCTGGCGCCGGCTGCGAAACCGCGCGGTGAGCCAGCCGTCCGGCGCGAGCCACCCGGCGAGGGTGCGCCAGGCCGCGTCTTCGTCGCCGGCCGGGCGGAGCGGATCGGGGCAGTGGATCCAGTCGAAGCCGCCGGGCAGCGCCTGCGGATCCTCCAGGCTGGCCGCGGCCAGGGCGAGCGCGCCTGGCCCAGCTTCACCGGCTGCGGCCCGCGTCAGCGCCACCAGGCCCGGATCCTCGTCCACCCCCAGCGTCTCGGCCTCGGGGTGGCGAGCCGCGATCAGGCAGGGGGCCGCGGAGCCGAGCCCCACCACCAGGATCCGGCGCAGCCGGGGCGCCGGCGCGCCGCGGCCGGCTGCCCAGGCGGCGAGGTCCGGGACGAAGATGGCGGGGGCGCTCACGAGCGCGCCTCCCGCCGGAGCGGGCAGCCCCGGCACTGCCCGGCGTCGGGGGCCAGGAGCGTGGTCATGCCGAACAGGGACCGGAACACGGCGGCCACCTCGGCCGGCGGCGCCGCGGGCAGGCCCGCCTGGCGGGCGGCCAGGTCGGCGATCTCCCACGCGGTCCGGCGGCCGTCGGCCAGGCGCACATACTCCAGGGCGACGGCCGGGCTGTCCAGCTCGCCCAGGCTTCCCCGAAACCGTACCCGGCCGCCCGGGCCGCGGGTGAAGGTGCGCCCCTCACGCGGCTCCGGCAGGCGCGGCCCCGCCACGCGGCCGTGGCGCAGCGGGTAGCTGTGGACGGCACAGGGCCGCGGAACCAGGGCAAGGGCCAGCGCGTCGTCCTGCAGGCACGGGCGCGGGGGCACGGGCGCGCCGGGGTGCGTGCAGACGACGTGATAGAAGGGCGAGCCCGCCAGGTCGCAGAAGCGCCACCGCTCCGCCCGGGGGAGCGCGCGGAGCCGCGCCACCAGCGCCGGATCGTCGAGGTAGGCGCCCGGATCCCACTCGCCCTCCCGGGCGAAGTTGGCCAGGGCCAGGCCGGCCTCCCGCACCAGGGCCAGCACCTCGTCCAGCGTGTAGCGCACCTCGCGCGGCTGGATGTAGGCGTCGGCGAACTGCGTGGGATCGTGCTCCGCCAGGCCGACCGCTGCCCGCGCGGCGGCGGCGAGCCGCGAGCCCGAGGCGGCCAGCGCCGCCACCAGGCGCCGCGCCAGGGCCAGGCGGGCGCCCGGCGAGGAGTCGCCGCCGCGCCGCTCGCGCACGCCGTTCAGCAGCGCGAAGGCGCGCTGGATCTCGCCGATCTCGTGCCGGACGCGCTGGCTGTAGACCATGAGGGAGAGGAGCCCCCCGGGCGCGAGCGCGCGAGCCAGGCGGCGCAGGCCGCGCAGCGGATCCGCGGTGTGGTGCAGCACGCCGTAGCAGGAGATGAGGTCGAAGGCGCCGTCGTACCCGGAGAGCTGCAGGAGGTCCGCCTGCCTGAGCTCCAGGTTCCGCAGGCCGAGGTCCCGGGCCATCCGCCCGGCGATGCGCAGCGAGGCGGCGCTGAGGTCCAGGCCCAGGACGGCGGCCGACGGGTTGCCGGCCGCCAGGCTCACCACCTCGCTGGTCCCGCAGCCCGCGACCAGGATGCGGCGCGGGCGGAACAGGGGGGCCTGCCAGCATCGGCCCGCCACGTAGGCCAGCGAGCCGGCCAGGTCGGGGCAGACGTACAGGTGCCGGTACGCCGGATAGGGGTACTGCTCGTAGAGCGCCTGGACCGCCCGCGTCACCCGGCAGCTCCTGCCGCCCGGCGCCGGCATCTCCTGCCGCCTCCTCGCCACCGCCCCGGCCACGCCCACCTCGCCCGACGACGCTCTGCACTGCACGCAGCGCTCCGCGCTCCGCGCCGCATTCTCGACGCGGCACGCCGGAAGCGGCGCGCCGCGTAGGCAGAGCAACCCGTGTGCCACCGGCCGCGCCGCGCGGTCCCGCCGGCTTTGGGCTCAAGTCCCCCGCGCCGGTGCCGATACCCTCCGTGAGCGCCTTCCCAGGAGGGGTGCCGGCCTGGACGGCTGGAGAAAGGAGGGGTGGCCGACAGCGGACGGACAGCGGAGGAGGGCCCGGTCGGCTCCGGGGCTGCGGGCCGGCCGAGGGCGCGGGTGGGCAGCCCGCGGCAGTGATGTCTCACGGACGAGACGACATCCATGGAAGGAGACACGGGCATGGCTTCTGTTGATTTCAACCGGATCGCCAGCAACATCGCGGCACTCAACTCCCTGAACTCCCTGCGGAGCATCAACACCAAGCTGGGCGTGGCGCAGACGCGCCTCGCGACCGGCAAGCGCATCAACGAGGCGGCCGACGACCCGGCCGGCCTGAGCATCGCCACCAAGCTGAACGCCCGCAGCGAGGGCATGAAGGTGGCGCTGAACAACATCGGGGATGCCAAGAACCTCCTGGCCGTGGCCGAGGGCGGCCTGTCCAAGATGTCGGACATCCTGATCCAGATCCGCAGCAAGGCCGAGCAGGCGGCCTCCGACACGCTGGGCTCGACGGAGCGGTCGGCCATCAAGCAGGAGATCCAGTCGCTGGCCGAGCAGCTCCAGAACATCGTGGACGAGACCAAGTTCAACGGCGTGAAGCTCCTGGACGGCACCGTGAACAAGCGGTTCCAGACCGGGACGGAGGACGGCGAGTACACCAGCTTCACGCTGACCCAGGCGCACGACCCCACGACCCTGGGCGTCTCCAGCAAGAACCTGGCGGCCAGCATCACCAACACGACCTTCTCCGCCAGCATCACCGCGGCCGCGCTCTCCTCGGCCTTCACGGGCCAGAGCGTCCTGGACACCGGCGGCTACACGGTGACGGTGCTGGACAAGGCCACGGCCGCCGGCGTCGGCAAGTCCATCGCGACCAGCTCCCTGCCCAGCAACATCTCGGGCGTCGGCGAGGAAGCCCCCTCCGCGCCGGAGGATGAGCTCAGCTACAACGCCACGACCACCGCGTCCTCGGGCGGGAACTTCAAGGTCGTGGTGGACGCCTACACGGCGGCCACCGCCAACGCGGCGGGCAGCATCGACTACACCGTGTACGACAGCAACGGCAGCCAGCTCTTCACGGTGGACGGCCGGGCCGTGGCGGCGGGGTCGGGCGCGATCGCGATCTCGCTCGGGCAGACGGCGGGCGGCAACAACAGCGGCGCGACGCTCACCATCGCCAACCGGCAGGCGTCCGTGGCGGCCGGCTCCGCGGTGGAGTTCGAGTACATCGCCCAGGGGAAGGTGAAGCTGAAGGTGGCCGACGCCTCCGGATCGGCCATGACCATCGACAAGGACGGGTCCAGCGCGACCACGGCGACCGGCACGGTCGGCTACTTCGCGGCCGGCGGCGCGGCCGACGTGGGCCGCGGCGTCAGCGTGACGCTGGCCGCCATCGGCGCGGTGACGGCCGGCCAGTCGGCCTCCCTGACGTACAACGAGCAGGGCAACTTCATCGTCAACGTGGGCACGGCCTCGGCGGCCAGCTCCTACATGACCACGGTGGACAACGTCATCAACACCGTGAACCGGAGCATGGCGAGCCTGGGCGCCCTGACGGCCCGGATGAGCGCCAAGGAGGAGACGCTGGCCACGGCGCAGGTCAACACCGAGGCCGCCTACAACCGGATCATGAACGCCGACATGGCGGCGGAGCAGGTGAACGCCACCAAGTTCGGCATCCTGCAGCAGACGGCCCTGGCCATGCTGGCCCAGGTCAACACCGGCCCGCAGGCCATCCTGAGCCTGTTCCGGTAGCCGTCCGACCACCCGGGGCCCGGGAGGGGCGGAACGCCTCCCGGGCCCGCTTCCCGCGGAAAGGGCCATGCTGGAACTTCTCCTGCAGTCTCCCCCGGCACGTCGCGCGGCGGCGCAGGGCGCCGCGGCCTGGTCGTACAAGCGGCAGGAGGTGCAGAGCGCCAGCCCGCTCCAGGCAATCCTCCTGGCGTACGAGGCGGCCATCGCCGCCTGCCTGCGCCAGGACCTGTCGCGGGCGCTGGAGGCCCTCACGGTCCTGCGCGGTGCGCTGGACTTCGCCCGCGGGGGCGACATCGCCGCGCGCCTGCAGAGCCTCTACCTCTACTGCGAGGCGCGGGCGCGGGAGGGGCGCTTCGGCGAGACCGCGGGCATCCTGCGCGAGCTGCGGGACGCGTGGGCCCAGGCCGGGATGGCGCCGGCCGCGGGCCGGTAGGGGGGCGCATGGCCGGATCGCTGGGCGTGAGCGGGGCCACGGGCGGGAGCGCCGGCCTCACCTCGGCCTACTTCAACCAGCTGATCGCCCTGCAGCTGCAGCAGGAGAAGGCGCCGCTCCGCGCGCTGGAGACCGACAAGAGCGCGCTGGCCGTGCGGCGCGGCATCTACGTGGACACCAAGATCCTTCTCTCCGGCCTGAACAACCTGGCGGGCGAGCTGCGGGACACGGGCACGGCCGTGTACGCGGCCAAGGCGGTCACCTCCAGCGACCCGGCCGCCGTCAGCGCCACGGGGGGCAGCGGCGCCCTGCCGGGCAGCCACGCCCTCGCCGTCACCACGCTGGCCAAGGCCCACCGGGTCCGCTCCGACGCCCAGGCCTCGGCCGACCAGCCGCTGGGCCTCACGGGCACCTTCGTGATCGGCGGGGCTCCCAGCCGCGCGGTGAGCGGGGCGGCGCCCGTGGCCGGCACGGTGACGGGCTTCGGCACCGCCGGGCTGCGGAGCGGGCAGACGGAGCTGGGCTCGGGCAGCTACGCGGTCGAGATCCTGAACCAGGACGGCACCTTCCGCTTCCGGCTGGTGGACGCCGAAGGGCGGGCGGTGAGCATCGCGCGCGCGGGCGGCCTGTCCGCCGGGATGACGTCCGACTGGCAGGACCTGGCGCCCGTGGCCGGGCAGGCCTACGACACGGGCCGCGGGCTGACCATCAGCTTCGGCACGGGGCCCTTCGCGGCCGGCAGCCGCCAGGCCGGCGCGGCGGAGGTGACGTACACCGCCCAGGGGGCCAGCATCACGGTCTCCGCCGCCGACAGCCTCACCAGGATCCGCGACCTGGTGAACGGGGCCAGCTACGCCGAGGACAACGGCGTCCTGGCCTCCGTGGTGGACCGGACCCTGGTGCTGACCGCGACGGCCACGGGGGCCCGCCACGCCCTGGCCGCGAACGACGGGACGGGCACGGTGCTGCAGAGCCTGGGCGTGCTGAGCGGTGCGGCCTTCAAGAACAGCCTGCAGGACCCCGCGGACGCGGCCTTCAGCGTGAACGGCATGACGATCGCGCGCAGCCGGAACACCGGCCTGGAGGACGTGGTCCAGGGCGTGAGCCTGGGGCTGCTGGCGGAGGGCAAGAGCGCCACGGTCAGCGTGACGCCGGACGCCACCGCCATCACCGAGAAGATCTCGGCCGTGCTCCGGAAGTTCAACGAGGTCATGGACTACCTGAAGGGCAAGCTGCAGGTCGAGAAGGATGAGGGCTCCAACACCTACACCCGGGGCGGCCTGGCGGGCGAGAGCGTCTTCCGGACCCTCCGCCAGGACCTAGTGGCGGCGCTGCGCGGCCGGCGGGCCGGGGCGGGCACCGCGCTGGACGAGGCGGCGGACCTCGGCATCCGCGCCGACGGCGCCCTCCACTTCAGCGTGGCGGACAGCGCCCGGCTGCAGGCCGCCATCCAGACCAACCTGGCGGGCGTGAGGGCGGTGCTGGACGACCGGATGGCCGCCCTGCAGGCGGCGCTGGCCCCCTTCCTGCGCGCCACCACCGGGGCGCTGGACGCGCGCATCGCCGCGGTGGACAAGCGCACGGCGCAGGTGGAGGCGCGCGTGGCGCAGATCGAGAAGCGCGTGGGCCTCGTCGAGACGCAGCTGGTCAAGCGCTACGGCACCATCCTGTCGCAGACGCCGGCCTACACCCGGGATCAGGCCACCGCCGGGATCCTGCTCTCGCGCAGCGTGCTGGCGTAGCCGGCGGCTGCAGCGGGCCCGGCTGCGGAGACCCATCCTGCGGATGGTGCCCCGCCCGCCTTGGAGGCACGGTCCTCCGTCCAGGCGTCACGGCCCGCGCTCCACGAGGAGGGGCCATGGCTCGCGAGATTCCGGTCATCCTGCCGGTGTCCGGCGCCGGCTCGGTGCCGCCACCCGCGCCCGGCCCGCAGCCGGACGCCGCCCCACCGCTCCCGCCGCTGCCGGACGTGGGCCTGGCCTACGAGGTCAACCGCGAGACCGGCGCCGTCATCATCCGCATCGTGGACCGGGCCACGCAGGAGGTCATCCGCGAGATCCCCCCGGAGGAGGTGCAACGGCGGGGGCGGGCCATGGACGCGCTGCTGGGCCGGCTCCTGGACCGGAAAGGATAGCCGCCCGGGCGGGGAAACATGCTGACCGGCCTGTCGGTGTTGATCGTGGATGACGACCCCAGCACCCTCCAGCTCCTGCGGCTGCTGCTGGAGGGGCTGGGCGCCCGGGCCACCACCGCGGAGCGGCCCGGCGAGGCGCTCCGCCGCCTGGGCGCCGAGGCGCCGGACCTGCTCATCACGGACCTCCGCATGCCGGAGATGAGCGGCCTGGACCTGATCCGCATCGCGCGCAGCCGGCTGCCGCTCCTCGGATGCGTGGTCGTCACCGGCTTTGCCACGGAGGAGGTCACGGGCGACGCCTTCGGGGCGGGCGCCGAGGACCTCCTGCTCAAGCCCATCAGCCTTCCGGAAGTGCAGGCCCGCATCCAGCGGGTCGTGGAGATCATGCGCTTGCGCCGCGAGGTGGCGGTCCTCCGGGCCGCAGTCGCCGAGTGCGCGGCCGCCCGCCCGGCCGGCGAGCTGGTGCGGCCGGACGTCGCCGGGCGCGCCCAGGAGCTGGACGCGCTGCCGGCCCTCCCCGGCGCGGCCCGCCCGGTGCAGGCGGCCCGGCCCGCAGACGCCGTTGCCCGCCTGGAGCGGCTGGGCGGGCTCCTGCGCCAGGGCGTCATCACGCCCGCGGAGTTCGAGGAGAAGAAGCGCGCGCTGCTGCAGCGGATCTGACCCGGCCGCCGGCCGAATTGTCTGGGATGTCCGCTCCGGACCGCCGCGCGTCGGTTTCCCCTTTGTCTTTCGCGGGGTACGCAGTAAGGTCCGCGGGCCAGAGGGGCCGCCTGGGGAAGATCACCAGGAACGAGGGGCAGCATGGCGGAGCGCGTGCTCATCGTCGAGGATGATGCCGGCACCCGGGAAGGGCTGTCCTTCCACCTCAGACGACTGGGCTTCGATGTCTCCGCCGCGCCCGACGGCCCCGCCGCCCTGGCCGCCATCCACGACCGCCCCCCCGACGTCCTGCTCCTCGATCTCAAGCTCCCCGGCGAGATGGACGGCATCCAGGTCCTGCGCTCCGCGCGCGAGGTGGCGCCCCGCGTGGGGGCCATCGTCATGACCGGTCACCCCTCGGCCGAGACCACGGTCCAGGCGCTCCGGCTGGGGGCCTACGACTACGTGGCCAAGCCCTTCGACCTGGGCGCCATGAGCCGCGTGCTCGCCAAGCTGGTGGAGAAGCTCCGCTGGGAGCGGCAGGTGGCGCAGGCCACCAGCCAGCTGGAGACGGTCGCCCGCTGCACCCGCATCGCCATCAACGCCATGGACCTGGAGGGCCGCTTCACCCACTGGGGCAGCGAGCGCCTGCTGGGCTACGCGCCCGGCGAGATGGTGGGCCGCGCCACGCCGGCCGCCTACATCGTGACGCCGGGCTTCGACCTCCGGGCCGAGCTGGAGGCCTGCCGGGCCGAGGGCAGCACGGTGCGCGAGCACCTTATGCGCCAGCGGGGCGGCGCGGTGCTGAGCGTGCGCGAGGAGCGCGTCCGGCTCACCGACGAGGCCGGCCGCCACATCGGCTACACCGCGCACCTGACCGACATCACGGAGGAGCGCCAGGCCCGCGAGACCAAGGAGCGCTACCTGCGCGAGGTCGAGCAGCGGCTGGCCACCCAGCGGCGGGCCCTGGAGGCGGTGCGCTCGGTGGCCGCCCTGGTGCGGCAGCGCACCGGCGTGCGCGAGCTGCTGGCGCAGGGCCTGACCCTCCTGCTGGGCGTGGTGGCCGACGTCCGGCTGGCCTGGTGCTTCCTGGCCGAAGGCGAGGCGGAGGGCTTTCCCCGGGTGGCGGACGTCGGCGGCCGGCCGGTGTTCCTGGGCGGCTGGGCCGAGGCCGAGCCGGCCGGGCGGCTCGGCGCCGCCGACTTCTGCGACGCCAGCGCGTGCGAGTGCGTCGCGCGCCTGCAGGAGGAGGGGGGCGACCTGGCGCCCCGCATCGTCGCCTGCCGCCGCCTGCGCGGGCTGGGGCAGGCCGCCGGGCCGGAGCACCCCGGGCACCTGTCGCTGCCGCTGCGCATCCCGGGCGAACTGGTCGGCGTGCTGAACGTGGCCAAGGCCGGCTACAAGCCGTTTCCGGCGGAAGAGATCACCCTGCTCGAGATCCTCGCCGACCAGTTCGGCGTGGGCATCGCCGCCGCCCGCCTGGATGCCCGGATGGACGCCCTGCTGGGCGAGCTGAAGGAGCACCAGCGGCGCATCCTGCAGACCCAGAAGCTGCGGGCCGTGGGGGAGCTGGCCAGCGGCGTGGCCCACGACTTCAACAACCTGCTGACGGCGATCCTGGGCCGGGCCGAGCTGCTCCTGCGGGAGGAGTCGGATCCGCGGCGCGCCGAGGAGATCCGCATCATCCAGCGCGCCGCCCAGGACGGCGGCGAGACGGTGCGGCGCATCCTGGAGTTCGCGCACGGCCGGGCCAGCGGGGACGCCGTGCGGGTGGACCTCCGCGCGGTGGTGGCCGAGACGCTGGACCTCACGCGCAGCCGCTGGCGGGACAGCGCACAGGCCCGCGGCATCTCCATCCAGGTGGAGCAGGACCTGCAGCCGGTTCCCGCGATCGCCGGCAGCCCGGCCGAGCTGCGCGAGATGCTCACGAACCTGATCCTCAACGCGATCGACGCCATGCCGGCGGGCGGCACCCTGCGCCTGGCCACGCGCGCCCTGCCCGGGGCGGGTCCGGGCCGGGTCGAGCTGACCGTGGAGGACACGGGCGTGGGCATGACCCCCGAGGTCCTCGACCGCATCTTCGATCCGTTCTTCACCACCAAGGAAGGCAGCGGCTCGGGGCTCGGGCTGTCGGTCAGCTACGCCATCGTGGAGCGGCACGGGGGCGAGCTACAGGCCACCTCGCACCCGGGCCGGGGGTCGGTCTTCGCGGCGCGGTTCCCCGCGCTCGCGGCGGGCGAGGTCGTCCGGACGCCCGCGGGGGGCACGGGCGCGATCCCGGACGGGCAGACCCCCGGCGCCCGGATCCTGGTGGTGGACGACGAGGCCCGCCTGGCCCAGCTGCTGCGCACGTTCCTGGAGCTGCAGGGCCACGCCGTCTGGACGGCGACGGACGGCCCGCAGGGCATCGCGCTGCTGGGCCGGCAGCCCTTCGACCTGATCCTCACCGACCTGGGGATGCCCGAGGTGAGCGGCTGGGACGTGGCCCGCGAGGCGCGCCGGCTGGCGCCCCGGACGCCCGTGGTCCTGGTCTCCGGCTGGGGCGCCCAGATCGAGGCCGAGGAGGTGGAGGCGGCGGGCATCGCCCGGGTCATCCAGAAGCCCTACACCTTCGACGCGATCCGCCGCGTCCTGGCCGAGGTCCTGGGCGGCGGCACCCGGCCGGCGCCGCCCGGGCCGGAGGGCGTGGCGCGTGGAGCGTGAAGCGCGACACGAATCGTTCCGTGTCGCTCCGCCACGCGCATCTCCCGGTGACCCCGTGACCCACGCCCCGCCCACCCCCCCGCCGGATGTGCTCCTGCAGAGCCTGCAGGCCATGGCGCCCGCCCTGGCGCACGAGCTGCGGAACCCGCTGTCCGGGATCCTGGCCGGCAGCCAGATGCTGGCGCGCCTGCTGCCCGCGCAGGGGCCGGCGGGGGAGTACGCGGCCATCGTGCGGGACGAGGCGCAGCGCCTGGAGCGGCTGCTGGCGCGGCTCTCCGAGTTCGGCCGGCTGCGCGCGGACGGCCTGGCGCTCCAGGCCGAGCTGAGCGTGAACGAGCTGGTCGAGGGGGTGGCCCGCGACCCGCGCGCCGTGCCGGACGGCCGCTGGCGGCTGGCCTGCCAGCTGGCGCCGGGGCTGCCCGCCCTCGCGGGGGACCCGCTGCGCCTGCGCGCGGCGTTGTGCGAGCTGCTCCAGAACGCCTGCCAGGCCATGCCGGACGGAGGCTGCCTGACCGTCGCCACCCGCCTGGCCGGCGCCCCGCCCAGGGTGGAGGTGGAGGTGGCCGACGCCGGCCCGGGCTTCGATCCGGAGGCGCAGGCGCGGGCGCTGGAGCCGTTCTTCTCCACCCGCCCCCGCGCGCTGGGCGTGGGGCTGTGCCTGGCCAGCCTGATCCTCCAGGCGCACGGCGGCGGGCTGCGCATCCAGTCCTCGAGCGCGGGTGCCCGGGTGGCGCTCCTGCTCCCCGTGACTCGTGACGCGTGACACGTAACCTCCGGCACGAAGTGCAGCGGGGCGAGGACGGGTGACGTGGTCCGAGTTACGTCTTAGCAATCCATGAGCACGATCCTCATCGTGGACGACGAGCAGAGCCTGCGGCGCCTGCTGCGCGACGCGCTGGAGGCGGAGGGGCACACCGTGCTCCAGGCGGAGACCGGCGAGGAGGCGCTGTCGCGCTTCGACGCCGTGGCCTGCGACCTGGTGCTGCTGGACATGATCCTGCCCGACCTGAACGGCCTCCAGGTCTTGCGGCAGATGAAGCATCGGGCGGCGGACGTGCCGGTCATCATCATGACCGCGTACAGCGAGGTGCGCGGGGCCGTCGAGGCCATGAAGGCGCAGGCGGCCGACTACCTGTGCAAGCCCTTCGACCTGGAGGAGCTGAAGCTGGTGGCGCAGCGCATCCTGGACTCCTCGGCGCTGGCGCAGAAGTACCGCCGGCTGCAGGAGCTGGAGGCGGGGCGGCACCAGGCCATGCAGATCACCGGGGAGTCGCGCGCCGCCCGCCGGCTGCGCCAGATCGTCCGGCAGGTGGCCGAGAGCGAGGCGCCGAGCGTCCTGATCTTCGGCGAGAGCGGGACCGGCAAGGAGGTCGTGGCGCGGGCGCTCCACTACCAGGGGCCGCGCCGCGACTACCCGCTGGTGGAGGTCAACTGCGCCGCGATCTCCGAGACGCTCTTCGAGAGCGAGGTCTTCGGCCACGAGCGGGGCGCCTTCACCGATGCCAAGGCGGCCAAGAAGGGGCTGGTGGAGGTCGGGCACCAGGGCACGCTGTTCCTGGACGAGGTCGGCGAGATGGCCCTGCCGCTGCAGGCCAAGCTGCTCCGCTTCCTGGAGGAGCGCCGCTTCCGCCGGGTGGGCGGGACGCAGGACATCGCCGTGAACGTCCGCGTGGTGGCAGCCACGAACCGCGACCTCGCGGAGCTGGTGCAGGCGGGCCGGTTCCGCAAGGATCTCTACTACCGTCTGAACCTCATCTTCATTCCCATCCCGCCCCTGCGCGAGCGGTCCGAGGACATCCTGCCCCTGGCGCGCGCCTTCCTGGAGCGGGCGAACCGGACGGCCCAGAAGGCCATCCGCGGCTTCTCGCCGGACGCCGAGCGGCTGCTCACCGCGTACGCCTGGCCCGGCAACGTGCGCGAGCTGCGCAACGTCGTGGAGCGGATCGTCCTGCTCGAGCACGACGACGTCATCCAGCCGCACCACCTCCCGCCGGAGATCGCCGGCGCCCGGGCCGTGGCGGGGCCGGCCGGCTTCGACATCGGCGCCCTGTTCCCCAAGCCGCTCGCCGAGGTGGAGCGCGCCTACATCGAGGCCGTGCTGGGCCGCGTGGGCGGCAATAAGACCCGCGCGGCCGAGATTCTGTCCATCAGCCGCCAGACCCTCCGCGCCAAGCTGGACCCCCGCGCCGGCTCGTAGCTCATGGCTCATGGTCGAGGCGCGCCGCCGCCGGAGGCCCGTGCTCTTGCCACGAGCCATGAGCCACCGCGCCGCGCCGCGGCGCGGTGAGGCAGTTCCTGCCGCCCCCTCCGGCCTTTCTTGCCGCCTCCAGCCGCGCACCCCTTCGCGGCGCTCGTGGCGCGTCGCGCGGGACTCGGCTCCCTCCGTGCGCCGGGCGTCGTGAGCCGTGCGCCGCGTCGCTCTGGCACCGCCGTTGCAGCCGTGACGGGCAACGCTTCCAGGACGGGAGCCGTATTCACGGAGGTGCGTCGTGCGCTTGCTCGTCGTGGATGACTCGTCAACCATGCGCCGCATCATCCGCAACAACCTGAAGGCGGTCGGCTACGACGACGTGCTCGAAGCCGAGAACGGCGAGCTGGCCATGGCGCGACTGCAGGCGGAGCAGGTGGACATCGTCATCACCGACTGGAACATGCCGGTGATGAACGGCCTGGAGCTGGTGAACGCCATGCGCGGCTGCGAGGCGCACCGGCAGATCCCCGTGCTGATGGTCACCACCGTGGCCGAGAAGGAGGAGATCCTGAAGGCCATGCAGGCGGGGGTGACGAATTACGTGGTCAAGCCCTTCGACTCCGCCACCCTCAAGAAGAAGATCGAGCAGGTCCTGGGCGGGGGCGCCGCGTGAGCGTCGTCTTCGATCCCACCAGCCACCTGCTGGGCGAGATGGTGCGGGTCACGGCCCAGCGGCACCGGGTCCTGGCCGCGAACCTGGCGAACGTCGAGACGCCGGACTACCGGGCGCAGGAAGCCAGCTTTGCCGTGGCGCTGGACGAGGCCCGCGGCGGCGCCCGGGTGGAGTTGTCGGTCGGCCCGGACGCTGACGCCGTCCCCCGGCGAGACGGCAACAGCGTGGACCTGGACCGGCAGATGGTGAAGCTGGCCCAGAACACCGGCTGGCACCTGGGCGTGCTCCAGATCCTGGCCAACCGCCTGGGGCTCATGCGGACCGTCATCACCAGCCGGTAGGCGAGCGCAGCGGAGCGGTCAGCCGATGATTCCTCTCGCTGATCGCTGGCGGCTACGCGGGAGCTGGACATGGATCCCATCAGCGCACTGGAGATCAGCGGCAGCGGGCTGGCGGCGCAGCGCGCCCGCATGAACGTGCTGGCCGAGAACCTGGCCAACGTGGAGACCACCCGCACAGCCGAGGGCGGGCCGTACCGCCGCAAGCTCGTGGTCTTCGGCGCGGCGGAGGAGGCCTTCGGGCAGGCGCTGGAGGCGGCGCGCGGCGGGGTCACCGTGGTGGGGGTCCGGGAAAGCGACGAGCCGGCCCGCCGCGTGCACCTGCCGGCGCACCCGGACGCCGACGCCGACGGCTACGTGCTGATGCCCAACGTGAATCCCATGCTGGAGATGGTGGACCTGCTGGCCGCCACGCGGGCCTACGAGGCGAACGTGACCGCGGTCCAGGCCGCCAAGAGCATGGCGGCCAAGGCGCTGGAGATCGGGCGGTAGCGGGGGCCGGAGACGGGGAAACGGGGAGACGGGTCGAACCGGCTCTGCTCGCCACCCGGTACTCGTCCCAACAGTGAGCTGAATCCATGAGCCCGATCGTGGGGATCGGACGGATCGAGGGGGTCGCGGCCCCGTCGCCCGTCGCCCGGCCGGGGGCCGCCTCGGGCCCGGGCTTCGGGGACGCGCTGCGACAGGCGCTGGATCAGGTGAACCGGCTGCAGGGCGAGGCGGACCGGGCCAGCCAGGACTACAGCCTGGGCCGGACCCGGGACATCGCCGGCACGCTCATCACCATCGAGAAGGCGAACCTGGCCGTGCAGCTGACCCTGCAGATCCGCAACAAGCTGGTGGAGGCCTACCAGGAAGTCATGCGCATGCCGATGTAGTACCGGGTGCCGGGTGCCGAGCACCGGGTGCCGCTCTCTTGTTCCTTACGTGTTACGTGTTACGTGTACGTTTCACGTTTCACATTTACGCCCTCGTCTCACTCGAGCTGACCGCTGACCGCTGAAAGCTGGGTGCCGAGGCCCGTATGCCGGAGACCGTGCAACGCATCGTGGAGCAGCTGCGGACGCTGTGGGCCGGGCTCAGCTGGGCCCAGCGCGCGGTGGCGCTCGGCGTCGTGGCGGCCGCAGCGCTCGGCGTGCTGGGGCTCACGGCCTTCGGCCACCGCGTCAGCCTGACCACGCTCTACGCGAACCTGAGCCCGGCCGACGCCGGCCAGATCGTCGAGCAGCTCAAGAGCGCGCACGTGCCCTACCGCCTGGAAGACAGCGGCACGCGCATCCTGGTGCCCGCCGAGCACGTGCACGAGAGTCGGCTCAAGCTGGCCGCGGCCGGCCTGCCGCAGGGCGGCGGGGTGGGGTTCGAGCTGTTCGATCGGTCCACCTTCGGCGCCACGGACTTCGTGCAGAAGCTGAACTACCAGCGCGCGCTGCAGGGGGAGCTGGCCCGGACCATCGGACAGATCCGCGAGGTCCAGCAGGCCCGCGTGCACCTGGTGCTGCCCCAACCCTCGGTGTTCGCCGACCGGGAGCGGCGGGCGACGGCCTCGGTGGTCCTGAGCCTGCGCGGCGGCGCCCGGCTGGGCGGCGAGCAGGTGCGGGCCATCGTGCACCTGGTCTCGGGCAGCGTGGAGGGGCTGAGTGCGGACGACGTGACCATCATTGACACGGCCGGCCGGGTGCTGTCCCAGCGCGCGGAGCACGGCCTGGCCGGCGCGGCCAGCCAGTACGAGCGCCAGGCGGCCGTGGAAGCGGAGCTGCAGCGGCGCGTGCAGAGCATGCTGGAGGAGGTGCTGGGCCCGGGGAAGGCCAGCGTGCGGGTGGCGGCACAGCTCGAGCTGTCGCACGGCGAGCGGACCGAGGAGCGGGTGGACCCGGCCGCCGTGGTCAAGAGCGAGCAGCGGAGCAGCGAGACCAGCAAGTCCGCCTCCACGCGGCCGGGCGGGGCCCCCGGCACCGCCGCCAACCTCGGCACCCCCGGCGCCGCCTCCGCGGGCGCGGGCAGCAGCCAGGAGACCCTCAAGGAGCAGGAGTCGGTGCAGTACGAGGTCGGCCGGGTGGTGGAGCGCCGCACCCTGCCGGCCGGCGAGCTGAAGCGGCTCAGCGTGGCCGTCCTGGTGGATCCCCCGTATCGCACGACGCAGGCGGCGGACGGCACCGCGCGCAAGGAAGCCCTGCCCCGCAGCCGCGGCGAGCTGGAGACGCTGCGCGCCATGGTGATGAAGGCCATCGGCTTCAACGCTGCGCGGGGCGACGAGGTGGAGGTGGCGGAGCTGGCCTTCGACACGTCGGTGGCCGAGCGGGAGCGCGGCGCCGCCGAGCGCGCCGAGCGCCAGGCCTTCTGGTGGTCGCTGGTCCGGCCCGGGGTCACCGTCCTGGGCCTGCTGCTGGCCGCCCTGGCGGCCCTCCGCGTCCTGCGCGGCGTGCTCGCGGGCCGGCGCCTGCAGCCCGGGACCCACGTTGACCTCACCGAGCCGGCCCTGGCCCAGGCGGCCCGGGCCCAGCTCCAGGCCAAGGCCGCCGCCGCGCTGAATCCCGCCCAGATGGTCAAGGCCCGCGAGCGCGAGGAGCTGCACGGGCGCATCGCGGACCTGGCGCAGTCCCAACCGGAACAGATGGCGCAGCTGCTCCGGAGCTGGATGCTCCGCAGCCGCGCCTGACGGACGAGACGCATGCCGGACCTGCTCCCCCCCGAGAATCTGAACGGCACCCAGAAGGCGGCCATCCTGCTGATCAGCCTGGGGGCCGAGGCCTCGGCCAAGGTGTTCAAGGTCCTGGACGAGGCCGAGATCGAGGAGCTGACCACCGAGATCAGTCGGCTGCGGAACGTCGCCCCGGCCACCACGGGCGCCGTGCTGGAGGAGTTCCACCAGATGGCCGTGGCCCAGGAGTACATCGCCCAGGGCGGCGTGGCCTACGCGGCGGAGATCCTGGAGCGCGCGCTGGGCCCCAAGCGCGCCAAGGAGGTGCTGGACCGCCTGCGCGGCCAGCTGCAGCCAACGGCCTTTCAGGTGGTGAAGAAGATTGACCCCAAGAACCTGCTGGAGTTCATCCGCCGCGAGCACCCGCAGACCATCGCCCTCATCCTGGCCAACATGGAGTCGAAGCAGGCGGCCCAGATCCTGTCCGAGCTGCCCGCCGCCCTCCAGTCCAACGTCATCGTGCGCATCGCCACCATGGACAAGACGAATCCCGAGGTCATCAAGCAGATCGAGACCATCCTGGAGTCGCGCCTGTCCTCAGTGTTCACGCAGGAAGTGGCCATCTCCGGCGGCGTCAAGGTGGTAGCCGAGATCATGAACCGCCTGGACCGCAGCACCGAGCGGACGCTCCTGTCCAGCCTGCAGGAGACCGAGGCCGAGCTGGCCGAGAACATCCGCCGCCTGATGTTCACCTTCGAGGACATCGTGCACGTGGACGACCGCGGCGTGCAGCGCATCCTGAAGGAGATCGAGCAGCGCGACCTGGCGCTGGCCCTGAAGGCCGCCAGCCCCGAGGTCTCCCAGAAGGTCCTGAAGAACATGTCCGAGCGGGCCGGCGCGCTGCTGCAGGAGGAGATCGGCTACCTCGGGCCGGTGCGGCTGCGGGACGTGGAGGAGGCGCAGCGCCGCATCGTGGACACGGCGCGGCGGCTGGAGGAGTCGGGGGACATCATTATCCAGAGCCGGGGCGGCCAGGAAGACATCGTCGTGTGAGGCCGGCGAAGACGGCCCACCTGCGGCGTGCCGCCTGGCATCTCGGCCGTCTTGACCGGCCTCTCCGCCTTGCACCTGGGCCGTCTTGAGCCGCCGCCCGGGCTCGAGCAGGTCTTGGCTGACCGCGGAACGCTGACCGCCGAGCGCTGGGGAGCGCGTGTCGCAGATGATCCGAATCACGAGAGGCGTGTTGCCGGAACTGGGTACGGCGGCGCGGCCGCCCGCAGCGGCGCCCGAGCAGGCGGCGCACCGGCTGGTGCGCGAGGCGGAGCGGCAGGCCCAGGCCCTGATGGAGGCCGCGAAGCACCGCGCGGCGGCGCAGGTGGAGGCCGGGCACCGGGAAGGGGTGCGCCAGGGGCGGGCCGAGGCCGTCGCCGAGGCGCGGGAGTCCCTGCGCCGCTGCCTGGAGAGCCTGGACGCCGCGGCGGGCCGGCTCCGCGAGCTGGAGGAGCAGCTGCTGGTGCGCGGCGAGTCGCTGGTGGTGGAGCTCGCCCTGGCGGTGGCCGAGCGTCTGCTGCGAGCCGAGCTGCCCCGGGACCCGGAGGCGGTGGTGCGCGCGGCCCGGGCCGCCCTGGCGGCGTGTCCGGAGCCGGGCGAGCTGGTGCTGCGCGTCCATCCGAGCCAGCGCGCGCTGCTCGAGGAGGCCGGGCTGGGGCACCCGGACGTCCTGCCCGCCGGGGCGACGCTCCGCATCGCGGACGACCCCGCCTTGCTGCCCGGCGAGTGCCGGGTGCAGGGCCCGGCCTGCCTGGTGGAGGCCACGCTGGCCGCCGGGCTGGCGGAGGCGCGCCGTCGCCTGCTGGAGGAGCCGTGACCGGCGCGTGGCGCGGGCTGGCCGAGCGGCTGGGGCCGGCGCCGCTCCTGGCCGTCACGGGCCGGGTGAGCCGCATCGTGGGGCTGCTGGCCGAGGCCCGCGGCCTGCGCGCCGCCGTGGGCGAGCGCTGCACCATCGCCCGCCGGGCCGGCGGCCCGCTGGCCGCCGAAGTGGTGGGCTTCCGGGAGGGCGGCCTGCTGCTGATGCCCCTGGGCGACCTGGCCGGCGTGGCGCCCGGGGACCGAGTGGCGGCCGGGGGACACCCGGCGCGGGTCAGGGTGGGGCCGGAGCTGCTCGGGCGGGTCCTGGGCCCCCTGGGCCAGCCGCTGGACGGCCGGCCGGCCCCGCGCGGCGGGGAGCGGCTGCCGTTCCTGCGGCCGGCGCCGCCGGCCATGGCGCGCCATCGCATCGCCGCCCCGCTCCCCACCGGGGTCCGCGCCATTGACGCCCTGCTCACCTGCGGCCGCGGGCAGCGGCTGGGGATCTTCGCGGGCAGCGGGGTGGGGAAGAGCACCCTGCTCGGGATGATCGCGCGGGCCACATCCGCCGACGTGAACGTGATCGGCCTGATCGGCGAGCGCGGCCGCGAGGTGCAGGAGTTCCTGCAGGGCGCCCTGGGCGCCGAGGGCCTGGGCCGCTCGGTGGTGGTGGTGGCCACCTCGGACCTCCCGCCCCTCCTGCGCCGGCAGGCCGCCTTCCTGGCCACCACGGTGGCCGAGCACTTCCGCGACCAGGGCCGCAGCGTGATGCTGATGCTCGACTCGCTCACCCGCTTCGCCATGGCCCAGCGCGAGGTCGGGCTGGCGGCCGGCGAGCCGCCCACCACCCGCGGCTATCCTCCCTCGGCCTTCGCCCTGCTGCCGCAGCTCCTGGAGCGGGCGGGGCCCGGCCAGGGGCCGGGCGCCATCACCGGGCTCTACACCGTGCTGGTGGAGGGGGACGACATGAACGAGCCCGTGGCCGACGCGGCCCGCGCCATCCTGGACGGGCACGTGGTCCTGTCCCGGGCCCTGGCGGATCGCGGGCACTACCCGCCGGTGGACGTCCTGGCCAGCGTCAGCCGGCTGATGCCCCACGTGGCCACGGCGGCGCAGCAGCGAGCGGCGGCGCGGGTGCGCGAGGCGCTGGGGGCCCTGCGCGCGGTCGAGGACCTGGTGCGGATCGGCGCCTACGTGGCAGGGAGCGACCCGGCGGTGGACGACGCGCTGGCCCGGCTCCCCCGCATCGAGGCCCTCCTCCGGCAGGCCCCCGGCGAGCGGGCGCGGTTCGAGGATACGCTGCGGGCGCTGGAGGAGATCTGGAGCGACGCCGCGCGCTGAGGCGCGCGTGACCCGCGGACCGGCCCCTGGTGCCCGGCAGCGGCCTCGACCCGCGCACCGGACGCCGTTCGGTCCGACCTCGAACCTCGAACCGCACTCGACCCTGGAGCCTGGAACCCGCCACCGCCGACGCGAGGCCGTGCCGTGAAGCGATTCCGGTTTCCGCTCGAGAAGCTGCTGCAGCACCGGCGTCTCCAGGAGGAGCGCGCGGAGCAGGCGCTGGCCCAGGCGCTCCGCGACGAGCGGGCGGCCGTCGCAGCGCACGCCGGCGTGCGCCGGGCGGCCGCGGATGCCGCGGCGGCGTTCCGCGTGCGGCTGCGCACCCCGGTGGACGGCGCCGAGCTTGCGGCCCACGTCCGCTACGCCGCCGGGCTGGCCGGCCGGGCCGGCGCCCTGGCGCGGCGCGCGGCCGCGGCGAGCGAGGATGCGCGGGCCCGGCGGGCCGGCCTGCTGGAGCGCCGGCGGTCGCGCGAGGTGGTGGCGCGGCTCCGCGACCAGGCCGCCGCGCGCTTCCGCAGCGCGCAGGAGCGCCTGGAGCAGGGGGAGCTGGACGAGATCGCCGCGGGCCGGTTCGCGCGCCGCAGGGAGGAGTAGGCATGTCGGGGAGGTGGATCGGGATCTACGCGGGCGTCTTCCTGCTGGTGGTGGTCGCCACGCTGGCCGGCACCGGCACGCTGCAGCGGGGCGTCCTGCCACGGCTCCGCGACACCACGGCCGCCACGGCCCCCGCGGCGCCAGCCGCGCCGGCGCCCGGGATGCGCGACGACCGGGCCGCCGGCCCGCCGGCGCCCGCGGCGGAAGAGCCGGCCGGGCCGGCCGCGCCCGCCGGCGCCGCCGGGCCGGGTCCGCCCCCGGCCGCCACGCCGGCGCCGCCCTCCGGCAGTGCGCCGAAGGCCGCCGCGGATGTGACCGCGCGGCTGGCGCGCCTGTACGAGGCCATGCGGCCCAAGGAGGCCGCCGCGGTGCTCGAGAAGCTGGAGCGGCCGCTGGCCGCGGCCGTCATGGCCGGGATGCGCGAGCGGCAGGCGGCCAAGGTGCTGGGTGCCATGACGCCGGCCGCCGCCGCGGAGCTGACGCGCTTGCTGAAGGCGCCGGGGAGCGCCTCGTGATCCCGCCGGTGGCCGTCGCGCCGGCCGAGGCTCCCGTGCCCGAGGAGCGTCCCGCCGCGGCCGCGCCCGAGGCCGTGGCGCTGCCGTTTCAGGCGCTGCTGGCGGACGGCACCCCGGCCGCGGAGGGCGATCTCGCGGAGGACGACGTGCCGGCCGGGGCGGAGCCGGACGCGTCCGCGGCGGTGCCGGCCGGGCTGATGGCCGCCCTCCTGGCGGCCTCCGCGCCGGCCCCAGCGCCGCCCGCTGTCGAGGCTCCCGCGCCCGGGGACCGGCCCGCGCAGCCCGCCGGGACGAGTCCGGCCGGGGCAACCCCCGGCGCTGCACCGCCCGCGCCCGGCGATGTCCAGGCTGGACCCGCGCCGGCCTCTGGGCCGCCGGCCGCGCCCGCGCCGGATGGCGCGGCCATGGCCGGCGGCGGGAGCCCGCTGCCACCGGCGATCGAGCCATCGCCGGCCGTGCTCCAGGTATCGGCCGACCCGGCCGGCGAGTTGAGCCCGGATTCCGCGTCCCTGGCCACCACGACGCCCGCCTCCAGCGCGTGGCCGGCGAATTCGGCGGGGCCTGCGGCGCCCCCGGCTGCCGCCGTGGCGGGGGCGATGGAGCCACCGGCCGGGCTCCCCGCATCCGCCGCCTCGCCGCCCGGGAACTCGGCCGAGCCTGCGGACCCAGCGGCCGGGAGCGTGGCCTCCTCGGCCGAGCGGCCGGCGGCGGTTCCCGCGCCTGCCCTGGCCGAGGCGGACGCGCAGTCAGGCGAGGGTGAGGCCCCGGCGCCGCCCGCCGTCCCGGCTCCGACCGGCAACGGGCAGCCCCGCCGAGCCGTGGGGGTCCCGGGGCCGGGGGACGCACCCTCGGCCGAGCCGCGGGCGGCCGACGTCCCGGTGGCGCCGCAGGCGCACGAGGCGGCCGGCGATGGGCGCATCCCTTCCGTCTCGCCGCTTCCGAGGCGGGAGACGGCCGGCGGGTGGGAGGGCGGGAGGCACGCCGCGGCGGGGGAGGCCGAGGCGACGGCGCACCCCGACATCCAGGCGGTGCGGCCGGTCCTGGAGGCGGCTGTCCGGGCGGACGCCCCGGCGGGCGGCCCGGGGCCCCGCGCCGCAGACGGCCGGCGCGAGCCGACGCTCGCGCCCGTGAACCTGCCGCGCGTGGTCGCCGCGGTCCGCCGTGCGTGGGAGAGCGGTCTGGAGGTCGGCCTGACCCTGTACCCCGAGTCGCTGGGCGAGGTGCGGGTGCGCCTGCGCTGGGTGGAGGGCACGCTCAGCGCACGGCTCGACGCCGCCTCCCCGGCTGCGCGGGAGGCGCTGGCGGGCGGGCTGCCCACGCTGCGCGTGGCGCTGGAGGAGCAGGGGCTGCCGGTCAGCTCGCTGCGGGTCGGCACCCCGATGGACGGACATGCGGGGTGGGACGGCAGGCACCCGGGCGCGCCGCGCACCCCGGCGTGGATCGGCCGCCGGGCCGAGGCCGAGGCGAGGCTCGGGGAGGCAAGCGCCTGGCCGGCACGCCCCGGCCCCGGCCGGCTGGACGTGCGGATCTAAGCCGTACTCGTAACACGGGACACGGAGCACCGGAGCGACCACGGCCGCCTTTCCGGAAGGTTACGGGTCACGGGTTACGCATCGGTTCTTCTCGACCGCGTCGCTTACCGAAAGGAGTCGTCATGGTCGCGGGCATCATCGCCTCGCTGGCCGGCAGCGTCCTGTCGGGCATCATGTCGAAAGCCTTCGCATCGGGCGCGGCCGAGGCCCCGGCGCAGCCGCAGACTTTGGACAAGGAGGACTTCCTGAAGCTCCTCACCGTCCAGCTGCGGAACCAGGATCCGCTGAACCCGATGCAGAACACCGAGTTCATGGCGCAGACCGCCCAGTTCAGCTCGCTGGAGCAGCTGCAGAACATGAACCGCTCCCTGGAGCGGCTCCTGGCCCAGTCCGGCGGCGGCCTGACGGGCGGCGCAGCGCTCCTGGGCCGCACCGTCACGGTGAACGCGGGGAGCCTCTCCCTCGGGACGCAGGGGGGAGCGGCCATCACCTACAGCCTGCCTGCAGGCGCCGCAGGCGTGGCCATCCAGATCCAGGATCCGGCGGGCACCCCGGTCCGCACGCTGCTCCTGGGCGCGCAGGGCGCGGGGAGCCACCAGGTTCCCTTCGACGGTCTGGACGAGGCGGGCCGGCGCCTCCCGGCGGGCGCCTATCGGTACCGGGTCCGGGCGGTGAACGCCGCCGGGCAGGTCCTGCCTGGCGTCGTCACCGGCGGCGGCACGGTCACCGGCCTCAACGTCGAGGACGGCCGGCTGATCCTGCTGCTGGGCGATGAGCGGGTGGCCCTGTCGGACGTGGTGGCCGTCGTCTCCGAGGCGCAGTGACGAGCCGCGTGGACCGTGGACCGTCGGGCCGTGGACCGTGGACCGTCCGGCGTGCCGGGTGCCGGGCACCTGTTCCAGACCGCGCTCTTGCTCTCCCCGGCCCCTGGTCCCCGACCCCCGACCCCGGAGCCGTGAACCTCGAACCGTGGATCTCGAACCGGGTCGGGTGCCGGGCGCCGAGCACCGAAGACCTCGGACTTGGACCTTGGAC
>JBHGAX010000100.1:0-11944 GCA_041946635.1 Methylomirabilales bacterium (SeqCode)
CGTGGAGGATGAACAGCACGTCCAGCGCCTTCTCCAGCACGGGATTGGGCGCGTACTTGGGCTCCGCCAGACGCCACAGCATGTTCATGAAGTTCCCGATGTAGGACAGGTCGTTGTCGGGCATGACGTAGGGCAGGCCCTTGGTCTTGCGGAACGCCATGGCGGCCAGCGTGCTGACCTTCGAGATGAGGCGGTAGATCTGATGTTCGCGGATGACCGGGTCCTCGACGTGGCGGGACGCCGGGTAGAAGCTGGACAGCGCGGCCAGCGCGCTGATCAGCATGGTCATGGGGTGGGCGTCGTAGTGGAAGGCGTCGAACACCCGCTTCATGTTCTCGTGCACCATGGTGTGCTCGGTGATCTCGCGCACCCAGGTGTCGTACTCGGACTTGGTGGGCAGCTCGCCGTGGACCAGGAGGTAGGCGACCTCCATGTAGTTGCTCTGCTCCGCCAGCTGCTCGATGGGATAGCCGCGGTAACGCAGGATGCCGCGCTCGCCGTCGATGAAGGTGATGGCGCTCTTGCACGAGGCGCTGTTCACGAAGGCGGGATCGAAGCTCATCAGCCCGAAGTCTTCCTCCGAGACCTTGATGTTCTTCAGGTCGCTGCCGCGGATGGACGCCCCGTAGAGCGGGAAGGTCCCGTACTGGATGGGGACCTCGTAGCTTTTCCCGGTACGGTTGTCCGTGATGGTGAGGCTGTCCTTGCCCATGACCCCCTCCTGTCTCGGAGTGCTACCCAGTGGTTGATCGGCGTCCAGCAAGATGGCGGCCCCGAACCGAGTGTAAGGATACTCTACAGCGAGGCGCGGTGCCAAGCGCTCTCTTTCCTGGGTTGTTCCGCCGCGCAAACCGACCGGGACCTCGACGTTTTTGTCGAGCGCCCAGCGAATCTTGTCGAGGCAGGCGGCATGGGACGGGGGCTCCCCAGGAGCAGCCGGTGCCGAACCCCCGTCGTTTAGCGAGCTTGCAGGACGTAGCGCTGATCCGGTGCCTGGCACACCGCTTGCCCCTCCGCGGTGCAACGGTCGTTCATCATCAACAGGCAGGGGAAGAAGAGGAGGACAGGGCATGAAGAAGATTCTGGGGATCGTCCTGATCATCACGTTGGTGCTGGGCGTGTCGGGGATCGCGCTGGCCCGGATGGGCGGGCCGGGAATGGGCTTCGGCCCCGGCGCCGGCGGGCCGTGCTGGAGCGGCGCGCAGGGTCAGCCGGGAGCGCAGCCCGGGCCCGGGTTCGGTCCGCGCGGAGGCATGATGGGACGCGGCAACCGGGGCCCGGGCGGAACGCCGGCGAGCGCCACGCCCATCGACGAGGCCAAGGCCAAGGAGATCGCGAACGAGTACGTCGCGAAGCACCTCGCCAACTACAGGGTCGAGAAGTTCATCCAGTTCCAGCGACCGCGCGGCCCGATGTACCAGGTGGAGCTCAAGGGCCCGCAGAACGAGGTGACCTACCTGCACATCACCCCCTGGGGCGGCGTGCGCGCCTTCCCCGCCCGGACGTTCTAGGAGGCTGCTCGATCACGAAACCCCGGGGCCTTCCCCGGGGTTTCGTGTGTCCACTCGGCTCCAGGGTGGCGGCTCTCTCGCTCGGCACCAGGCACTCGGCTCTCGGCTCTTGGCACTCGGCTCTTCCGCCCGGCACTCGGCACTCGTCTCGCCCGCGCTGTCTATGCTACGCTACGACCGCCCGGAGGTCCCATGCCGAAGCCCTCGACGCTCCGCCTCGCCGCCGCCTGGCCCGCCCTGCTTGCCACGGTGCTCCTGCTCATCCTGCTCCTGGGCGGCCACGCCTGGATGGAGTCCCGCCGGCTGGAGCAGCAGCTCAGCCGCGAGCTGGAGGACCGCGGGGCCGCCCTGATCGGCGTGCTGGAGGCCAGCAGCCGGAACGCGATCGCCGGGCAGGCGCTGCTGGAAGAGGTGGTGGCGCAGCGCCTCCTGGACAACGCGCGCTTCGTGGACTCCTTCGTGGCCCGCTCGCCCCGCGCGGCCGCGCTCCTCGAGCGCGTGGTGGCGGAGAACAAGCTGGCCCGGATCGAGATCCTGGACGCGCGGGGCAACCCCCTGCCCATCCCGCCGCCGGGCACGCCCGCCGCGGAGACCGCGGGGCCCCCGTGGGCCGGCCGGCCGCGCGCGGGCGACGGCGCCGGGGCGCCGGGCGGGCGCGACGATCCGGAGCCGGCGCACCCCCGCATGATGATGCGGCGCATGATGCGCGCGCCGCAGGAGCCGCCGCCGCCCCACCCGCCCCGCGGGCGCCACGACATGCCGTTCATGTGGGGGCAGCGCTGGGGCATGCGGGGCGACCCGACCCGCATCTTCCCCGGCCTCCCCAGGGACGCCAGGGTCCGTCGGTTCTGGGAGGGAAGCGAGTTCGGCGTGGCGGTGCCCGCGCAGACGTTTCCGGGCATCATCGCGGTCCACGCGGACGCCGACTACCTCCTGAGCTACCGCCGGCAGATCGGGCTGCAGCGGCTCATCCAGGACCTGGCGCGCCAGGCGGGCGTGGCGGGCGCGGACCTGCTGGACGGGACGCTCACCGTCCTGGCCAGCAGCAGCCCGGCCGGCGTGGGGCGCCGGGTCGACGATCCCTTCCTGCGGGCGGGGCTGGAGGCGGGCGGGGTGCGCGGGCGGCGCACCACCGGCCCGGACGGCCGGGAGGCCTACGAGGTGGTGAAGCCCTTCGCCATCGAGCAGGACCGCCGCGGCCTTGTGCGCCTGACCCTCGGCACGGCGGGCCTGGACGCGGCGGCCGCGCAGGCCCGGCGGCAGGTCGTCCGGTACAGCCTGGGGCTCCTGCTCGTGGGGATCGCGGGCGCGGTGGCCATCTTCTGGCTGCAGGCCCGCCACCTGGCGGAGCGCCGGGCGCTGGAGACGGCCATGGTCCGCGAGCAGCGCCTCTCCGCCATGGGCAACCTGGCCGCCGGCGCGGCGCACGAGATCCGGAACCCGCTGAACGCGATCTCCGTCGGCCTCCAGCGGCTCCGGCTGGAGTTCGCCCCCGCGGCCGCGCCGGACCGGGAGGAGTACGCACGCTTCACGCGCCTCATGCAGGCCGAGGTGGCGCGGCTCGACACCATCGTGGATCGCTTCCTGGCCCTGGCCCGCCCGCTGCGCCTCTCCCTCACCGAGGAGTCGCTCGCCGGGTTGCTGCAGGAGACCCTGGCCCTGCTCGGCTCGCAGGCCGCCGCCCAGGGGGTCGAGATCCGGGCGGCGCTGGGCGGGGCCGACGTGCGGGTGCGCATGGACCGGCAGCAGCTCACCCAGGCCGTCATGAACGTCCTGCTGAACGCGCTCCAGGCCATGCCGCACGGCGGGCGGCTGGAGGTGCGGGTCGCGGCGGCGCCGGAGACGGTCGAGGTGGGCATCGCGGATAGCGGGCCCGGCATCCCGCCCGCGCACGCCGATCGCATCTTCGAGCCCTACTTCACCACCAAGGAGGGCGGGACGGGCCTGGGCCTCGCCCTCAGCCGGAAGATCGTCCAGGAGCACGGCGGCGACCTCCGCCTGGCGGCCAGTCCGGCGGGCGGGGCCGCCTTCGTGATCGCCCTGCCCCGCCTGGCGCCCGGCGCCTGAGGTCGTCCGTGGGAACCGATCCGCTCCGCATCCTGGTGGTGGACGACGAGGCGGCCCAGCGCGAGCTCCTGGCCGGCTTCCTGCGCAAGCAGGGCCACGAGGTCCTGGTGGCGGCGGGCGGGGCGGACGCCGTGGCGCAGCTCCGCGCCAGCCAGGTGGACCTCGTGCTGAGCGACTGCCGCATGCCGGGCATGTCGGGCCTCGACCTGCTGCGCGCGCTCCGCGACATCAACCCCGAGGTGCCGCTCCTGCTCATGACCGCCTACGGCAGCGTGGAGACGGCCGTGCAGGCCATGAAGGAGGGCGCGGCCGACTTCCTGAGCAAGCCCCTCGACCTGGAGGAGCTGCTCCTCCGCATCGCGCGGGTGGCCGAGCAGGCGCGGCTCCGCAGCGCCGTCCGGGAGCTCCAGGCCAGCCTGACGGAGCGCCACCGCCTGTCGGGCATCATCGGCGAGAGCGGCCGCATGCAGGAGGTGCTGGCGCTGGTGCAGCGCGTCGCGCCCTCGGACGCCACGGTGCTGATCCGGGGCGAGAGCGGGACGGGCAAGGAGCTGATCGCCCGCGCCCTCCACTTCAACTCCCGGCGCGCGGCCGGGCCGCTGGTGAGCCTGAACTGCGCGGCGCTCCCGGAGCAGCTGCTGGAGAGCGAGCTGTTCGGCCACGAGAAGGGCGCCTTCACGGGCGCCGTCGCCCAGCGCAAGGGCCGCTTCGAGCTGGCGGACGGCGGCTCCATCTTCCTGGACGAGATCGGGGACCTCGCGCCCACCCTGCAGGTGAAGCTGCTGCGCGTCCTGCAGGAGCGGCAGTTCGAGCGGCTGGGCGGCACCCGGGCGCTCAGCGTGGACGTGCGCATCCTCGCGGCCACGCACCGCGACCTGGAGGCCGCCATGCGGCAGGGCGCCTTCCGGGAGGACCTCTACTATCGGCTGAACGTCGTGACCATCCAGATCCCGCCGCTGCGCGAGCGGCGCGAGGACATCGCGCTCCTGCTGGAGCACTTCCTGAAGAAGTTCGCCGCCAGGGAGGGGCGGACGGTGACCGGGCTGACCCCCGCGGCGCGGGACGCGGTGATGAAGTACGACTTCCCGGGGAACGTGCGGGAGCTGGAGAACCTCGTGGAGCGCGCCGTCCTGCTGGCGCAGGGTCCGGTCATCGACCTGGAGGACCTGCCCGCGGCCCTGCGTCCGGGCGAGCGCCCGCGCGATCCCGAGCCGCGCAGCCTCCCCGAGGTCCTGGCCGGCATCGAGCGCCAGGCCATCCGCGAGGCCCTGGAGCGGCACGGCGGCGTCCAGACCCAGGCCGCCGAGGCCCTGGGCATCAGCGAGCGCGTGCTGCGCTACAAGATGAAGAAGTACCACCTCGCGGGCGGCTGATCCGCGGCCGCCCCCGCCTCGAACCGCTCCCCGCGGCCCACCCCTCTCGCCGGTCGCTCGACGGTTACTCGATGTCGACGGAGCGCGTGAAGATCCGGTAGAGGAGCCAGAGCGAGGGCACGAGGATGAGCGCGCCGATCGGCAGTACGGCCAGGTAGGCGCGGAGGGTCGCGGCGGGCGCCGCGGCCTCGGCCAGGCTGAGCTGGCCCAGGATCAGGTCCGGGTACATGGCCGCGCCGAACCCGGCCAGCGTGGCCGCCACGGTGCCGGCGGCCGCGATCTGGGCCGCCACGAACCGGCGAATCCAGAGGAGCCCCAGCGTGGCCACGCCGAGGCTGGAGGCCAGGCCGACCAGGACGAGACACCGGGGCTGCAGGAGCCGCGCGGCGAACTGCGGGGCGTCCAGCAGCGCGACCGGAATCTCGACCGCGGTCAGCACGCCCAGGGCGATGCCGCCGAGCATCCCGTACCGCCGGAAGTCCTCCCGCAGCTCGCCCCGGACGCGGACCGTCATGTAGACGGGTGCCAGGAACGCGCAGATGGCCGTGCCGACGAGCCCGCCGATCACCGTGAACGGCGTGATCCAGGACGACCACAGCCCCGCCTCCACCGTCTGCCCTACGACCCGGATGCGGCCGGCCGCCGAGGCGGTGACGGCCATGCCCATGGCCAGGGGCGTCAGGATGCTGGAGATCGAGAAGACCTGCGCGGTCGCGGGGAGCTGGACGGGGGCGTGGCGGCCGAAGTGGCGGAAGGCAAATGCCGCCCCCCGGAAGTTGATCCCGATCAGGGTGATCACCAGCGGGACGAGCAGCGCGATGAACAGCGCGCTGAAGCCGGCCGGGAACGCGGTGAAGAGCGTGACGATGACGAAGATCAACCACACGTGGTTGGTCTCCCACACGGGCCCGATGGCGTGAAACAGGTGCTCCTGCTGCGCCCGGGCGCGCGGCCCGGTGGCCAGCGCCATCCACACGCCGGACCCGAAATCGGCGCCGCCGAAGACGGCGTACAGAACCAGCCCGCCCAGCAGGACCATCGCGGCCAGGTCCACCGGGGAGGCGAAGGGCTCAATCATGCGCCGGCCCCGCGCCAGACGGCGCGCCCGTGCGCGGCCGGCCCCCGGACAGGAGCAGCCGGAGCAGGCCGACCGTCAGCGCCACGTACACCGCCAGGAAGACGAGGAACACCCACTCGATGCCGGCGCGCGGGGTGACGCCCTCCGCCAGCCGCATGTAGCCCGCCGCCAGCCAGGGCTGCCGTCCGAACTCGGTGACCAGCCACCCCGATTCCAGCGCCAGAAAGCCGAACGGCGACGCCCCCAGCACCGCCCAGAGGAAGCCGCGCGGCGGCGCCGTCAGACGTCGGCGATGCCGGAGCCACCCGGCCCAGGCCAGCGGGAACGCCATGACGAAGAACGAGCCGACCATCGCCTGGAAGAACGTGTGGACCAGCCGGGGATCGGGCCGCCGGTCCGCCGGGAACGCGTGCAGGCCCGTCACGACGGCGTCCGGGTCCCAGAACGTGATCAGGCTCAAGAGCTTGGGGATCTCGAGGCCGTACCGCATGCGGCCGGCCTCCAGGTCGGGCCAGCCGCCGATGTGCATCGGCGCGCCGGCCGTCGTCTGGAAGATCCCTTCCATGGCCGCGAACTTGGCGGGCTGGGTGCGGGCCACCACCCGGGCGGCGTAATCGCCCGTGAGGGGCATGAGCGGCAGGAACAGCGCGGCCACGACCAAGGCGAGCCCGAGGCCCCGGCGGATGTGCTCGCCCTCCCGCCCCCGGAGCCGGGCGGCCGCGTACAGGCCGGCGACCGCGAAGGCCGTCGCCACGTAGGACGCCAGCGTGCCGTGCAGCGCCTGGTGCAGCCACGCGGGATTCGCCATGGCGGCCAGGGGCTGGACGGCCGCCACTCGGCCTCCCTCCAGGCTGAACCCCGCGGGGGTGTTCATCCAGGCGTTCGCACTGATGACGAAGACGGCCGAGGCGGCCGCCGAGAGGTTCATGGGGATGGTGGACAGGAACAGGGCCCGCCGGGAGAGGCGCCCCTCCCCGTACAGGTAGATCGCCAGGAAGATGGCTTCCGTGAAGAAGGCGAAGCCTTCCATGGTGAAGGGGAGCCCGATCACGCCGCCCGCGAAGCTCATGAACCCGGGCCACAGGAACCCGAGCTCGAACGACAGGACCGTGCCCGAGACCGCGCCGATGGCGAACAGGACGCCGGCCGGCCGGATCCAGCGCCGCGCCATCTCGTGGTAGATCTCCTGGCCGCGCACGAGCGCCAGGCCCTCGGCGATCATGATCATCAGGGGGAGGCCGATCCCCAGGGCGGCGTAGAGGATGTGGAACCCGAGCGAGACGCCCATCAGCGCTCGCGCGTAGAGCAAGGTGTCCACCGTCCCTCCTCATGGTCGAAGGTCCAGATCGCGTCGCCCGTCCCGCCTGTCTCTGTCACGCGAAGGAGGGAAGGGCAACTCAAAACGGCCCGCGGGGGCCCTACCGGCCCCCCTGGGCCCGGAAGCGGGCAGGGATGAGAGGCGGGAGTGCGCCCAGCCCGTCGTCCACCGTGGGCCAGGCAGCCCCGCAGGGCGGCTGGATGACCGTCGCGCACTTTCCCAGCGGCCGCCACACCGCCGCGTCGGTTGGCCCGAAGATCGCCAGCGCGGGAAGCCCCAGGGCGGCGGCGAGGTGGGTCACCCCGCTGTCGTTGCCCGCGTACCCCCCGGCGGCCAGGAGCAGCGCGGCGAGCTGCGGCACCTCCAGGTCGCGCGCCGTGGCGAGGGGCACCCGGCCGCCCAGGCCCTCGCGCACCGCGCGGCAGGCCTCGGCGTCCGCCGGTCCCTCGATCAGCAGGACGGGCTCTCCGCGGCGGCGGATCAGCTCGGCGAACTGCTCGGGCGGCCAGCACTTCCGCCGTCCGCCGCTCCCGGGGTGGACCGCCAGGGGCCGGACATCCCCCGCCAGGTGCGCCTCCAGCCAGCGCGCCCCCCACGCCCGCAGCGCGTCCGGGACGCACAGCGCGGGCGGGTCGAGGTCCGCCAGGGCGGGCGCGGACCCGGCCAGCGGCTCGACGAAGTGCTGGGCCGCGTGGCGGCCGGCGCCGGGGGCGACGGGCCACACCAGGACCGGGCAGGCCGAGAGCCGGACGACGTTTTGGACGAAGTCCGACCCGGGGTCGGCGGTGTACAGGACGACGGCGTCGGCCGGCGGCAGCGGCCTGACGCCGCGGGGCGACCCGCTGCCAAAGAGCGGCGCCAGGGCAGGGGCGTCGAACGGGAAGACCTCCAGCGGCCACGGCACGAGGGGCCGGAGCGCGGCGGCCCAGGCGGAGCCGACCAGCCCGAGCCGCACGCCGGGCAGGCGGGCCCGCAGCCACTGGAGGGCCGCCAGCAGGAGCAGGGTGTCGCCCAGGCCGCCCGGCCGGATGACGGTGATGCGCGGGCGGGCGAGCCGCGCCACCGGCGCGAGCGCCGGGGCGAGGAGTTTCGGCATCTGCACACCTTTCCGTTTTTGGATTTGCCCTTTGCGGGCGGCTACCTTACCATGGGCTCCGCTGTCCGTGGAAGGTCCAGCCGCCCGTGTGCTGCGTTGCGCCCCGCCGGGGTTCGGGAGGAACATGCGCGAGGATGCCTGAGCAATTTTCCGATGGGTCTTCTGCCGGTACCTCGGGGCAGCCTGTGATCAAGAACTACATCCTCGATACCAATGTCCTGCTCCACGATCCGCACTCCCTGCTCTGCTTCCAGGAGAACAACGTCCTCGTTCCCATCGAGGTCATCGAGGAGATCGACCGGTTCAAGCGCGACTCCAGCGACCGCGGGCACAACGCCCGGGCGGTATCGCGCCTCCTCGACGGGCTGCGGGCGCACGGCCGGCTGAGCGAGGGCGTGCCCCTGGCGAACGGCGGGCGGCTGCGCATCCTCCTGACCAGCAAGAACGGGAAGAACGGGCCGCTCACCGTGGGCGACAGCACGGTGGACGACCGGCTCATCGCGCTCACGCGGCACATCCAGGACGCCGACCCGGGCGTGCCCACCGTCCTCATCACCAAGGACATCAACCTGCGCATCAAGGCCGACGCGGTGGGCCTGCAGGCCGAGGACTACGAGACCGACCACGTGCGGCCGCAGGACCTGTACACCGGCGCCTTCGAGCTGCCGGTGGGGCCCGACCAGTTGCAGGCCTTCCGCACGAGCGGCGGGCTGCCGCTGAACGGCGCCGGGCCGCACTTCCCGAACGAGTACTGCACGCTCACCGACGCCAGCAACCCCAAGCGCTCGCTGCTCGCCAAGGTGGACGGCTCCGGCCAGCAGCTGGTGCCCATCCTGGAGAGCCGCGAGGGCGTCTGGGGCATCCGCCCGCGCAATCGCGAGCAGTACTTCGCCTTCGACGCGCTGCTGGACGAGCGGATCCGGCTGGTCACCCTGATGGGGAAGGCGGGCACCGGCAAGACGCTCCTCGCCCTGGCCACCGGCCTCCGCAAGACCGTGCAGGACCGCGACTACCGCCGGCTGGTGGTGGCGCGCCCCACCATCCCCATGGGGCGCGAGCTGGGCTATCTCCCCGGCTCGCTGGAAGAGAAGCTGAACCCGTGGATGCAGCCGATCTACGACGCGCTGGAGCTGCTGGGCGACCTCAACATGGGGCACGAGCAGCGGACGGGCGACCTGGTCCGGAACGGCACCATCGTCATCGAGGCGCTCAGCTACATCCGCGGCCGGAACATCGCCAGCCAGTTCATCGTGATCGACGAGGCCCAGAATCTCACCCCCCTGGAGGTCAAGACCATCATCACGCGGGTGGCGCAGGGCACGAAGATCGTCCTGACGGGGGACCCCTACCAGATCGACAACCCCTACGTGGACTCCTCCAGCAACGGCTTCAACTACGTGGTGAGCAGGTTCCGCTCCATCCCCATCGCCGCGCACATCGAGCTGCAGAAGGGCGAGCGGTCGGACCTGGCCGAGCTGGCCGCCAACATCCTGTAGGACCGTGAATCGCCAAGACGCCAAGAGCGCCACCGCAAGCAGTGGCGCTGCCGGGCTTGCGCCCGGCGAACCGCGCACGCCCGCCTGATGCCCTGGCCCCCCGCGCTCCAGCGCAAGCCCATCCTCGGCGCCTTCTGTATCCCCAGCTTCTGGCGCGTCTGGCTGGGGAGCATGTACTGGTACTCGGCGCGCTGGATGGACCTGTTCGTCCTCCAGTGGCAGGTGCTGGTCATGACGGACTCCGCCTTCCAGGTGACGCTGGTGGGCTTCTACCGCATGCTGCCCATGTTCGTGCTGGGGCTGCTCACGGGGCTCATCGCGGACCGCTACGACCGGCGGAAGGTCCTGCTGGCGGCGCAGCTCTGGAACGCGGCCGTCTCCGCCGCCCTGGCCGTCCTGGCGCTCACCGGCCGCCTGGCCCTCTGGCACCTGGCCGTCCTGGTCACCGCGCTCGGCTGCTCCTGGGCGCTGGACCTGCCCTCCCGCCGCTCCTACATCTACGACATGATGGGGCCGCGGCGCGTGGTGAACGCCATGGCGCTGGACCACGTGGGCATGGACGGCGCCAAGATGCTGGGGCCGGTGCTGGGCGGGCTGCTCTGGCCCGTGATCGGCCTGGGCGGCTGCCTCCTGCTCCTCACCGTGGGGTACGTCGTCAACTTCTGGATCTACCTGGGGCTGCCCGCCTCCCCGCCCGCCCGGCCCTCGCGTCCCGGCCCCATCGTCCGCAACCTGGCGGAGGGGCTCCGCTACGTGCTGGCCCACCCGGTGATCCTGGGCGTGCTGGCCATCACGGTGGTCATGAACCTCCTGGCCTTCCCCTACCAGCAGGTGGCGCCGGTGGTGGCCAAGAAGGCGCTGGACCTCGGCCCCCAGCTCGCCGGGCTCCTGCTCGCGGCCGACGGCCTGGGCGCCTTCACGGCGTCGCTGCTCATCGCCGCCCGCCACGACGTGAAGCGCAAGGGCCTCGCCTTCATCCTGGGCTCCGCGGTGTTCACCGCGGGCGTGCTGCTCTTCTCGTTCTCGCGCTGGTTCGGCCTCTCCTTCCTGCTGCTGTTCGTCGCCGGCGGGGGCGCCGCAACCTTCGCAACCTTCCAGAGCAGCACGCTGCTCGTCAGCGCCTCGGACAGCATGCGGGGCCGCGCCATGGGCACCCTCATGCTGGCGATCGGCTTCGGGCCCCTGGGCGCCCTCCTCATCGGCGGCCTGGCCTCCGCCGTCGGCGCCCCGCTGGCCATCACGCTCATGGCGGGCACGGGTGCCCTGCTCCTCGCCCTGCTGATTTGGAAGGCGACCGGCCTGCGGCGGTTCCGGACGGGATAGGGCGAGAACCCGCCTCACGCAGAGCCGCAGGGGCGCAGAGGGAGCCGTTCGCCCCGAGCGCAGCGCAGCGGAGTCGAGGGGCGTGTGGGCGGCTCGGCGGTCTGCCCGACAAGTACGTTAAGTACGGGGCGTCCCCCTTAAGGGGCTCCCACGCACCCGCTCGCGCCGAGCGCAGCGTGGTGCAAGTCGAGGGGCTACCATGCGCCCAGGAGTCGCCTGAGGGCGATCACCTGCCCCACGTGATAGGCGTTGTGGTCGGCCACGAGGAGCATCTCGTGAAGGATGCTGGGGCCGTCTGGGTCGTGAGGCACCCGCGCCAGCAGATCGGTCCGGGCGTCCGTGACCATGTCCAGCAGCGCCTGGCGGTCCGCCCGGAACGCCTTCACGCTCCTGGTCCACGCGTTCCGTGCCGGCGCGGCCTCTCGCGGCCAGTACCCGTCGGGCCACGCGGGGGAAACGTGGTGTGGGGTGCGAATGTACTCGAGGATGTCCGACTGCGCGATTCGCATGTGCTCCAGCTGCTGCCACGCCGTGTATGGCATCCGGCGCAGCTTCTTCCCTCGCAGGGGCTCCGGCAAGTTCGCCACCGCCTGCTCGAAGGTGACGTGCGCCCGGCCCCCGCGAAGGAGCGTGACCACGGCCTCGCGCAACCCCGCATCATTTGGCATCGCGCTTTCCTCCG
>JBHGAX010000101.1:0-11857 GCA_041946635.1 Methylomirabilales bacterium (SeqCode)
CCGGACCACCAGGTCGGCCGGCCGGCGGCCCAGGGCCACGGCCACCAAGCTCCGCGGGTCGTCCCGCGGCGCGGCGGGCGGGGGGCCCAGGGGGGCGGGGGCGCTCATGCCGGCCGTCGCGTGCGCCGCCGGTACTCCTCGATCAGCCCGTGGTCGGCGAAGCTGAAGTGGTCGCGCCGGCCCACGATGACGTGGTCCATGAGCGGGACGTGGAGGAGGTCGCCGGCGCAGACCAGATCCTCGGTGAGCGTGCGGTCGGCCGCGCTCGGCTGGCAGTGGCCCGAGGGGTGGTTGTGGACCAGGATGACGGCCGCGGCGTGGTGGCGGTTGGCCAGCTCCAGCATGCGGCGAGGGTCGACCGGGCTCTCCGTGAGGGAGCCCTCGCTCAGCGTGGCGCAGCCCACCACCTCGTTGCCGCCGTTCAGCAGGACCAGCTCGCACCGCTCCTGCTGCAGGCCCCGCAGGCGGGGGGCGTAGAGCTCCAGGACGTCCCGGGAGCTGCCGATCCGCGAGCGCGCCTGCCGCTCCACCTCCTGCAGGAGCCGCCGCCCCAGCTCCAGCGCCGCCTTGATCTGGGCGACCTTGGCGGGCCCCAGGCCGAGCGACTCGCCGAGCGCGGCCGGCTCGGCCGCCTCCAGGCCGGCCAGCCCCTCCCACTCGCGCAGCAGGCCCCGGGCCAGCTCCACCGCGCTCCGGCCCCGGGTGCCGGTCCGCAGGATGATCGCGAGCAGCTCGGCCTCCGTCAGGCGGGCCGGCCCCTCGCGGACCAGCCGCTCGCGCGGGCGCTCGCCCTCGGGCCAGTCGCGGATGGGGTAGGGGCGGGCGGCGGGTCGGCGGCCCGGGGACTGGTCGCACGGCGACGGCATGGCGGCGGCTCCTGCGCGGGGCGTGGAGGGCGGAAAGCGGTGCGAGGATAGCAGGATTGCACGGGCGGGCCAAGCCAAACCCTAGAACAGGGCCGCACCGCCAAGGCGCCAAGACCGCCAAGGACCGCATGGCCGCGCCTGCGGCGCGCGGAAGAACCGGAGACCCGCCTCGTGCTCTGGCGGTGTTGTCCGACGCTCTTGAAGGGTTCTTCTTGGCGTGCTCGGCGCCTCGGCGGTTCAAGTTCTGCGTGGCCGTCCCGGTTCTGGTCCCGGCAGCCTGCTCAGGCGGCCAGGGTCGTGAGGAGCAGCAGCAGGCTCAGGGCGATCATGACCGCCGCCGTGCCCCAGGCCACCAGGTTGAAGGCGATGGCGTTCACGTGGCGGCCCATGAGGTTGGCGTCGTTCACCAGGGTGAGCATGACGAGCAGGACCAGCGGGAGCAGGAGCCCGTTCAGGGTCTGCGACCAGAACATGATGGCGACCAGGGGCGCCCGGGGCAGGAGGATGGGGCCGGCCCCCAGGAGGATCATGAGCGTGTAGATCGCGAAGAACCCGGGAGCCTCGCCCGGCCGCCGGTCCACGCCCGTCTCCCAGCCGAGCGCCTCGCAGACCGCGTAGGCCGTGGAGAGCGGGAGGATGGCCGAGGCGAAGACGGAGGCGTTCAGCAGGCCGAAGGCGAAGAGGAAGGTGGCGTAGCCGCCGACCACGGGCTCCAGCGCCAGGGCTGCGTCCTGGGCCGAGTTCACGAGGATGCCCCGCGGGAAGAGCGTGGCCCCGCAGGCCACGATGATGAAGAAGGCGATGAGGCCGGCCACCACGCTCCCCAGGTAGGCGTCCAGCCGGGCCAGGCGGAGGTCCCGGAGCCGGATGCCCTTGTCCACGATGCTGGACTGCAGGTAGAACTGCATCCAGGGGGCGATGGTGGTGCCCACGATGGTGATGAGCGTGGTGAGGTAGCCGGCGTCGAGCGCCAGCGCCGGGCGCACGGTGGCCCGGAGGACCAGCCGCCAGTCGGGCGTGGCCAGGAGCGCGGACACCACGTAGACGGCGTAGACCGCGCTGGCCACCAGGAAGATCCGCTCCACGGCCTGGTAGGTGCCGTGGACGACGAGCGTGAAGACCAGCAGCGCGGTGAGGGGCACGGACCAGTGGCGCGCCACGCCGAAGATCTCGAAGCTGGCGGCGGCGCCCGCGAAGTTGGAGGCGGTGTTGGCCACGTTGGCCAGGACGAGGATGCCCAGGCAGAGGAGGGTGAAGCGGACCCCGAAGCGCTCGCGGATGAGGTCAGCCAGGCCGCGCCCGGTGACCACGCCCATGCGCGTGCCCATCTCCTGGACCACGGCCAGGGCCAGGACGATGAAGGGCAGCGACCAGAGCAGGGCGAAGCCGTACTGGGCCCCCGCCACCGAGTAGGTGGTGATCCCCCCGGCGTCCTGGTCCACGCTGGCCGTGATGATGCCCGGGCCCATCACGGCGAGGAACAGGAGCAGGCGGCGCTGCAGGCGGCCCCAGCGTACGCGCATGCTTCCGCCCCGCCCCGAGGCGGTCGACCGGCGAGGGCAGCCCGCGCCGCCAGATTCGCCGGCGCTCCACGAGGGCGTCGCTCAGATGTATTTCCGGACTGCCCGCTTCTTCCATATCATCGGCAGGATGAGATTCAGGACGTCGTCCACCGTGACGATCCCGAGCAGCTCACCCTCGCCGCTCACCACCGGCAGCGCCAGGAGGTTGTACTTCGTGAACGCCTCCGCCACGTCCCGCAGGCCCGTCTCGGGCGGGACGCTCACGACCTCCGTGGTCATGAGCTCCTCCAGCCGGAGCCCGGGGTCCGCCAGGATCAGCTCCCGCAGGCTGAAGACGCCCAGGAGCCGCTCGGCGCTGTCGGTCACGTACAGGTAGTAGATCGTCTCCGCGTCCTTGGCCTCCTGGCGGATCCGCCGGATGGCCTCGGCCACGGTGAGGTCCGGGCGGAAGGCCACGTGCTCGGTGGTCATGAGGCCCCCGGCCGTGTCCTCCTCGTGCTCGAGCAGCTCCTCCACTTCCTGGGCCTCGGCCGGCTCCATGGTCTCGAGCAGCTCTTCCGCCTTCGCCTCGGGCAGGTCGCTCAGGATGTCGGCCGCCTCGTCCGGCTCCATCTCCTCCAGGATGTCGGCGGCCTTCTCGGGCTCCATCATCTGCACCACGGAGGCCTGGACCTCGGGCTCGGCCTCGGTGATGGCCTCGGCGGCGGTGGCCTCGTCCAGCGCGGCCACGACGGCCGCCCGCTCGCCGGGGTTCAGCTCCTCCATGATGTCCGCGATGTCGGCGGGGTGGAGCTTCGCCAGCTTGCTGTAGACGGCGTGGCGCTTCGCGCGGGTGAGCTCGGTCTCGAGCGGCTCGATGGCCTCCCAGGGCACCACCTGGTGGGGCAGGACCGTGCCCAGCCGGCCGGCCAGGGCCTCGCCCAGGCGCTCGCCCCCCAGGTGGCGCAGGAGCCCCCGCACCCCGACCTCCACCCCCGCGACCTGCAGGGCCGTCTCGCGCTCCTCCAGCTCGATGTCGTTCACCCGCACGACCTTCTTGTTGGCGGTGTCCACCACCTTCTTGTCCAGGACGTTCCGCCCGAGCCGCATCTCGTCGGGCCGGAGGGCGGCGGGGAGCAGTTCGGTGGCCGAGCGCCGGAGGGGGATGGCGGTCCCGCGATCCGCCGGGAGGTCGGCCACCAGGTCCCAGGGCAGGATCAGCTCGTCGCCCGCCACCCGGCGCAGGCTGAACTTCGTGACCTGGGGGCGAGCCCCGAGGGCCAGCACCACCAGGTCCTCGAGCTGGCCGACCGGTACGCCGTCGGCGTCCTGCACGGGACGGTGGCGGAGCTGGGTGAAGGAGAGGGTGGCCATCGGCACAGGATCAGGCGGCTTCGGGCCGGCGCAGGGCGGAGCGCACCTCGTCGCGCGAGAGGCGGAGGCGGATGTGGCCGCGGGCCGGCTCCACCCGGTCCACCAGGGCCCAGGCGATCTCGTGGCGCGGCAGGCGGCGGTAGAGCGGGCGGGCGAGCGCCAGCAGGCCCCAGCGGTAGCCCAGCCGGGTCAGGAAGCCGCGCGCTCCCGTGTCCATGCCGCAGAGGAGCAGGTCCCCGTTGTCCAGGCCCATGGTGAGGTCGTTGACCCGTTGCAGCTTGGCGCCCCGGCAGTCCACCACCTGCTGGTCCATGAGGTGCCGGCGGAGCAGGATGGCGCCCGAGGCGAGGGGCTGGGACGTCAGCTCCGCCGCGGCCTGGCGGAGGCGGATCCGGCCGCCCTCCACCGACTCCACCGCCTGCCAGGAGAGGATCAGGGGCCCGGGACCGCGGCCGGGGCCCCGCGGGCGGATCACCATCCGCTGGATGGCCGGGGCGGCGGGAGAATCTGCGGCCAGATCCTGGAGGGCACCGACCCGCCGGCCGTCGCGATCGATGACGGGCTTGTACAGCAAGTCCCGGTAGAAGCTCAGGTCGCCGCGACTGGCCATGGGCGGCCCCTCGAGGTGGCGCCGGCCCGTGCTGCGCCTACATGGCCGACGTCCTTTGCCGGATGACGTTTCCTGGGTCGGAGTCCATCGCTCGCCTCTTGTAACGCGCCCCCCGGGGACGTGTCAATCCCTTTTCCGCGGCCCTGCAGGCTCCGGCCGCCGTCCGCGGCTTGTGTCGGGATGCGCCCGCTGGTATGGTGCCGGAGGCCCGACGGACACAGGGGGAACCTGATGGAAATCGTGAACCGGAACCGGAGCAGACCCTTCATCACCAAGGACGGCTCGGAGATCCGCTCGATCCTCGACCGCACCACCGCCAGCGTCCGGCGGCAGAGCCTGGCCGAGGCCACGCTGCCGGCGGGCGCCCGCACCCAGCCCCATCGTCACCGGCGGACCGAGGAGCTGTACTACGTGCTGCGCGGCCGGGGGGCGATGCGCGTGGGGGCAGAGACGCGGGCGGTCGGGCCGGGCGACGGCATTCTCATCCCGCCCGGCGCGCCGCACGCGATCCGGAACACGGGGCGGGCCCCGCTGGTCTTCCTCTGCTGCTGCGCGCCGCCGTATTCCCACGAGGACACGGTGTTGCTGCCGGAGGGGAAGGACCGGCCCCCGCAGGGGCGCAGGGGCGCTCGGGCGCCCGGCGCAGAGGCGCGGCGGGGCGGGCTCGCTCACGACTAGGTCAGGTGGAAGAGCACCACCTCGGGCGGGGCGTTCAGCCGGATGGGGGGGCCGGTCGTCCCGATGCCGCGGCTGACGTAGAGGTGGGAGCCGGCCTCCCGGTAGAGGCCCTCCGGGTACCGGCTGATGAGGTGGGCGATGCTGAGATCCATCCCGAGCACCGGCACCTTCACCTGCCCACCGTGCCAGTGGCCCGACAGGGTGAGATTCACCTGCCGCGCCGCGGCGCGGGGAAAGATCTCGGGCCGGTGGGACAGGAGGATGGTGGGCAGGGAGCGGGCCAGGCCGCGGAGCGCGGCGTCGAGGTCCGGCCTGCCGGCCTCCAGGTCGTCGATCCCCGCCACCGCGACCGGCCCGTCGGGCGTGTGCAGGAGGCGATGCTCATTCTGCAGGACGGCCATGCCGAGCTTCCGGAAGAACGCGGCCGCCTCGCGGGCGTCGCCGTTCCAGTGCTCGTGATTCCCCAGCGTGACGAAGGTCCCGTAGCGCGCCCGCACCCGGGCCAGCTCCTCCATGCAGGGCAGGAAGGACATGGAGTTCGAGATGTAGTCGCCGGTGAGGGCCACGAGGTCGGGCCGGAGGCCGTTCACCAGGTCGGCGTAGCGGCGCAGGTGCTCCCGGGTCATGTAGAGCCCGGCGTGGATGTCCGTGAGGTGGACCACCCGCAGGCGCCGGCCGAAGGCCAGCGACACTTCCTCCACCTCGGTGCGGATGCTGGCGGCGGCCGCGCCGTACGTGGCGAAGAAGAGCGGCGAGGACGCCACTGCTCCCACGCCGGCCTGCAGGAAGCGCCGGCGGGTGAGGTCGGGGGAGGCCGGCACAACGCTACCGTTCAGCGACCGCCAGCACCGGACGAGGCTGCGCCGGATGCGCCCCGCGCTCCGCAGGAGCGCGAGGACCAGGGCCGAGAAGGCGGAGGCGAAATTCCAGATGGCCACGGGGTACAGGACGCCCACCTGGGCCAGGAAGGGCGGATCCACCCAGGGCAGCCGCCGCACCACGATGTAGATGTTCAGCAGGTAGCACGCCCCGACCAGCGTGCCGATCGCGGCGACGGCCATGGTCTGCAGCCACCGCGGCCACGCCGACCGCCGGACGGCTTCCCGGAGCCGGAGGAACAGATACGCCTGCGCGATCGCCAGGACGCCGAAGAGCACGATGCGGAAGGGCAAGACAGGGTGGTTCATCTTCCTCCCCGGGTACAGCCCGCTGCCCGCCACGTCGGAGAACTTGCCGGGAAAAGGTGTCGCATCGTACGGGACGTTTTCTGGCCGCGCAAGGCGTTCTTTCCTGTATAACTGTCCGGGACACGAAGGGCCGAACGTCTCAATCACCGGTCGTAGGAGGTCGTCGATGCAGCCCGAGCCCGACGCGCGGAAGGCCACCAGCCTGCGAGCCTCGGTGAGCGCCATCATCCGCAACGCGGCGGGCGAGGTCCTGCTCCAGCGGCGCTCGGACAACGGCCAGTGGGGGCTCCCGGGGGGCGCCATCGAGATCGGGGAGTCGGCCGCGGCCGCGATCTGCCGCGAGGTTCGGGAGGAGACCGGGCTGGAGGTCGAGCCGCTCAAGCTGGTGGGCGTCTACTCCGACCCGGCCTTCCAGGTGGTACGGTACGCGGACGGCAATGTGGTGCACTACGTGAGCCTGTTCTTCGCCTGCCGGCCCGTGTCGGGCCAGCTGTGCACCTCCGAGGAGACGCTCGAGCTGGGGTACTTCGACCCGCGGGCCCTGCCGGAGAGCGTGCTGCCCATGCACCGGATCCGCGTCCAGGATGCCCTGGCCGACCGTCCGGCCGCCTTCGTCCGGTAGCCCGCCCGGCGTTTGACAGACCCTTCTGCGTGTGGTACTGAATTGGCCCTGTCATCCTGATGATCGAACAGGATCAGGCGAGTCCTTCTCCGGAGAACCAAAAGGAGCGGTGCGTGGCGGACGAACGAAAGCTGCGGAGTCGCGACCTGCACGAGCCCCTGGACCGCACGGCCCACCGGGCCCTGCTGCACGTCATCGGCATCCCGCACCGGGACATGGGGAAGCCGCTGGTGGCCATCGTGAACTCCTGGACGGAGGTGGTGCCCGGCCACATGCACCTGCGCGCGCTGGGCGAGCTGGTCAAGCAAGGGGTCCGGGAGGCGGGCGGCAACCCGCTGGAGTTCGACACCGTCGCGCTCTGCGACGGGATGGCGCAGGGCCACGTGGGCATGGGCTACTCCCTGCCGAGCCGCGAGGCCATCGCCGACACGGTCGAGATCATGCTGGAGGGCCACCGCTTCGACGCGGCGGTCATGATCAGCAGCTGCGACAAGATCGAGCCGGGCCAGCTCCTCGCCGCCCTCCGGGTCAACATCCCCACGGTCATGCTCACCGGCGGGCCGATGGAGGGCGGGAGCTACAAGGAGCACACCGAGATCACCCTCTCCACCATGCGGGAGTTCGCCGGACAGGTGAAGGTGGGCAAGCTCAGCCGGGAGGAGCTCACCGAGATCGAGAAGGCCGCGCTCCCCGGCCCCGGCTCCTGCTCCATGATGGGGACGGCGAACACCATGGGCTGCCTCATCGAGGCGCTGGGCATGTCCCCCACCGGGTGCGCCACCATGCGGGCCGTGGACCCGCTCCGTCCCGCGCTGGCGCGCGAGGCCGGCCGCCTGGCGATGGCCTGCCTGGCGAAGGACCTGACCCCCCGCCGGATCGTCACGCGGGCGGCCATCGAGAACGCCATGGCGGTGGACATGGCGCTGGGGGGCTCCACGAACAGCGTGCTGCACCTGCTGGCCATCGCGCACGAGGCGGGCATTCCGCTCGACCTGGACGAGTTCGACGCCGCGGCCCGCCGCGTCCCGCACATCTGCAACGTGAAGCCCTCCGGGCAGTACACCGTGGGGCGCCTGGACGAGGCGGGCGGCATCCCGGCCGTCATGCACGAGCTGCGCAAGCTCCTCCACCTCGACGCCATGACCGTGACCGGCCGGACGCTCGGCGAGAACCTGGAGGGCGCGACGGTCACCAACCGGGAGCTGATCCGCCCGCTCGACAACCCGCTGTACCCCGAGGGCGGCCTGGCCGTGCTCCGGGGGAGCCTGGCCCCCGACGGGGCCGTGGTGAAGCAGGCGGGGGTCCGCTTCAAGAACATGCTGGAGCACCGCGGGCCGGCCCGCGTGTTCGAGAGCATGGAGGAGGCGATCCGCGCGCTGCTGGGCGACGTGGTGAAGCCGGGCGACGTGCTGGTGGTGCGGCTGGAGGGCCCCAAGGGCGGCCCGGGCATGCGCGAGATGCACCAGATCACGTCCATCCTGGTGGGCATGGGCCTGGACGAGCACTGCGGGCTGGTGACCGACGGGCGCTTCTCCGGCTCCACGCGCGGCCCCTGCATCGGCCACGTCTCGCCGGAGGCGGCGGAGGGCGGGCCCATCGGCCTGGTGCAGGACGGCGATCTCGTCGAGTACGACATCCCGAACCGACGCCTGGACCTCCTGGTCCCGGCTGACGAGCTGGCCCGCCGGCGCGCGGCCTGGCAGCCGCCCAAGCGCGAACTGCGGGGCATCCTGGCCCGCTACGCGCGGCTGGCCGAATCTGCTTCAAAGGGCGCAATCCTGCGCGTCAGGGGAGAGTGAGCGACGATGGCAAAGGCAGAGAACGGCGGACCCCGCGAGGGCCGGAGCGGCCGGCACTCGGCCAGCACCTTCCCCAACCGGTTCATCCCGCTCTACTACCAGCTGGAGAACATCCTGCGCTCGAAGATCGAGGGCGGGGAGGTGCTGCCCAACCAGAAGCTGCCGACCGAGCAGGAGCTGTCCAAGGAGTACAAGATCAGCCGCGCCACCGTGCGCCAGGCCCTCGCCGCGCTGGTCTCCGAGGGCCTCCTGTACCGGAAGCAGGGGAAGGGCACGTTCGTCACCGAGAAGGCGACGCAGACGAAGTCGGTGAAGCTCACCGGCTTCACCGAGGACCTCTTCTCCGAGGGGCACCAGGCGGAGGTGAAGATCCTGGAGATCAAGAAGGTGCCCGCGCCGGATCGCGTGGCCACGATCCTGCGCGTGCCGGGCGGGGAAGAGGTGGTTCGCTTCAAGCGGCTGCGGGCCGTGGACGGCGCGCCGTTCTCGTACGTGATCAACTACCTGGTGCCGGACATCGGGACCCGCATCAGCGAGCGGGACCTGCAGACCCAGACCATGCTCCACCTCCTGGAGGACAAGCTGGGCATCTCCCTGGGCACCATCCGCCACGCCGTGGAGTCCGCGAAGGCGGACGTGGAGGTGGCCTCGCTCCTCGGCGTGAGCGTCTTCGAGCCGATCCTGTACATGGAGACGGCCGTCTACTCGGTGGAGGGCCAGCCGGTGGAGGCGGTGGACAGCTACTTCCGCTCGGACCGCTACCGCTACACGGTTGAGCTGATCCGCAGCCAGCAGCTCAGGAAGGGCGCCAAGCGGCGGTAAGAGCGGGGGGCAGGGTAAAGCCACGGGCCGCCCTTGCGGGCGGCCCGATTTTTTGCCGTAATGGGCGTCCTGTTCTTCTGCCCCGACCCCCGGTCCCCGATCCCCGCCTCACAGGTACTGCCCGTACCGGATCTTCTCGATCACGTCCTTGGTCTTCCGGTAGGTCTCGATCGCCTGTTGCATGTCCTCGGTGGTCACGGGGCCGGGCTGCGCGCCGGCGCCTTCCTGCTGCGCCTTCTCCTCCAGCGCCCGCCGCACGACGCCCGCGATGTCGGCGCTGCTCAGCTTCACCGTCCGGGCGAGAACGGAGTCGAGGTCGATGGAGGCGAACAGCGGCCGGCCGGCGAGGCTCTCGGCGCGCCGCATGTGAATGGTCAGGATCTCCCGCTTCTCGTCCGTCTCGGGGAGGGGAACTTCGATCAGCCGGTCCAGGCGGCCCGGGCAGATGAGGGAGGGATCCACGGCGTCCGGGCGGTTGGTGGACGCGACCGCCAGCAGGTCGCCGGACGCCCCGATCTCGTCCAGCTGCTCGCCCACCGCGTTGACCAGCCGGCGGCTGGCCGCGCGCATTTCTTCGGGCACGGCCCGGTCGAACACCAGGTCGTCGATCTCGTCGAGGAAGAGCACGCAGCGCCCGCTTTCCTTGGCCTGGCCGAACACCTCCAGGAAGACGTCCAGCGAGTCGGCGAACCACTTGGCCACGATGTTGCGGACGCTGACGTGGAGGAAGACCGCCTCCGCCTCGCGGGCCAGCGCCTTGGCCAGCAGCGTCTTGCCCGTGCCCGGCGGCCCGAAGAGGAGCACGCCGCTGGGCGGGCGCGTCCCCCACTTTCGGTGCAGGTCGGGGCTGCGGAGCGCATAGACCAGCCCCGCGACTTCCTGCTTCGCCCGGGCCAGGCCGCCGATCTCGCCGAACGCGACGTCGGGTCGCATGGAGAACTCGACCTTGCCCTTCAGGTCGCCGAACCGCTTGCCGGCCTTGGCCAGGAAATCCTCCAGCTTCCGCCGGAGGATATCGGGGGTGTGGCCCATCAGCATCTTGCGCTCGGTCATGGCCGCCTCCAGGCCGATGCTATCGCGAGGCGGCGGCGCGGACAAGGCCGAAGCGATCCGGCCGCCGAAAACGCGTGAAGGCCGGCGCCGCCGCGCGTGCCTAGCCGCGCAGCAGGTCGGCCAGCATCCGGGCGTTCAGGACCGCCTGGCCGCGGACGTGGTTGTTGAAGAAGACGTAGGCGCGCTCCGCGTCCGCCGCGACGGCGCGAACCCTGGGGGCCCACTCGCGCAGCTCGTCCTCGGTGTAGAGGTAGTCGTAGCGCGTCGCGGCGGTACCGGAGCGCCAGGTCCCGGCGTTGCGCCCGTGAAAGCGGACATAGCCGACGGGCGCGGTCACCGCCACGACGGGCGGCGGCAGGCCCGGCAGGCGCGGCGTGTCCACCGCACAGAAGCCGATCCCCTGCTCGCGGAGCCAGGCGAAGGTCTCCTCCGTGATCCAGCTCGCGTGCCGGAACTCCACCGCGAGCGGATCAGGGGCCAGGTCGCCGGCCAGCCGCCGCAGGAACTCCCGCGCGTCGGGCCCGGCCCGGAAGGCGGACGGGAACTGGGCCAGGACGCAGCCCAGGACGCCCGCCTCGCGGAGCGGCGCGAGGGCGGCCCGGAAGACGGGCGCCGCCCCCGCGTACCGGTCGCGGTGATGTGTCAGGTCCTGGTGCGTCTTGACGGTGAACTCCAGCCGGCCCTCGGCGCGCCGCGCGAGGGAGGCGAAGGTGCTGGCCGGGGGGATGCGGTAGTAGGTGGAGTTGATCTCCACCGCCCGGAACCGCTCGGCGTAGTAGTCCAGCATCTGCCGGTCGGGGAGCCGCGCGGGGTAGAACGGCCCGCGCCAGTCGGCGTAGCTGAAGCCGCTGGTCCCGATGCGCAGGGACGACGGCCCGGCGCCGGCCGGGGCTCGCGGCGAGAGGGGGAGCGGGAGGGGAGCCGGGTCCTCGCGCATGGACGCAGGCGCGGCGCGCCGCCGCTTACCCGAGCTTGGCCCCGTTCGGCGTCGCGCGCTCGGGGACGGCGAGCACGACGCCGGCGGGCGTGTGGAAGCCGGTGAGGAGAAACTCGGAGCGCAGGGGGCCGATCTGCTTGGGCGGGAAGTTCACCACGCCGATGATCTGGCGCCCCAGCAGCTCCTCCTTGCGGTACAGCGCGGTGACCTGCGCGCTCGACCGCTTCACGCCGATCTCCGGCCCGAAGTCGGCGGCGATCTTGTAGGCCGGCTTCCGGGCCTCGGGGAAGTCCTCGACGGCGCAGATCGTCCCCACCCGCAGCTCGACCTGCTGGAAGTGCTCCCAGGTGATCTCCTGCATGGGGCTCCTCTCGCTCCCCAGTATCGCGGGGGAGGCGCGTTCCGGC
>JBHGAX010000102.1:0-11790 GCA_041946635.1 Methylomirabilales bacterium (SeqCode)
AAGGAAAGGGCCTGAACAAGACCACCCACGCTTCATCGTCTGAGGCGGAGCCTCGCTAGTAGTCGGTCCGATGGTCGGGGATCTCCCCCGCGTACGACGCGACCTCGGCCCGGCTGCCCCGCCAGGCGACCGCCGCGACGCCGCCGACCCGTGGCGTCTCCTGGACGGTCGCCTTGGCGGCAGGCTTACAACCCCGCACCCAGGGCCTCACCGCGCAGTAGGCCTTCCACTGGTCCACCTTGCGGACCGGCTCGCCGGCGTCCGCCTCGATCGTCTGGATCCAGTGCCAGTAGCGCTCCACCGATGCGCCGAGGAACGCCAGCGCGACCAGGTAGAGCAAGGCCACGAAGGCGCAGCGGCACACGTGCCGGCGCAAAAAGCCGCTGATCCAGCTCCTGCGGAGACGCGCCACCTCCCCGTCGCTCCACTCCTTGACCCCGGAGCTGCTCACCACCGGCCGCCAGCACTTGCCGAGTCGCCGCAGGCGGCGGCGCAGCCGCCGGGGGACCCTGGGGGGCGCGGAGGCCGGCATCCCGGACACCTCGCCGGTCGGCATGGCCTAGCGCGCGGACAGGGCGAGCAGCTCGGGCTCCGCCGCATCCGCGGCAGGGCGGGCCGCTCCGTGGATGCCCTCCAGCACGTGCTTGAGCCGGTCGGGCGGTAGCGGCTGGCAGACGTAGCACTTCTCGCGGCTCGCGTCCCAGGGCCAGAACCAGCGCTGGCAGCGCTCGCACTGCCGCTGGTGCACCCGCGTCTCCACGCGGGTCGCGCGCTGGGACGAGACGTCCTCCGCGGGTGCGTTCGGGGTGGGGCACTGATCGACCCGCATGTGGGACGCCAGGCGAAGAGGGGTCATGGCAGGCTCCTTTGGTGGCGCAAGCGAGAACCGCGATCGCGGCGCGACGTGCCGCCCGCCACGGCCGCCGGGAAGAACCGAAAGATGACCGAGCACCCGGACGGCGCGGCGTGCGATCGCGTGGGGGCCGCCGGGTGGCCCCGGCCGGAACCACGGACGCGGATGAGGGGTCGTGCACCGCCGGGAATGCGAGGGCGGTGCCAGGTCCCCCCTCGCCTCGGATCTGCGCGGGCACCGCGAGTTGGCGGACGCACTGACGATCCGGCACTGTGCAGGGCGGCCCGGCAGTGCAAGGACTGCCGTGCAAGAGTTGCGTTCCCGGGCCGCGACCGCCGGCATCCGCGCGGGCGGGGGACGAGAAACACGGCGTCCCGCTCCCGGTGCGATAGTCCGGCACGCGCCGCGCATGGGGCTGCGACTCTCCCGCGTTCTCTCGTCCAGTCAATCGGACGCGCATGACCGCGGCGAAACGTGGCCTTGTGTCTTCGCGTTGCTCGGCTATAGTACGGTCGCACCCACGCAGCACATGAGGACCGTCATGGCGTCTCCCTCCGTCGAGGATGTCCTGCTCGATCGCGGCGGGGCCCCGGCCGACCCGGTGGACCGCGCCCGCGGCCTGACCCCGGTCGCGCGACTGGGCGAGCCGGGCACGGCCGGCGAGGACGCGGGGCTCCCGGCGCGCAGCGCCAGCCTGGGCGTGCCGGCCATCTCGCTGGCCGATCCCGGCCTGACCCTCCGCCGCGTGACGGACGCCTTCCCCCTGCGCTTCATGCAGCAGTACGTCTTCTTCCCGCTGGCCCTGGAGAACGGGACGCTCACCGTGGTGATGCGCGACCCGGGCGACGTGGAGACCGTGGACAACATCCGGCTCCAGGCCGGGGGGGAGGTGCGCGTCCTGCTGGGCGGCGAGCGCGAGATCCTCCGGGCCCTGGAGGAGCACTACGGCGCCTCGAGCTCCATCGACCGCATCGTGCAGGACATCGCCGAGGACGGCGAGCCGGCCGAGGGCGGCTCCGAGGACGTGGCCCAGCTGAAGGACCTGGCCTCCGAGGCGCCGGTCATCCGGCTGGTCAACCTGCTGATCGCCCGCGCCGCCGAGGTCCGGGCCTCCGACATCCACATCGAGCCGTTCGAGGAGTCCCTGCGGGTCCGCTACCGCGTGGACGGCGTGCTGGTGAACACCGAGGCGCCGCCCAAGCGGCTGCAGGCGGCGGTCATTTCGCGGATCAAGCTCATGGCGCGCATGAACATCGCCGAGCGCCGGCTGCCGCAGGACGGGCGCATCCGGACCGGGGCCGGCGGGGCGGAGCTGGACATCCGCGTCTCCACCATCCCGACGATCTACGGCGAGAGCGTGGTCATGCGGCTCCTGGACCGCGCCAGCACGCTGCCCGACCTGGACGGCCTGGGCTTTCCCGAGGAGGCCGCGCGCACCTTCCGCGGGCTCATCCGGAAGCCGCACGGCATCCTGCTGGTCACCGGGCCCACCGGCTCGGGGAAGACCACCACCCTGTACGCGGCGCTCCGCAGCATCAACGCGGTCGAGAAGAAGATCATCACCATCGAGGACCCGGTCGAGTACCAGCTCGACGGGATCACGCAGATCCAGGTGAAGCCGCGGATCGGCCTCACGTTCGCCGCGGGGCTGCGGCACATCGTGCGCCAGGACCCCGACGTCATCCTGGTCGGGGAGATCCGGGACCGGGAGACCGCGGAGATCGCCATCCATGCGGCGCTCACGGGCCACCTGGTGCTCAGCACCCTCCACACGAACGATGCGGCGGGGGCGATCACCCGCCTTCTCGATATGGGCATCGAAAACTATCTCGTCTCGTCCACGCTCCTGGCGGTGCTGGCGCAGCGGCTGGTGCGGCGCATCTGCGTCGCGTGCAAGACCGAGTACGCGCCCTCCGCCGAGGTCCTGAAGGATCTGCCGCCGGAGACACGGCGCCTCCGGCTGTTCAAGGGCAATGGCTGCCCCTCCTGTACCGGCACCGGCTACTCGGGACGCTTGGGGATCTTCGAACTGCTGGTCATGGACGATCCGCTCCAGCGGCTCATCCTTGCCAAGGGGGATGCGGGCAGCATCCGCGCGGACGCAGTCGCGCGGGGAATGACCACGCTCTGGCAGGACGGCTGTCGCAAGGTTGCGGCCGGCATCACCACGCCGGAAGAGGTCTTGCGGGTCACCCGCGAGAACTGAGCCGCCCGTCACGCGTCCGTCTCCGCATCGCCATCCCCGATCCGCTCCACCCGCGTAGCCCCCGACCCCTGAATCCGTGCGCGCTCCGCGCCCGCCCCCCGGCAGGCCCGGGCCGCGCCATGCGGGCGTCCCAGCATGGGCACCTTCGAGTACAGCGCCCTGGATCGATCGGCGCAGGTCGTGCGCGGCCAGCACGAGGCGCCCAGCGAGCGCGAGGTCGTCCGCTGGCTGCGCGAGAAGGGGTACTACCCGGTCCGGGTCGCGCCGCTGGCCTCGGCCGCCGCGACGCCGCTCGGCTGGCAGCGCGGCCCCACGCGCCAGGACGTGCTGGCCTTCACGCAGCAGCTGCACACGCTGCTGGAGGCCGGCCTGGAGGTGGACCGCAGCCTGGCCATCCTGGCCGAGCTGGCCGAGGCGGGCCGCATGCGGCCCGTGATCCGGCAGCTCCTGGGCGAGGTGCAGGCGGGGCGCTCGCTGGCCGACAGCCTGGCCAAGCACCCCCGGCTCTTCTCGCGCCTCTACGTGAACATGGTGCGGGCCGGGGAGGCCGGGGCGGCGCTGGAGGTCGTCCTCGGCCGCGTGGCCACCTTCATGGAGAGCGCCAAGGCCATCCGGGACGAAGTGGTGTCCGCGATGCTCTATCCGTCGCTCGTCCTGGCCGTGGGCGGCGGGGCGGTGGTCGTGCTGCTCAACTTCGTGATCCCGCGGTTCGCCGGCATCTTCGCCGACTCGGGCCAGCTCCTGCCGCTGTCCACGCGGATCCTCCTGGGCGTGAGCGCCGTGACGGCGCGGTACTGGTGGCTGCTCCTGGGGGTGCCGGTCCTCGTCGGCTTCGGGCTGCGCGGGTACCTGCAGACCGAGGAGGGCCGGAGGACGTGGGACCGCCTGAAGCTGCGCCTGCCCCTGGTGGGCCGCATCGTCCGCGAGCTGGAGGTGGCCCGCCTGGCGCGCACCCTGGGGACCCTCCTCCAGAGCGGGGTGCCGGTCCTCACGGCCCTGGGCATCGCGGCCGAGACGGTGGGGAACGCCGCCCTGGCCGCGGGCCTGCCCCGCCTGGGGGAGGGCGTGAAGCGGGGCGAGGGGATCGCCGGGCCGCTGCGGGCGACCGGGGTCTTCCCGCCCATGGCGCTGCACATGGTCTCGGTGGGGGAGGAGACGGGCCGGCTGGAGGGGATGCTGCTCAAGGTGGCCGAGGTCTACGACGAGCGCGTGAAGACCTCGGTGAAGCGGTTCCTGGGGCTGCTGGAGCCGATCCTCATCCTGTCGCTGGGCCTGCTCGTCGGCTTCATCGTCCTCTCGATGCTCCTCGCCATCATCAGCCTGGGCGACATCCCGATCTAGCGCCGAGAGCCGAGTGCCGAGCGCTGAGCCGGAGAGCAGTGGGGCACAACCCTGAGCCATGAGCCGGACGATGCGGGGATGAAAGACATGCGTACACGGGAGAGGCTTGAGCGGCGGCGTCGCGCGCGCGAGCGGGCACGCGGGTTCACGCTCATCGAGCTGCTGGTCGTCGTGGTCATCATCGGGCTGCTGGCCGGCCTGGTCGGGCCGCGGCTGTTCGGTCGAGTGGGCAAGTCCAAGCAGGCCGCGGCCCAGGCCCAGATCGAGCTGTTCGGCGCCGCGCTCGACAACTACCGGCTGGACGTCGGGCAATACCCCCCCACCGAGGCCGGGCTGAAGGCCCTGCAGGCCAACCCCGGCGTGGAGAACTGGGACGGCCCGTACCTGAAGAAGGAGATCCCGGCGGACCCGTGGGGACGGGGGTACGTGTACAAGGCGCCCGGCGAGCACGGGGAGTACGATCTCGTGTCCCTGGGGGCGGACGGCGCCGTGGGCGGCGAGGGCGAGGATGCGGATGTGGTCAGCTGGCAGGTGCTGGCGCCCAAGAAGAGCGCGCTCTAGCAGGCGGCTCACAAGGGGCCATCTGCGGCGTTGTCGCGCCTCGGCACTCGCCCTCCGACAAGCTCAGGGCCCCGAGCAACGTCGAGGGGCTGCGGCGTACCTCCAGTACGCCTCGCTCGGCCTGCGGCGCGCCGCCTTGCATCTGGGCCCCTTTGAGGCGCCTCCGCACACGCGCGGTATTCGGCGACGCACGAACGGCTTCACGCTGCTGGAACTGATCGTGGTCCTGGCCATCGTGGGCCTGACCGCCGCGCTGGTGGCGCCCCCCCTCGCCGGTGGCCTGCGGCACTGGCGGCTGCAGGGGGCCGTGAGCGAGGTGAGGACCCTGCTCACCTACGCCCGGAACCAGGCCGTGGCCCGCCGCGCGCCCCTGCAGGTGGTTCTCGACCGCGGCCGGAACGTCTACTGGCTGGACGCCGCCGACCCCCGCGTGCTGGAGGATCCCGAGCGCGATGAGGATCCGCGCATCCGGCGGTACGCCTTGCCGTCCGGCTTCCGGTTCGGCGAGGTGCGGGTGGGCGAGGCCGTGCCGCCGGGCGAGCGCATCGGCATCCTGTTCTTTCCGCGGGGCAACTCGGTCGGCGGGGAAGTGCAGGTGCTGGACGATCGCCAGCGGAGCTACCGGATCCGCATCCAGGCGCTGACCGGGCACGCGAAGATCGAGGCGCAGCCGGGCGTGTAGGGGGTCCGAGTGCCGAGTGCCGAGTGCCGAGTGCCGAGTGCCGAACCCGCCAGCCGGTGGCGCACGCGGTCGCGCCATTTCGCATCGGGCGGCTTCACCCTCCTCGAGGTGGTGCTGGCCATCATGCTCCTGGGCCTCGTCCTCGGGGTGGCCATGGAGCTCCTCTCGGTGGGGCTGCGGTCCACCAGGAGTGCCGGGGACTACACCGGCGCCGTGCTCCTGGCGAACCGGAAGCTCGCCGAGCTGTGGCTGGCCCCGCTCGCGGCCGGCTCCGCGGCCGGCACCGCCGAGGGCGGCTACGCCTGGCGCACCGAGATCGAGCCGCAGCAGTCCGCGGAAGACCTGCCCGCCCGGCTGTACACGGTGCGCGTGGCCGTCGCCTGGCCGGGGCGCGGGGGCGAGAAGCGGCTGGAGCTGACCACGCTCCGCGTTGCCCTCGCGGAGCAGCACATCGTCCCCGCGGCGCCGGCGGGCGCGGCGCAGCCGGGCGCCGCCCGGGGTGCCGGGGCCGGCGCGCGCGGGCGGACGCCCGCGCCGCGGGCGGGCGGCGTGCGATGAGCATCCCCCGCCGGCAGGCCGGCCTCACGCTCCTGGAGCTGGTCATCGCCCTCTCCATCCTCTCGCTCCTCGGGGTGCTGGCCCTGGAGGCGTTCCGGATGGGGAGCCGCTCCTGGCGCCGCGGCGAGGAGCGCGCCGAGGTGCAGCAGCGGGTGCGCGTGCTGGCCGGCATGCTGGCGGCCGACCTCTCCGCGGTGCAGCCGACCACGGCCCTGGTGGGCGGCCGCCCCGTGGTGGTCTTCACGGGCACCGCGGACCGCATCCACTTCCACGCCGCCCCGGACCCGCACGAGCCGGCGCCGGCCGGGGGCATGGTCCGCAGCCTGGCGTACTTCCTGGAGCCGGGGCGCGGCCTCCTCGTGCAGAAGAGCTACCCGCTCATGGAGGAGGACGCGTCGCTCGAGCCGCGCGGCCCCGTACAGGTCCTGGACGCCGGCATCACCCGCCTGCGCTTCCGCTACCTCGCGGCGGCGCAGCAGGAGGACGGGGAGCCGCGCTGGGAGGACGAGTGGGATCCGCGCGACACGGGGGCGCCGGGCGGTGCCGTGGCGGGCACGGCGGCCGCAGATCCGCCCCTCCGGCAGTCGGGCCTGCCCCTCGCGGTGGAGGTGACCCTGGCCCTGGGGCAGGGGCGCGGGGCCCGGGAGGTCCAGCTGGTGGTGCCGCTGCGCGTCGGCCGGGGGGCGTAGCGGCCCTCCGGTACGCTGGCACTCAGGCACTCTGGCGCTCCGGCGGGCCACGCGGTGGCATTCGCCGGGCCAAGAAGGGCGGGCAGTGCGAGTCGATCGAGCGGTGGGACCGCAAGACAGTCCACAGCAGGCGACCGGAGAACGACCGGCAGCGGTTCCGGAGTGCCCGGGTGCCGGCGTGCCCGAGTGCCGCCGTCCCCGCGGCATGGCCCTGGTCGTGGTCATCTGGGTCGCCACGCTCCTGACGGTCGTGCTCTCGGCGTTCGCGTTCTCCATGCGGACGGAGGTGGAGGGGGCGCGGAACTTCAAGGAAGAGGCGGAGATGGCCGCGCTGGCGGAGGCCGGGGTGGCCCGGGCTGTGGCCGAGGTGCTGAACGGGGAGCGCCAGGGCGGGGAGGCGGCCGCCGCCGTGGCCCGCTACGCCAGCGGTGAGGTCCCGCTCGGGCGGGGCAGCTTCGAGGTCACCATCCAGGACGAGGAGCGCCGGGTCCCTCTGAACCGGACCGGGCCCGACGTCCTGACTCGCCTCTTCCGCCAGACCGGCGTGGACGCTCGCGCGGCCGAGGCGATCGCGGACGCCATCCTGGACTGGCGGGACCCGGACGATCTCCACCGCCTCCAGGGCGCGGAGACCGAGTACTACCGCGCGCTCCCCGTGCCGTACCGGGCCCGGAACGGGGATTTCGAGACCCTGGAGGAGCTCTTGCTCGTGAAGGGCGTGACGCCCGAGATCTTCGCCGGCACGGCGACGCCGGAGCGGCTGGCCGAGCTGCTGGCCCGGCGGCCCGACGAGCGCGACTTCCAGGCGGGCGAGTACCTGGGCCTCGCCCGCTTCCTCACCGTGTGGGGGTCCGGGCGGGTGAACCTGAATACGGCCAGCAGCGACGTCCTGGTCGCCATGGGCGTGCCCCCCGCCGAGGCCCAAGCGCTGCGGCAGACGCGGGAGGAGGGACTGGTCTTCCGCGAGCAGCCGGCGGCGGCCCGGGGCGCGCAGTTCGCCCTGGCCTCCACCACCTACGCCATCGAGTCCATCGGCCGCCTGCCGGGGTCGCCCGCCACCTACCGGATCCGGGCGATCGTGCGGAGCGAGGGCACGCCCGCGCAGCCGCGCGTGAGCATCGTGGCCTGGAACGCAGGAGTGTGACGTGAGCATGAGGACGCGCAGCCTGGGGCTGAGCCTGGGCGCCGGAGCGCTGGCCTTCGTGGAGCTGGAGAAGGTCCTGGGCCGCTCGCGGGTGCGGCGAGCGGGATCCCTGCCGTTCACGCTCCCCGCGGAGGCGGCCGGCGCGCCGGCGGCGGGGCGGGACGAGGGGCGGGCCGCCGCCGGCAAGCTCGCCGCCGGAACGGCGCCGGCCGCCGTGGTGGTGGGGCTGCCGCGCCAGGCGGTGGTCCTCCGCGTCGTGGAGGTGCCCCTCGCCGACGAGAAGGATCTCGCCGGCCTCATCGCCTACGAGGTGGACCGGCACATGCCGTTTCCGCCCGAGGACGCCTACTACGGCTTTCAGCGCATCGGCCAGGAGGGGGCCCAGGCCCGCGTCCTCCTGGCGGCCGCCCACAAGCGCCAGGTGGATCCGGTGCTGGCGGCGCTGGAGGCCCTGGGCGTGACCCCGACCGTCCTCACCCTCGCCGCCCTGGGGGGTGTGAACGCGCTGTCCGCCCACGACCGCCGCGCCCGGGAGGTCGTCTGCCTGGTGGAGCAGGAGGGCGGCCAGGCCGAGGTGACGCTCCTCCGGGACGGGGAGCTGCTGTCCTCGCGCGCCGTGAGCCTGGAGGGCGAGTCCGTGGCGCCCATCCTGGAGGAGATCGCGCGGGCGGGCGCCGCAGCGGCGCCGCCGGCCGTCGTGCGGATCGGCCGCGGAGGCGAAAGCCTGCGGGCGCGGCTCCGCGAGGCGCTGGACGTGCCGGTGGCGCCCTGGAGCCGCGAGGGCGCGCCGGCCGCCTCGGCCTACGGCCTCGCCCTGCAGGGGCTCGGCCGGGGAGCCGTGCGGCTGAACCTCCTGCCCGCCCGGATCGGGGCGCCCCGGCGGGAGCCGGCGCTCCGGGTGATGTACGGGCTCCTGGCCACGGCGGTGCTCCTGGCCGGCGCGCTCGGCGTGGGGTGGGCGTACCGGGAGCGGGCGACGCTGGAGAAGCTGCGCGGCGATGCACGGGCGGTGCGGGCGCAGGCGGCCGCGGTCGAGAAGCTCAAGGCAGAGGCCAAGGAGCTGAGCGGCCGGCTCCAGGTCCTGGACGGGGTCACGCGCGAGCGGGCGCGCGGCCTCCTGGTGCTCAAGGAGGTGGCGAGCCTGCTGCCGCGGGACGTGGCCCTCACCGAGTTCCTGCTGGAGGGCGCCCGGGTGCAGATCCGGGGGACCACCGGCGGCTCCGCCGCCGAGCTGATCGCCGCCTTCGAGCGCTCCACCGTGCTCGAGAACGCGGCTTTCACCTCGCCCATCGCGCAGCAGGGCAAGGACCGGCAGGGGTTCCAGCTGCAGGCCTTCGTGCGGACGCGGTAGGCGAGGATATCTCACCACGAAGCGCACGCAGGACACCAAGGGATCTCGGAAAGGACCGTCCAGGCCCGGAACGTTTGTCTTGAAGCTTCGTGCCCTTCGTGTGCTTCGTGGTGAGGATGATCGGAAGGGGGGCGGGATGCGCGTGTCGGCGCGGGAGAAGCGGGTCCTGGTGGTCGGCGGGGTGGCGGCCCTGGCCATCCTCGTGGGCGTGTACGTGGTCGAGCCCTTCCTGACCTCGCAGGCGGCCACGCGGGACGAGATCGCCGCCGCCCGGCGGACGGTGGAGCGGGGGGGCGCACTGGCGGCGGAGCGCGAGCGGCAGCAGCGGCAGATCGAGGCGCTGCGCGGCCGGCTGCGGGCCGAGGAGACGCTCCTCTTCGCGGGCGAGCGGCTCCCCGTGGTGGCGGCGGAGATCCAGGGGCTGCTGCACACCCTGGGGCAGGAGACGGGGATCACCATCCTGCGCGAGAACGTGCCCCAGCCGCGCAAGGCCGACACCTACACGCAGGTCACCGTGGAGCTGTCCGTGCGCGGCGAGCTGCGCGCCATCCGCGACTTCCTGTACCGCGTGCAGACCGCGCCCAAGCTCCTCAGCGTCCCGCGCCTGGCCATCCGCGGAACCACCTCGCGGACGCAGACGGCCCTCACCGCCGATCTGCAGGTGAGCGGGTACACGCTGGCGGCGGACGAGAAGCCGGCGAGCCCCGCGCCGGCCAAGGGGCCGGCGCGGGGCGCCGGGAGAGGCTAGACCATGCGGTCGCTCTGGCTGTTCAACCTGTTCCTGGCCCTGGTCTGCGCCTCGCTCCTGGAGGTCCTGGCCAGCGCCGCGCTGGACCGCCCCTCGCTGCTGCTCGGGCCGCGCGCCGCGACGCGCGAGGCGCGCCCCGCACCGCCGCCCGCGCGGGCGGAGGCGGAGGCGCCGCCGGCGCGCCCCGAGGCGCCGCCGCTCGCCAGCTTCGGCGTCATCCTGGAGAAGGACCTCTTCCGGAATCCCTACCCGGAGCCGGCCGTGGCCCAGGCGCCCCGGGCCGCGGCGCCGCTCGCCCCGCTCCCCGCGCTCATCGGCACGATCTTCGTGGGCGAGGAGCGCAAGGCCGTCATGCGGGAGGGCACGCGCACCGAGGTCTACGGGGTCGGGCAGAGCGTGGCGGGCGGCACCCTGACCGAGATCCACGCGGACCGCGTCACGATCCAGCGGGCCGGCGGCCAGTCGGAGGTGCTCCTGAAGGCCTCGATCCAGTCGGGGCCGGCCCCCACGGCCGCGCCCCAGGGCCCGGGGCGGCCCGCGCCGCGGCCGCCCGCCAAGGCGGAGCCCGACGCGGCCGTCGAGCCCGCCGCACCAGCAGTCCCCCCCTCCGCGCAGGCGGTCCCGGCGCAGGAGGGTGATCAGAAACGCTACAGACAGGAGGGTATGACACCCGAGGAGCGCTTGCGACGACTCCGCGAGACGTACCTGGAGCGCAAGCGCGCCCGCGGGCTGTGAGGGCCACGCCACCATGCGACCGATTCCCTGGTTTTCTCCGCTCTGGGCGCTCCTGCCGGCCGTCCTGCTGAGCGCCTGCGCCGCCACGCCCCCCGCGGCGCGGCCGGCGCCGCCCCTCTCCCGCGTCTCGCCGCCCGTGCGCGTGCAGCCGCCGCCCGCCGAGGCGGCTCCGGCGCCGCGCCGGGAAGTGCAGGTGCGCCCCGAGGCGGTCGAGCCGGCGCCCAAGCCCGCCGCGCCGGCGCCGGCCGCGCCCGCGGGCCGCATGATCTCCCTCCACTTCGAGGATGCGGATCTCGAAGTCGTCTTGCGGGCCCTGGCGGACCTCGCCCGGGTCAACATCGTGCTGGCCCAGGGCGTGAAGGCCAAGGTCACGATGTGGATCGAGCGGGTCCCGGCCAGCGAGGCCTTCGCCATCATGCAGGCGCTCCTGGAGGCCAACAACCTCACCGCCATCAAGTCGGGGCCGGTCTACAAGATCGTGCCGGTGGCGGCGGCCGCGCAGCAGCCCGCGCCCATCGGCCTGGGACGCGAGGAGATCCAGGCGGCCGAGGAGGGCTTCCTCACGCAGATCGTGCCGCTGCAGTACCTGTCCGCCGAGGATCTGGTCCGGGTGCTCACACCCCTCGTGGCGCCGGGCCGCGTCCTGCCATACCGCGAGACGAACAGCGTCATCCTCTCCGCGCCCACGCCCACCATCCGCCGGCTGCTTCAGATCATCCAGACCCTCGACGTTCCCGGCAAGCAGCGGGAGGTCCAGCAGACCTTCGTCTATTACCTGGAGAACGCAAAGGCACGGGAGCTGGCCAGTATCCTGTCGACCATCTTCGAGGACCGGCGCGGGGCGCGGCCGCCCACCGGCCGCCCGGAGGCGCCCCGACCCACCGGGCCTGCGCCGCCCCCCCCGCCGCCCACCCAGCCGCCC
>JBHGAX010000103.1:0-11673 GCA_041946635.1 Methylomirabilales bacterium (SeqCode)
ATGCGGGATGCGGAATGAAAGGCAGTGCCGGGTGCCCGGGTGCCGGGTGCTTGCTCTTCGCTCCTTACGTTTTACGTTTCACGTTTTACGCAGACTGTCCAAGGCTGACCGCTGATGGCTGATAGCTCCGCGACGCCCATCCTCTCCGTCCGCGACCTGCACACCTACTTCTTTCCCGACGAGGGGGTGGTGAAGGCGGTGGACGGGGCCAGCTTCGACGTCTACCCGCGGAAGACGCTCGGCATCGTGGGGGAGAGCGGCTGCGGGAAGAGCGTGACCGCCCGCTCCATCCTGCGCATCGTGGAGCGGCCGGGGCGCATCGTGAGCGGCGCCATCACGCTGCGGCGGGAGACGGGCAACGGCGGGAGCGCCGTGGACCTCGCGCAGCTCGACCCGGCCGGGCCGGAGATGCGGCAGATCCGGGGCGGGGAGATCGGCCTGGTGTTCCAGGAGCCGATGACCTCCTTCAGCCCGGTGCACACGGTGGGCAACCAGATCGTGGAGACCATCCGGCTGCACAGCCCGGTGAGCAAGGCCGAGGCGCGGGAGCGGGGCATCGGCCTCCTGCGCTCGGTCGGCATCCCGAAGCCGGAGCGGCGGATCGACGAGTACGCCTTCGAGCTGTCCGGCGGCCTGCGCCAGCGGGCCATGATCGCCATGGCGCTGGCCTGCGGCCCGCGCATCCTGATCGCCGACGAGCCGACCACCGCGCTCGACGTGACCACGCAGGCGCAGATCCTGGACCTCCTCCGGCAGCTGCAGGAGCGGGAGGGCATGGCCGTCATCCTCATCACGCACAACCTGGGGGTGGTGGCCGAGATGTGCGACACCGTGGCCGTCATGTACCTGGGCCGCATCGTGGAGGAAGGGCCGGCGGATGCCATCTTCCACGCGCCCAAGCACCCCTACACCCAGGCGCTGCTCCGCTCCATCCCGAGCATCCACTCCACCGCGCGGACGCTCTTGCCCACGATCACCGGGTCCATCCCGCATCCCTACAACCGGCCGCCCGGCTGCCCGTTCCACCCGCGCTGCCCCGATTGCATGCCGGGCGTCTGCGACCGGAGCGAGCCGCCGCTCTGCGCCATCCAGGAAGGCCACGAGGTGAGCTGCTTCCTGCACGCGCCGAGGTCGTGATGGGCTCCGCCCTCCGCCTGCTCGAGGTCAAGGGACTCCGGAAGTTCTTTCCCATCCGCCGGGGCATCCTGCAGCGGGAGGTCGGCCAGGTGCGCGCGGTGGACCAGGTGGACTTCCACGTGGAGCAGGGGGAGACCCTCTCCCTGGTGGGGGAGAGCGGCTGCGGGAAGACCACGACCTCGCGCTGCATCCTGCGCGCGCTGCCGCCCACCGCCGGGGAGATCCTCTTCCGCACGGCCGACGGCAGCGTGGTGGACGTGGCCAAGCTGTCGAAGGCCGAGCTGCGCCCCCTGCGCCGGCAGATGCAGATGATCTTCCAGGACCCGTTCTCGTCGCTGAACCCGCGGCGCACCCTGCTGGACATCGTGGCCGAGCCGCTGGTGGCCAACGGCATCGGCAGCCGGTCGGAGCAGGTGGAGCGGGTGGCGGAGCTGCTCCGCCTGGTGGGGCTGCGGCCCGAGTACGCGCGCCGCTACCCGCACGCCTTTTCCGGCGGCCAGCGGCAGCGCATCGGCATCGCCCGCGCCCTGGCGCTGAACCCCAGCCTCATCGTGGCGGACGAGCCGGTGTCGGCGCTGGACGTCTCGGTGCAGGCCCAGATCCTGAACCTCATGCTGGAGCTGCAATCGCGGCTGGGCCTCACGTACCTCTTCGTGGCGCACGACCTGAGCGTGGTGAAGCACGTGAGCGACCGCGTGGCCGTGATGTACGTCGGGCGGATCGTGGAGATGGCACCCACGGCGCCGCTCTTCGCCACGCCGAAGCACCCCTACACCGAGGCCCTGCTCTCCGCCGTCCCCAAGCCCGACCCGCGCCTCCGCTCCCAGCGCATCGTGCTGGAGGGCGAGGTGGCCGACCCGGCCAACCCGCCCTCCGGCTGCTACTTCCACCCGCGCTGCCGCTACGCGGTGGACGCCTGCCGCCGGGAGACCCCGCGGCTCACCGAGATCCAGCCGGGCCACTTCGTGAGCTGCCACCGGGCACAGGAGCTGACCCTGAGAGGGGTCACCGCCTAGCCTCGCTGACTTGACACGCCTACCCGGCTCGGCTAGTCTCGCCCGTCAACGCTTCCCGGAGGCCGCGCACGGCCGCGGCAGTCGGTGCACGAGTCTCGGTCAGCCGCTCGGTCCGACGCGCCCGGCGCGGGAGGGGGACCCGATGGCACGAGGCCCGCGATCGGGGACGCATCGCCGTCCCGGCACACCCGGCCCGACGACCGGCCGGCCGCACCTCGCCCACGCTCCCGCTCCGTTCCTGGCCCTGCACGGCGGCCCACGCCCGGTCCCTCGCGACGCCTCCCGCCTGCCATCCGTACCCGGCACTCGCCTGTCCACACGAAAAGGAGGGGACACGCCATGAAACGACTCGCACTGGTGGTCCTGACGGCGCTGCTCGCGGCTCCTGCCCTTCTGCCGGCGCCCGCCGAGGCCGGGCAGGCGCCCATCCGCATCGGCGCCCTGTATCCCATCACCGGGAGCCTGGCCCTGCTGGGCGAGGAGAGCTGGCGCGGTGCGGAGATCGCCCGGCAGTTCCGGAACCAGAAGGGCGGCGTGGCAGGACGGCAGGTCGAGTTCCTCCGGGCCGACGTGCCGGATGTCAACGCCGCCAAGTCGGAGGCCGAGCGCCTCATCAGCCGCGAGAGCATGAAGCTGCTCATCGGGACGTACTCCAGCTCCCTGTCGCTCGCCGCCTCGGAGGTCGCGGCCCGGCAGGGGGTGACCTACTTCGAGCTGGGCGGCATCTCGGACCAGATCACGGAGCGCGGCTACAAGACCATCTTCCGGACGTGCCCCAAGGCGCAGCTCTTCTCCCGGGCCCAGCTCGCCTTCGCCCGGGACTGGGTCGGGCCCCAGATCAAGAAGAAGCCGGGTGAGCTGCGCGTCTCGCTGGTGCACGAGGACTCCGCGTACGGCTCCTCGATCGCGCGCAACCTGGAAGCCGAGGCCAAGGCGGCCGGCGTGCCGCTGGTGTCCGTGATCCCCTACGACTCCAAGGCCATCGACCTCTCGTCGGTGATCCTGCGGCTGAAGAACGACAAGCCGGACGTCGTGGTGGGCGTCTCGTACGCGAACGACGCCATCCTGATCGGCCGGCAGGCCAAGGAGCTGGGCCTGGACATCCGGGCCTTCATCGGCACGGGCGGCGGCCACAGCCTCACCGGGTTCGCGGAGGCGCTGGGCCCCGCGTCCGACGGCGTGTTCAACGTGGACTTCACCCAGTACGAGGTGAACACCAAGTTCACCCCCGGGCTCCAGGAGTTCGTGGAGGCCTACAAGAAGGCCTTCAACAGCCCGCCGCGCTCGGGCCACTCGCTGGCCAACTTCATGGGCGCGAACGCGCTGTTCGACATCTTGCAGAAGACGGGCGGCGATCTGGACGCCACCAAGTTCCGGACCGCCGCGCTGGCCTACGAGGCGAAGCCCGGCACCACGGCGACCGGCTGGGGGGTGAAGTTCGGCGAGAACGGCCAGAACAACCTGGCCGAGACCTTCCTGACGGAGTGGCGCAACAAGAAGCTCATCACCGTGTGGCCCGAGGGGCCGGCCGTGGGGAAGCCGAGCCTGGTCAAGCCGTTCAGCAAGTAACCACGCAAGCGATCAGCGGTCAGCAAGTCCCCCCCCGCCTCCCCTTCTCGGAAGGGGGGGCGGGGACATGGCTGGCGCACCATCGCCGTGCCGGCTCGGCACCCGGCGAACCCCGGCATGCGGTTCGGGGCCTTTCGCTGATCGCTGACCGCTGATCGCTGACCGCTTCCCGGGGGTGACGAGGCAGCGCGCATGGATCTCTTCCTCCAGGTCACGGTGTCCGGCCTCCTGATCGGCGGCGTGTATGCCCTCCTGTCCATCGGCCTGACCATGATCTTCGGCGTGGTCCGCATCATCAACTTCGCCCACGGCGAGCTGATGATGCTGGCCATGTACCTCACTTTCTGGCTGCACACGGCGCACGGGGTGGACCCCTACGTTTCGCTCTTCGCCGTGGCCCCCGCCATGTTCGGCGTGGGCGTCCTCCTGCAGCGGGCGGTCGTCCAGCCCATCCTGGAGGCGCCGCCGCTCATGAAGGTCTTCGCCACCGTGGGGCTGTACATCGCGCTGCAGAACCTGGCGCTCATGCTCTTCACGGCCGACTTCCGCACGATCCAGACGCCCTACGCCTCGGCCTCCTTTCGCCTCGGGGCGATCAGCGTGAGCGAGCCCCGGCTGTACGCCTTCCTCTGCGCCATCCTGCTCATCCTCGTGCTCTGGGCGTTCCTGAAGTTCACGCTGGTGGGCAAGGCGCTGCGGGCGGTGGCGGAGAACCGGACCGTGGCCGCGCTCATGGGAATCCGGGTGCGCCGCCTCTACCTCCTGGCCTTCGGGGTCGGGGCGGCCATCACCGGGGTCGCCGGCACCCTGCTCCTGCCCTTCTCCTACGTGTTCCCCACCATCGGCTCCATCTACACCCTGGTGGCCTTCGTGATCGTGGTGCTGGGGGGCATGGGCAACATGCTGGGCGCCTTCTTCGGCGGCCTGTTCATCGGCCTGGTGGAGTCGTTCAGCGGCACCTACGTGTCCCCGGCCATCAAGGAAGCCGCGTACTTCGTGATCTTCATCCTCGTCCTGCTGGTGCGGCCGCAGGGGCTCTTCGGGCTGGGCAGGGGGAGCGAGGAGGTGGGCCTGAAATGAGGACGCGCGCCCTGGCGCTCGCCGGCCTGGCCGCCCTGCTGGCCGTCCCGCTGGTCATCACGCAGAGCTACTTGCTGCACCTCCTCATCCTGATCCTGTTCTACACCGCGCTCACGGCCGCCTGGAACATCCTCACGTTCAGCGGGAAGGTGTCCTTCGGACACTCGGCGTTCTTTGGCCTGGGGGCCTACACGTCCACGATCCTGCTGCTGAAGGCCGGCATCAATCCCTGGCTGGGCCTGGTCGCGGCGGTGGTGATGGCGCTGCTCGGCGCGGCGACGATGACCGTGCCGCTCCTCCGCCTGCGGGGGCCGATGTTCACCCTGGCCACCATCGCCTACGGCGAGGTGCTGCGGCGGGTGGCCATCCTCTGGCGGGACCTGACGGCCGGCTCGGAGGGCCTCACCATCCCCTTCACCCCCGGGTTCGCCCACATGAGCTTCACGGGCAAGACCGCCTACTACTACATCTTCCTGGCGCTGGCCGCCCTCTCGGTCGGGATCGCCCGCCGGCTCTACCATTCGGCCACGGGATTCCACCTGCGCGCGACCGCGTCCGACGAGGAGGCGGCCCAGGCGCTGGGCATCGACACCAACCGCGCGCAGGTCGTCGCCCTCATGTGGAGCGCCGGCATCACGGGGGGGCTGGGGGTGTTCTACGCGCAGTACGTCTACATGATCGATCCCGACCTCGTCTTCTCGGGCACGCTGTTCGCCATCCAGCCGGCGCTGAACGGCATCATCGGCGGCCTGGGCACCGTGTGGGGGCCGGTCCTGGGGGCGGTGCTCATGACGCCGCTGGGCGAGTTCCTCCGGTCGTATCTCGGACACGTGCGCCAGGGCCTCAACTTCTTCCTCTACGGCGTCACCCTGATCGTGGTGGTGATGGTGCTGCCGGGCGGCATCATCTCGGCCCTCGCCGGCCTGCGCCATCGGTTGGGTGCGCGAGCCGCTCGCGTGCCGGCCAAGGAGGGGGCATGAGCCTCCTCGCGGTCAGCGGGCTGTCGAAGGCCTTCGGCGGCCTGAAGGCCGTGTCCGACGTCAGCTTCCAGATTGCCGAGGGCGAGATCCTGGGCTTGATCGGCCCCAACGGCGCCGGGAAGACCACGGTCTTCAACCTGATCTCCGGCCTCCTGTCGCCCTCCCGCGGCCGTGTGGTCTTCCAGGGGCGGGACATCACCCGCCTGGCGACCTTTCGGCGGAGCCGGCTGGGGATCGGCCGGACGTTCCAGGTGGTGCGGCCCTTCGAGGGCATGACGGTCCTGGAGAACGTCATGGCGCCCCTCCTGGCCCGCGAGCACCACCCGGACGTGGCCGAGCGGCAGGCGCGCGAGGTGCTGGAGCGGGTGGGCCTCACCGGCGAGCTGCAGACGGACCCGAAGAGCCTGACCCTGGCGCGGCGCAAGCGGCTGGAGGTGGCGCGGGCGCTGGCCACGCGGCCGCGGCTCCTGCTCCTGGACGAGGTCCTGGCCGGGCTGAATCCGGTGGAGGTCCACGAGGCGCTGCCGCTCATCCGTGCCATCCGCGGCGAGGGCGTGACCGTCTTCATCATCGAGCACATCATGGCGGCGCTCATGTCCCTCTCCGACCGGGTGCTGGTGATGGACCAGGGCATCCTGATCGCCAGCGGCAGCCCGGCCGAGGTGACCGCCGATCCCAGGGTCATCGAGGCGTACCTGGGCGAGGAGGCGGCGCGTGCTTGAGGTTCGCCACATCGCGGTGCACTACGGCGACGTGCAGGCGGTCAAGGACGTCTCGCTCGCCGTCGAGGAGGGCAGCATCGTGGTGCTGCTGGGCCCCAACGCGGCGGGGAAGAGCACGACCCTTCGCGCCATCAGCGGCGTCCTGCAGGTGCGCTCCGGCGAGATCACCCTGGACGGGCAGCCCATCCACAACCGGCCGGCCCACGAGATCGTGGAGCGGGGCGTCATCCACGTGCCGGAGGGGCGCGGGCTGTTCACCTCCCTCACCGTCCTGGAGAACCTGGACCTGGGCGCCTATACCGCCAAGGCCCGCCGGCAGAAGGCGGCCAGCTTGCGGCGGGTCTTCACGCTCTTCCCCCGGCTGGAGGAGCGCCAGAACCAGCTGGCCAGCTCGCTGTCCGGCGGCGAGCAACAGATGTGCGCCATCGCGCGCGGGCTGATGGCCTGCCCCCGCATCCTGATGATCGACGAGATGTCGCTGGGCCTCGCGCCGCTCCTCGTGCGCAGCATGTTCGAGACGGTGACCGAGATCGCCCGGGCCGGCATCACGGTGCTCCTGGTGGAGCAGGCGGTGCACCGCTCCCTGCAGGTGGCCAGGCGCGGCTTCATCCTGGAGAACGGCCGCACCGTCCTCACCGGCACCACCGAGGAGCTGGCGCGGCACGAGCACGTCAAGAAGGTGTATCTGGGGATGTGAAGGAAACGGAGAGACGGGGAAACGCGGCGGCGGCCACCGGACCACAACACTGCGGCCGCCAGTCCGACATCCCGGACCTCAACCTCGAACCTAGAACCTCGAACCTGCCTTCAAGAACTCCTCCAGCCGTGCCAGCCCTTCCTCGAAATTCCGCCGGCCGAAGCCGATGCGGAAGTGCTCCCCGGGGTCATCGTACACGCTGCCGGGGAGGAGCAGCACGCCGGCCTCGCGGACCGCCGCCTGGCAGAACCGGTCGGCGCTGCCGCCGAGCAGCCGCGGGAAGCCGATGGGGCCGGCCTTCGGGCGCTCCCAGCTGAAGCGGTCCGCGTGGCTCGCAAGGAAATCGTCCAGCAGGCGCAGGTTGTCGCGGATGATCCGGCGGTTCCGCTTCGTCAGCACCTCGCGGTGCCGCAGGGCCACCTCTGCCAGGAACTCGCCGGGCGCGCTGGCGCAGATCGTGGTGTAATCCTTCAGCGCCGCCATCCGCTCCAGGATCGCGGAATTCCGGGTGGCGACCCAGCCGATCCGCAGTCCGGGCAGGCCGTAGGTCTTCGACATCACCCCGAGCGAAACCGCCTGGGCATCCAGGTCGCAGGCGGCCGGCAGGCGGTCGTCCGCCTCGTGCTCCGACTCGCGATAGACCTCATCCGAGAACAGGACGATGCCGTCGGCCTGGGCGATCTCGACGACCTCGCGAAACGTCTCCTCCGGCATGAGAGAGCCGGTGGGATTGTGCGGCGTGTTCAGGACGATGACCCGGGTGTTCGGCCGGAGCAGCCGGGTGAGCCCCTGGGCGGTCAGCGCCCAGCCCTCGCGCTCGTCGGCCTCCCACTCGCTCACCCGACAGCCGAGGCTCCGCGGGACGTCCATGAGGGACTGGTAGCAGGGCCGGTGGATGACCGCGTGATCTCCGGGGCCCAGCGCGGCGTGCATGAAGAGGAAGATCGCCTCTTCGGCCCCGGTGTGGACCAGGACCTCTTCCCGGCGGATGGTGTGATAGAGCCGGGTGATCTCCTGCCGGAGAGTCGGGCTGCCGGGCGACTGCGTGTACCCGAGCGCCTGCCGATCGAATCGCTCCCGGGCGTCGGGCTCGAGCCCGAGGAGATCCGCGATCGTCACCGACTCGCAGTCGGAGGCGCAGAGGACGTACGGCGCGCCGAACTCATGGCGCGCGAAGTAGCGCTCGAGCTTGAACGCCGGCAGCCGCATGGCGTCGTGTCCTCGGAACCCCCGTCTCCCACAGCGGCAGGAGGAGAGGCGCGTCCTGCCGTTCGCCCCCAGCGCAGCCCGGCGAAGTCGAGGGGCGAGCCGCGCGGCCCTCATCCGCCCGACAGCGATGCACGGACGGCCGCCACCACACTCGCCGGGTCGGGCAGCTCCTGCCACACGCCGACGGCGCGGACGCCGGCCAGGTAGCCGTCCAGCTCATCCGGCGACTTGGGCCAGAGCGCGGCGCCGAAGCGCAGGCCGGCCGCCCGGGCGGCCCGGGCGTCCCCCTCCGAGTCGCCGATGTAGACGACTTCCTCGGCCAGCAGGCCGAGCTGGTCCAGCGCCTTCACCAGGCCCTCGGGATCCGGCTTTGCCTGCTCCACGTCCTCGTCCGTCACCACCACCTCGAACGGGCCCAGCGGGATGAGCCGGGCGGTGATCTCCCAGGCCCCGCGCCCCTTGCCGGTCACCAGGCCCAGGCGCAGCGGGATGTCGCGCAGGGCCCCGAGCATCTCGCAGACGCCCGGGTACGCGCCGGCGCAGTGGGAGGCGTGCAGCGCCTGGTAGTGGCGCAGGAACTCCGCGTGGGCCGCGGCGGCATCCCCGGAGGCCAGGGCGCGCCGCAGGAAGCGCCACTCCGAGGTGGGCTGCAGCGCGCGCAGCTCCGGCAGGGTGAGCCGCCGCCCGTAGTGGGGCTCCAGCGTCCGCACGTAGGCCTCGATGTAGAGGTCCCAGGTGTCGATCAGCGTGCCGTCCAGGTCGAAGAGCGCGGCGCGGATCATGGCGCGGCCGACCCCAGCCGCCGGGGGAGCGCGGGCAGCTCTTCCGGGCTCTCGAGCAGCAGGTCCGGCCGGGCGGCGTCCAGCTCTTCGCGCGTCCCGTAGCCCCAGAGCACGCCCACGCCCCGCATCCGGTTCTGCCGCGCGCCCCGGATGTCCTCCGCGCGATCGCCGACCATCGCCGTCTCGGCGGGCGGCAGGCCGGACGACGCGAGGAACTCCCCGATGATCCCCGGCTTGTCCATGCGCTCCCCGTCCAGCGGCGGCCCGAAGACGCCTTGCACATGGGCGGCCAGGCCGAAGTGCGCCGCGATCCGCTCCGCCAAGACGCGCGGCTTGGCCGTGACGATCCAGAGCTGCAGGCCGTCCGCCCGGAGCGCGGCCAGGGCCTCGGGAATCCCGGCGTACACCCGGTTCTCGAACATCCCCCGGGAGGCGAACCGCTCGCGATAGAGCGCGATGGCGCGGCGGATCGTGGCCTGGTCCGCCGTCTGGAGGAGCGTGCCCAAGCAGCGGCCCAGCGGCACGCCGATGAACCGGACCAGCGCCTTCGGATCCTCGCAGGGGTGTCCCATGGCCGCCAGCGCGTACGCCATGCAGCGGGTGATGCCCTCACGGGAATCCGTCAGGGTGCCGTCCAGGTCGAAGAGGATGTGCCGGATCATGCGGAGGCCCCCGCGCGCGGCTTGCGTTCCTCGGGCGGGGCCAGGCCCTTGAAGCTCCGGTACAGGAGCAGGTCGTACACGATCTTCAAGCCGCCGGCGAGGAACAGCGGGAGGTTCGCCAGGGCGGCGTTCGCCAGGAGCGCGCCCGCCAGGACCGGGGAGGCGGAGGCGCCCACCGACCGGGCGATGTTGGTGATGCCGGCCGCGGCCGAGCGCTCGTCCGGGGCCACCACGGCCATGGTGTAGGACTGCCGGGTCGGGACATCCATCTGCGAGATGCTGAAGCGCAGCAACAGGAGGGCCACGGCCAGCGGCGCCGTGGGCATGAGCGGCACGAGCGCGAGCAGCACGTTCGACGGGATGTGGGTGAACACCATGGTGCGGATCAGGCCGATGCGCGCCGCGATCCGCGCGGCGAGCAGGGCGGACGCGCCGGCCAGCAGGTTGGCGCCGAAGAAGACCCCGCCCAGGGCCGCCGCGTCCAGCCCGAAGCGCAGGTGCAGCCAGTAGGCCAGGAGGCTCTGGATCACGAAGCCGCCGGCGAAGGCATCCAGGGCGAACAGCGCGCTCAGCCGCAGGACGACGCCCCGCGAGCGGTGCAGGCCGAGGAGCCGCGCGCGCGGCGCGGGGGCGGCGGCCGGTTCCACCCCCGGGGAGAGCCCGAGGAACAGGACGGTCAGGAGGCCGCCCAGCGCGAGGTAGGCCAGGAGGACGCCCCGATACGCGGGCAGCGGCTCGAGGCCCTGCCACCGGAGGAGCTGCGCCAGCCCGCCGCCGCCCAGCGCGCCGGCGGCCGTGGCGAACGAGCCGACCAGCGTGTACCAGGCGAAGACGTGGGTGCGCCGCTCATCGGGGAGCAGCTGCGCCAGGGCGGCCTGCTCGATCGAGAGGAAGGGCCCGATCTCGTTGCCGCTGGGGCTCAGGACCCCGAGCGTGGCGGCCAGCGCCAGGACGGCGAAGTCCCGGGTCAGCGCGAACGCGGCGCCGGCCAGCACCATGAGGAGGGCCCCGCCGGCCAGCATCCGCCGCCGGCCCAGGCGGTCGGCCGACGTCGCCATCCAGAGCGAGACGGCCACGTCGCCCACCAGCGACAGGGTGAGCAGCAACCCGATGCGCGCCTCGCTGAGGCCCAGCGCCGAGAGGTAGAGCACCAGGACGACCGACAGCAGGCCGTAGGCCGCCAGCCGCGTGATCCGCGTCGCGAAGATGAGCGCGACGTCACGCCGCAAATGCGCCATTCGGCCGCCCCCGCTTCACCATCTCCCGGCAATAGGCGTAGAGCGCGTCGTACACGATCCACTCGGCCGCGTTGATGGCGTGGTCGTCCGTGTACCCCAGATGCCGGAAGCCCTCGGCGATGGCCTGGAGCCCGGGGCCTTCGGCCTGGCGCCAGCGGCTGTTATCGGTGTCCGCACCGTTCACGATCTTGCCGAGGAGCAGCAGGGCCGGGTCCTTCGCCAGGCGGTACTTCTCCAGGATCGCCTCGAACGAGCAGGCCGGCCCGTGGTGGCCCAGCTCCACCCCCTCGACGTCGAAGGGCGTCGCGCCGAGCCGCTCGGCCTCGCGCATCACCATGTCGGCGGGGACGAAGTGAAACTCGGCCTCCGGGTCAACGAACTTCCGGATCAGCCAGGGGCACGCCACGCGATCCACCTTGACGCGCTCGCGGGTAATCCACTTCATCGCGGCATCCTCCTCGCCGCCGCCAGCCGGTTCGGCCTGCTCGCCCGGCGCGCTGCTCCGCAGCTTGCTCAAGACTAGCCCGGGCTAGTCCTGAGCGCAGGCGCGGAGCGCCGGAGTCGAAGCCCGCAGGGCGGCC
>JBHGAX010000104.1:0-11594 GCA_041946635.1 Methylomirabilales bacterium (SeqCode)
TCTCCGCGTTTGACACCCATCCCGGCCGGTGTAGAATCGCCCCGCGGCGGCGGCCGGCTCATGGCTCGCGGGAAGCGCTCCTGCCATGAGCCATGACCCATGAGCCATGCGCTGCGCGGCCACGCCGCGCGGGAGGCGGCCATGCTGCGGCGACCAGCGGTGGCGGGGACGTTCTACGCGGGGACGGCCGAGCGGCTCCGGGCGCAGCTGGACGGCCTGCTGCCCGCCGCCCGGACGGGCGAGGCGGCGATCGGCGTGGTCGTGCCCCACGCGGGGTACGTCTACTCCGGCCGGGTGGCGGCCGCGGTCTACGCCCGGGTCGCCTTCCCGGACACCTGCATCATCCTCGGCCCGAACCACACCGGCCTCGGGGCGGCGGTCTCCGTGATGACGAAGGGCGAGTGGGAGACCCCGCTCGGCCGGCTGGCGATCGACACGGAGCTGGCGGAGGCGGTGCGGGCGCAGTCCTCCACGATCATCGACGATCCGGTCGGGCACCAGCGGGAGCACTCCATCGAGGTGCAGCTCCCCTTCCTGCAGCACCTTCACGGTCCCAGCCGCTTCGTGCCGCTGTGCCTGTTCCTGCACGACCTGCCCGCGTGCCAGGAGGTGGGGCGCGCCGTGGCCGCCGCCGTCCGCAACGTGGGTCGGCCGGCCCTCCTGATCGCGAGCACCGACATGAGCCACTACGTCTCGCGCGCCGAGGCGACGGCCAAGGACCGGCACGCGCTGGACGCGATCCTGCGGCTCGACCCCGTGGGGCTGCACGGCGCCGTCCGGCGCCACGGCATCAGCATGTGCGGCTACCACGCGGTGACGGCCATGCTGGTGGCCGCCCGCGGCATGGGGGCGGCGCACGCCGAGCTGGTCATGTACGGCGACTCCGGCGAGGCGGCGGGCAATACGGATCAGGTGGTGGCGTATGCGGGGATGCTGGTGACGTAACGCGGTAACCCGTAACACGTAACAAGACCGAACGGCAGATAGCAAGCAGCTGCAGAGTCGGTCTTGCTCTGAGTTACGCGTTACGGGTTACGTGTTCCCGGGTTGACCTCCCCGTCTAGGCCTCTTAGAATGCGCGCTTAAGGCCTGTTTCCATCCGTTCGTGGCAGCGCGGCGATGAGGAGGAGACCATGACGTACGTCGTGACGGAGCCCTGCATCGGCACCAAGGACCACGCCTGCGTGGACGTCTGCCCGGTCGAGTGCTTCTACGAGGGCGAGGACATGCTCTACATCCACCCGGAGGAGTGCATCGACTGCGGCGCGTGCGTTCCCGAGTGCCCGGTTGCGGCGATCTTCGAGGAGAGCGACGTGCCCGAGCAGTGGAAGCACTTCACCGCGAAGAACGCGGAGCCCTTCAACCAGGGCCTGAACCTCCCCAAGGCACCCACCCGCGAGAAGTGGGAGGAGCAGCGCAAGGAGCCGGGCAGCGCGGCCGCCACCTACTACGAGAAGTACCCCGCCAAGCCCTGAGACCGTCGAGCGGCTTGCCGATCCGACAGCGCCCGGGCGGCCGTCGCCCGGGCGCTGTGCTATCCCCCCGCCCTCCGAACCGCGCGCGTCCCCCGCGCGCCGCCCATCCGGGACGCCAGCCTCTATTGCCGGTCCTGCCCGGGGCCGGCGGCGGGCGCCGGCGCCGGCGGAGCGCTGCGCGGGAATCGCCGGTTCAGGTACGGCAGCGCGCGGAGGGCGGCCAGGGCGGCGGCGGTGCCGAGGAGGCTGCCCAGGAGGAGGCCGGCCAGGACGTCGCCGGGGTAGTGGACGCCGAGGTAGATGCGGGAGTAGGCGACGGCGAGCGCGAGGGCCGCGACGGCCGGGCCGAGGCGGCGCGAGCCGACCCAGGCCACGGCGGCCAGCGCGCCCATGTTCGTGGCGTGGTTGGAGGGCAGGGCCAGGGAGGCGGTGCAGCCGGCCAGGAGCTGCGTGGCCGCGAACGCATGGCACGGCCGGACGCGTTCGACGAGCGTCTTCACGGCGCTGGCCGTCAGGTCGCTCACCCCGAGCGCGAGGAGGGCGGCGGCGCCGAGGAGCCAGGCGCGGCGCCCGCCCCAGCGGAGCAGGGCCAGCAGGAGGAGGGCGGCGGGGACGAGGGCGTACCGCTTGTTGCTGAGCGCCGGCATCAGGACGTCGAGCAGCGGGTGGCGGGCGCCGTTCAGCCAGAGAAACGCCGCGGCGTCGAGCTGCTGGAGGGAGGCGAGGAGGCCGGCCATCGCGTCACTCGGCCGTGCGCTTCCGCAGGTGCAGGTCCAGGAGCAGGGCCAGCCCGCCCAGGCTGCTCACCAGCACCGTGAGCGAGAACCAGATGAGCGCCATCCCGAGCGCGGTGGCGGCGTCCACGCCCACCTTGGCGAAGAAGAACACCGCGCCGCCCTCGCGCATGCCGAGCCCGGCGACCGAGACGGGCAGCATGGCCAGCACGGTGATGAGCGGCACGTAGAGGAAGAAGTAGCCGATCGGCACGCCCACGGCGAGCGCCTCGCCGATCCCCCAGTAGGTCACGATGATGAGGCCCTGCAGCAGCGTGGACAGGAGGAGCGCCTGCGCGAGGGCCTGCCGGTGGCCGCGGTAGCGCTGGAGCGACTGCACCATGCCCTCCAGCTTCGCCTGGTGGCGGCCCAGCCGGAGGGCGGCCAGCGCCCGGCCGGCCAGCCCGGCCAGCCGGCGGTTCTGCAGCACGAGGATGACCACGGCGAAGACGCCGGCCACGCCCAGGATCATGCCGGCCACCAGCGGGTCCTGCACGTCGCGGTAGGCCAGGCCCAGCGCCACCACGGCGATGCCCATGAGGGCGGCGAAGCCGGACAGGCGGTCCACCAGGATGGAGGCGAGGGCGGCGTCGTGGCCGCTGGTGATCTTGTAGATGGCGTAGCCCCGGAAGATGTCGCCCCCGATGAGCGAGGGCAGGAACAGGTTGAAGAACGCGCCCTGGAAGTAGACCAGCACCAGGCGGACAAACGACAGGCGCACCCCCTCCGCCAGCAGCAGCCGCTGCCAGCGGATCGTGCTCAGGATATAGCCCAGCAGGTAGGCGAGGAAGGCGGCCGCGAAGACCGGGAGCGGCAGCGCACCCAGCGTCCGGAGGAGGCGCCCCAGGTCCACGCGCCAGACGAGGATGCCGAGCAGCAGCAGGCTGACCGCGCCCTTGCCCGCGAAGGGCAGCCACGCGCGCCGGCCGGATGACGGCGGGGCGCTCATCCGGCCTCGCGCCCGGGCCGTCCCGCCACCCGCTTGGTGATGTAGATGGGCTTCTGCTGCGACTCGTGGTAGACGCGGACCAGCATCTCGCCCAGCAGGCCGAGCATGATGAACTGGACGCCGACCAGGATGAGCAGGAGGGCCAGGAACAGGAGCGGCCGATTGCCGATGTCCGCGCCGAAGGCGAGCTTCAGGACGGTGAGGTAGCCGCCCAGCGCCACGCCCAGGCCCGAGGCCAGGACGCCCAGCAGGCCGAAGACCTGGATGGGCTTGGTGGCGAAGCTCAGGAGGAACTTCACCGTGATGAGGTCCAGGATCACGCGCAGCGTGCGGCCGATCCCGTACTTCGAGCGGCCGAAGCGCCGCGGCCGGTGGTGGGTCTCGACCTCGGTGAGGCTGATGCCCATCCAGCTGGCGATGGCGGGGATGAAGCGGTGCATCTCCCCGTAGAGGTGCAGGTGCTCCACCACCTCGCGGCGGTAGGCCTTCAGCGTGCAGCCGTAGTCGTGGAGGGCCACGCCCGTGACCCGGGAGATGAGCCAGTTGGCCAGCCGCGAGGGCAGGCGCCGGCTGAGGAAGGGGTCCTGGCGGCGTCGGCGCCAGCCGCTCACGACGTCGTACTCCTTGGCCAGGCGGAAGAGCCGGGGGATGTCGGCCGGGTCGTTCTGCAGGTCGGCGTCCAGGGTGACGATGACCGCGCCGCGCGCGTGGTCGAAGCCGGCGGTGAGCGCGGCGGTCTGGCCGAAGTTCCGCCGGAGGCCCACCAGGACCCAGCGGGGATCCTCGGCGCGGATGGCCTCCAGCCGGGCCCAGGAGCCGTCCGTGGAGCCGTCGTCCACGGCGACCACCTCGTAGGCCACGCCCTCGGGGTCGAGCGCCCGGCGGATCTCCTCGGCCAGCAGGGGGAGGTTCTCCTCCTCGTTGAAGACCGGCACGACGAGCGAGAGCGCGGGCGGCGGGGTCGCTGTCACGGCGTCCTCAGAATCCCTCGAAGGGCCGCGGCGGGAAGCCGCGGAAGTCCTGACCCCAGAAGATGACGAAGTCGGTGAGATGCCGGCCCCGGTGTGTGATGGGGACCACCCTCAACCTCTCCACCCGCGCGAAGGCGGACCGGACCGCCTCGGGCGCCTCCCCGCTCCCGTAGGCCACGAACAGGCCGTCCTGCCCGAGGAGCGCGTCCCAGCCGCCCCACAGGTCGTACTGGTTCATGCGCCGGCCCAGGTTCGCCGTGTAGGTGCGGGGCTGCCCCGGGACGTAAAACGCCAGCTCGCTGGCGATCTGGTACCGATCGCTCACCAGGAAGGGCCGCCGCGGCAGCCGGGCGGCCGCCTCGCCCACCGCCTGACCCAGCTCGGGCCAGCCGCGCAGGCGCTTGCTCGGCAGGTCCAACTTCTCGGGGAGAGGCACCGGCAGTCCCGGGACGATGGCCAGGGGCAGGACAACCGCGGGCAGGAGTATAGCCGCCAGGACGAACCGGTTCAAGCGGCGGCGGCTGCGGCGCGACTTGGAGGCGCGGTGCCCCCAGCTCTCGCACCAGCCGGCCGCGGCCACGGCGGCCGGGAAGTAGGCGTGGGCCGCCCAGTTGGCCTGGACCTTCCACGCGAAGCTCCACGCCTGGAAGAAGAGAAAGACGGGCGCCGACAGGCAGGCGAGCAGCAGGAGGGCCTCGCGCCCGGGCTGCCGCCCCTCGCGCCAGGCCCAGGCCACGCCGGCCGCGAGCACGAGGAAGAGGAGCGGCGAGACCGCGAGAAGCTGCCCGCCCAGGAATTCCGGCCCGCCCAGCAGCGTGGCGAGCAGCGGCCGGTCGCCCCCGCCGCTGGCCTGCCCCACCACGTGCCGGCCGGACAGCCAGCCGTAGCGGGCGTTCCAGACCAGCACGGGGCTGAAGCAGAGCAGGCCGATCGCCGCCGCCTCGTAGGGGCCGCGGCGCACGAGCCAGGGACGCAGCCGCGGCGCGGCGAGCAGCCAGAGCAGCGCGCAGGGGAGCAGCATGAGCATGGTGTACTTGGTGAGCAGGCCCAGGCCCAGGGCCAGGCCCACCGGGTACCACGCCATCTCGGTCTGCCGCTCGGCCGCCCGGATGAGCAGGGCGCAGGCCAGCGCCCAGCAGAACACGAACGGCGGGTCGATGGTCATCAGCATGGCGCCGACCGCGTAGAGCGGCATGGCGCTGAGGAACGCCACGGCCAGGAAGCCGGCCCGCGCGCTCTTGAACAGCCGGCTGGCCATGGCATACCCCAGGACCGCCAGGCCGGTCGAGAGGACGACCGCGGGCAGCCGCACCCAGAACGCGGTGGAGCCCCCGAGCCGGGTGCCGGCCGCGATGAGGTAGGCGACCGCGGGCCCCTTGCTGTAGTAGCTCCAGTCCAGGCGGCGCGACCACTCCCAGTAGTGCGCCTCGTCGGCCGAGAGGGGCCAGGTGCCGATGAGCCAGAGGTGGAAGAGCGTGAGGCCGAGGATGAGCAGGCCCGCGGCGGCGCGGTAGGGGATCACGCCCCGGGCCTCCGCGGGCGCGTGCGGGGGATCATGCGCGCGAGGCTCCCAGCCGGCGATCCTTGGCCGCCACGTCGGCGGCCAGGCGGCTGCGGTAGGCCGCGAGCTTCTTCGCGAGCGGGGGGGAGGCCAGGGCCAGGATCTGCACGGCGAGGAGCCCGGCGTTCCGGGCGCCCGCGCGGCCGATGGCCACCGTGGCCACCGGGATGCCGGCCGGCATCTGCACCGTGGAAAGCAGCGCGTCCAGCCCGCCCAGCGAGCCGCCGTCCATGGGCACGCCGATCACCGGGAGGGTGGCGTGCGCCGCCAGCACCCCCGCGAGGTGGGCGGCCCCGCCCGCGCCGGCGATGAGGACCTGCAGGCCCCGGCCCGACGCGCCGCGCGCGTAGCGCATCACGCGCTCGGGCGTCCGGTGGGCGGAGGCGATGTGCATCTCGAACGGCACGCCGAACTCCTCCAGGAGCTTGGCGGCCTCCTGCATGGTGGGGAGATCGGAGTCGCTGCCCATGAGGATGCCAACCAGGGGGGCGGGGGTCTTCCTTGCGGCCATGGTCGCTCCCGGTGAAAATCAACGCGTAAAGCGTAACACGTAACCTTCGGGAGGCTGCCGTTCTGAAGTTCTGATTACGGGTTACGAGTCACGGGTTACGCAGTTCGTTCGAGCGCCTTCTTCCCGATGTCCGTCCGGTAGTGCAGGCCGTCCCAGCGGATCTTCTCCACGGCACGGTAGGCGCGGCTCATCGCCTCCGGCATGTCGGCGCCGAGGGCCGTGACGCCCAGCACCCGGCCCCCGCTTGTGACCACCTTGCCGTTGGCCAGCGCGGTGCCCGCGTGGAAGACGTGCACGTCCTTCAGCCGGCCCGCGGCGCCCAGGCCGCTGATGGGCTTGCCGGTGTCGTGCGCGCCGGGATAGCCGGCGGCCGCCATGACCACGCAGACCGCGGGCTCGGGGCGCCACTTGGCCTCCAGCCCGCGCAGCCGGCCCTCGGCGGCCGCCTCCAGGAGCGGCAGGAGGTCGCTCTCCAGGCGCACCAGCACGGCCTGGGACTCGGGATCGCCGAAGCGCACGTTGAACTCCAGGACCCGCGGCTCGCCGTCCTTGATCATGAGGCCCGCGTACAGGAGGCCCCGGTAGGGCCGCATCTCGGCCGCCATGGCCTTCACCGCCGGCGCGAGGATCTGCTCCATGATCTTCTTGTGCACGGCCTCGGTCACCACCGGGGCCGGGGAGTAGGCGCCCATGCCCCCGGTGTTCGGCCCGCGGTCGTCGTCCAGCGCGGCCTTGTGGTCCTGGGAGGAGGCCAGCGGGATCACGGTCTCGCCGTCGGTGAGGGCCATGAAGGAGGCCTCCTCGCCGGTGAGGAACTCCTCGATGACCACCTTCTCGCCCGCGTCGCCGAAGACCCGGTCCTCCATGATGCGCTTCACGGTGTCCAGGCCTTCCTCCACCGTGCGGCACACCACCACGCCCTTGCCGGCCGCCAGGCCGTCCGCCTTCACCACCACGGGGGCGCCCAGGTCCTGCAGGTAGCGCTTGGCGTCCTCGGGCCGGTAGAAGGTCTGGAAGAAGCCGGTGGGGATCTTGTACTTCTTCATGAGGCGCTTGGCGAAGACCTTGCTGCCCTCCAGGATGGCCGCCCGCATGCTGGGGCCGAAGATGCGCAGGCCGCGGCTCTCGAACTCGTCCACGATGCCGAGGGTCAGGGGCAGCTCCGGCCCCACGACCGTGAAGTCGATGGCCGCCCGGGCGGCGAAGTCCGCCAGGCGGCGGATCTCGGACGCGGCGATGTCCACGGACGTGGCGAGTTCCGCCGTGCCGGCGTTCCCGGGGGCCACGAACAGGTCGGTGACCCGCGGGCTCTGCCGGAGCTTCCACACCAGGGCGTGCTCGCGACCGCCGCCGCCCACCACCAAGACTCGCATAGTCTCCGTCCTTGTGAAGGCTAGTGGCGGAAGTGCCGGATGCCGGTGAACAGCATGGCCATGCCGTGCTGATCGGCGGCCGCCACGACCTCGGCGTCGCGGACCGAGCCGCCGGGCTGGATCACGGCGGTGACCCCCGCGGCGGCGGCGGCATCCACGCCGTCGCGGAAGGGGAAAAAGGCGTCCGAGGCCAGCGCGGTGCCCCGGGTGGGAAAGGCGGCCTTGGAGACGGCCAGGCGAACCGAGTCCACGCGGCTCATCTGCCCGGCGCCGATGCCGACCGTGGCCTCCGGCGTGGCGAGGACGATGGCGTTGGACTTCACGTGCTTGGCCACCCGCCAGGCGAAGCGCAGCGCGCGCTCCTCCCCGGCGTCGGGGGCGCGGCGCGTGACCACGCGGAGGCCGGCCGGCTCGAGGTCCGCCCGGTCCGCGTCCTGCAGCAGGAGGCCGCCGCCGATGCGGCGCAGCTCGAGCGGCGCGCCCGCCTCCGCCGTCGCCGGCATCTCGAGGAGGCGCAGGTTCTTCCGCTCGCGCAGCCGCTCCAGCGCCTCGGCGGTGTACCCCGGCGCGACCACCGCCTCGACGAAGCCCGCCGCCAGCACGGCGGCGGTGGGCCCCTCCAGCGGCCGGTTCAGCCCGATGATGCCGCCGAAGGCCGAGACGGGATCCGTGTCGCGCGCGCGGACGAACGCGGCCGCCTGGTCGGCCCCCGTGGCCACCCCGCAGGGGTTCGTGTGCTTCACGATGGCGAGTGCCGGCTCGTCGAACTCGCGCACCAGGCTCCAGGCGGCCTGGAGGTCCAGCAGGTTGTTGTAGGACAGCTCCTTGCCCTGGACCTGCCGGGCGGCGGCCAGGCCCGGGCGGGGCGGGAGGTCCCGGTAGAGGGCGGCCCGCTGGTGCGGATTCTCCCCGTAGCGCAGGTCCTGCACCTTCTCGAAGCGGAGGAGCAGCAGTGCGGGAAAATCCGCCTGGGCCGCGCCCAGCCCCGCATCCAGCCGGGGCGCGCGCGTCTCGAGGAACGCGGCGATGGCCGCGTCGTAGCGGGCGGTGTGCGCGAAGGCCTTGCGCGCCAGCGCGAAGCGGGTCTCGCGCGAGAGGCTGCCCTGGCGGGCGCTCAGCTCGGCTCGCAGGGCCGGGTAGTCGTCGGGGTCCACCACCACGGCCACGCCCTCGAAGTTCTTCGCGGCCGAGCGGACAAGGGCCGGTCCGCCGATGTCGATCTGCTCGATGGCCTCGCCCAGGGCCAGGTCGGGCTTCTCGAGGGTGGCCTCGAAGGGGTAGAGGTTCACCACCACGAGGTCCAGGAGACGGATGCCCTGCGCGGCGATCTGCCGCTCGTGCTCGGGGTTGCCGCGCACGGCCAGCAGCCCGGCGTGCACCGCCGGGTGGAGCGTCTTCACCCGGCCGTCCAGCATCTCGGGCACGCCCGTCACGGCGGCCACGTCGGTCACGGGGAGGCCGGCCGCCCGGAGGACCTGCGCCGTGCCGCCGGTGGAGAGCAGCTCCACCCCGCGGGCGACGAGGTCGGCGGCGAAGGAGCCGAGCCCCCGCTTGTCGGAGACGCTGAACAGCGCGCGCCGGATCTCGGGCATCCGCCGTCGTCCTCCAGACCGCAGATACCGCGGCGCGGACCGTCCGGGCGCCGGGGATCGAGCGGAGCGTGCAGGCAGGGAGCGGGCGTGAGAGCGAGCGGATGCTACCAGAAAGCCCGAGGGCGGGCAAGGGCTTCCGGGCCGGCCCTGATCTCCGGCGGACGTTCCGGTGCCGTTCGGCCCGACCCGGGGGCCGGCTGCCGCGCCGCGCGGCAGGCCGTGCGCCGCGCGGCGGACCGCTCAGGCCAGCGGGCGGTCGTCGCCGAAGCACTCCACGGTGAAGACCTGCAGGTCGGCCCCCTGCTCCCAGGCCTCGGGTGGCAGGCCGGCCTTCAGGCAGGTCTGGCGCAGGAAGGTCACCCGGTCCCAGCCGTACTCGACGGCCACCTGGGGCAGCAGCAGCCCGTGCCGGCCGTCCTTGCTGACGAAGAGGCCGTGGCGTCCCACCTCGAGGGCCGACGGGTCCGGGAGGGCCGTGAGGGGCGAGAGGACCGAGATCTCGAGGGAGAGGTGGGGCAGCTCCTCCACGCGGACCGGCGGGAAGCGCGGGTCGGCCGTGGCGGCGGAGACGGCGCAGTGGGCAACCGCCTCGACGAGCGGCTTGACCGCGTGGAGGAAGCCGATGCACCCCCGGAGGCTGCGGCGCTTGCGGAGGGTCACGAAGGCGGCGCCCGGCGCGTTGAGCGCGGAATCGGCCGTGGGCAGCGCCTCGACGCGGCCGGCGCCGAGGTGGGCGAGGATGGCCTCGCGCGCCACGCCGAGGAGCAGGGCCCGCTGCTCCGGGCTGAGGCGGGGATCGGCGGGGGGCATGGGACTCCTCCGGGTCGCGTGAAGGGCGGGCGTAATATAGACACGTTTCTTGGGGTTTTCAATCGCCAGACATGGCCCGCCGTTCGCCTTGACATGCCGGGGTGGCTGTGTTAAAAGTCGATCCACCTGGTCGGATATTGCTGCAATAGCGCAAACGCCTGATTTCGCGAGGCGGGCGATGAAGATCTCGACAAAGGGCGACTATGCGACGCGCGCGCTCCAGGACCTGGCGCTGCACTACGACGAGGGCCCCATCCCGGTGGATGCCATCGCCGAGCGACAGAGCCTTCCCGTGCGCTACCTCGAGCAGCTGCTCCTGACCCTGAAGCGGGCCGGGTTTCTCATGAGCAAGCGCGGGGTGAATGGCGGGTATTACCTGGCCAAGCCGCCGCGCGAGATCACCCTGGGCCAGGTGATTCGGGCCGTGGACGGGCCGACCGTGCCCATCTACTGTGTGGCCGACGGCCCCCGCGAGCATTGCGCCCAGGAGTCCATCTGCGTGCTCCGCGAGGTGTGGGGCGACGTGCGGGACGCCGTCTCGGCCATCGTGGACCACGTCACGCTGGAGGACCTCTGCCAGCGCGTGCGCGCGCGCAGCCGCGAGCGCGTCACCTACCAGATCTGAGGGGAGGCACCCGAGGATGGCGCGACAGGTGAGCAGTCCGCTCGAGCTGATCGGCGACACGCCACTCGTGCGGCTCCGGCGGCTCCCGCCGTCCGGCGCGGCCGCCGTGCTGGTGAAGCTGGAGTCCCTGAACCCGGGCGGCAGCGTGAAGGACCGCATCGCCCTCGCCATGGTCGAGGAGGCCGAGCGCACGGGCCGGCTGCGGCCCGGCGACACGATCGTGGAGCCCACGTCCGGCAACACGGGCATTGGCCTGGCGGTGGTCGCCGCGGTGAAGGGCTACCGATTGATCCTCACCATGCCGGAGGACATGAGCCAGGAGCGGCGCGCCATCCTGCAGCGCCTGGGCGCCGAGCTGGTCCTCACCCCGGCGCTGGAGGGCATGACCGGCGCCGTGTACGCGGCGGAGCAGATCCTGCGCGAGCAGCCGGGCGCCTTCATGCCCCAGCAGTTCCAGAATCCCGCCAACCCGGAGATCCACCGGCGGACCACCGCGCAGGAGATCCTGAAGGCGACGCAGGGCGCGCTGGACGCCTTCGTGGCGGGCGTGGGCACCGGCGGGACGATCACCGGGGTGGGTCAGGTGCTCAAGCGCGAGCGCCCCGGCATCCTGATCGTGGCGGTGGAGCCGGCCCGCTCGCCCGTGCTGCAGGGCGGCCGCTTCCGGCCCCACGCCATCCAGGGGATCGGCGCGAGCTTCGTGCCCGGCGTCCTGGACCAGACCGTCTACGACGAGATCATCGGGATCCGCGACGAGGAGGCCATAGCCTGCACCCGTCGCCTGGGCCGCGAGGAGGGCCTCCTGGCCGGCATCTCCTCGGGCGCCAACGTCGCGGCGGCCCTGAAGGTCGCGGAGCGGCTGGGCGCGGGCAAGACGGTCGTCACGCTGGTGTGCGACACCGGCGAACGCTACGCCAGCGTGCCGATGTAGCGGTCAGCGATCCGCGGTCAGTG
>JBHGAX010000105.1:0-12690 GCA_041946635.1 Methylomirabilales bacterium (SeqCode)
CATGGCAAAGGCTCTTCCCGTGAGCCACGAGCGGGTACCCGGCCTGCCGGGTGCAGCCATGAGCTAGGCGAGGATAGCAGGTCAACCGGCGGGGGACACACAGTTTTGCGGCGGGGGGCGCGGCCGGAGGGGTGCGGACAGGGGGACTCCCGGCGGGCCTGAAGGAAGGGGGGCAGGGGGCGATGACTGAACGCCGTGTCCCGCGGAGGGATGCGCCGCAGCGTCAGTCCGACCGGTGATGCCCAGGCCCTGCCGGGAGTCTCCCGAGGCGTCCGGCTACTTCTTGCCGCCCAGCACCGCGTCCTTCAGCACCTTGGCGACGCGGAACCGCACCACCCGCCGGGCCGGGATCTTGATGGCTTCACCCGTCTGGGGGTTGCGCCCCATGCGGGCCTTGCGATTCACGAGGACGAGCTTGCCGAGGCCGGGGATGGTGAAGCCGTTCTTGGCCTCCTTGGTGGCGAGCCGCGCCTGCTCCTCGATGAACGCGGCCGCGACCTTCTTGCTGACCCCCAGCTTCTCCGCGAAGTTCCCGACGATCTGCGCCTTGGTCATCGCTTTCGCCATGCCTGTCTCCTTTCGCTGCACGGTGTTCACGCCCCCGGCCCTCACCCGAGCGTGCATCCCGGGCGAATCGGCAGGCAACCTACCACAAACGATTGCCGCGTACCACAAGGATTTTCGCACGGCCGGAGATTCTTCCCCATGATGAGGCGGCGGATCGTGCGCCGGCCTCGCCCTTGCCGGCTCCCGCTTTTCGCTTGACAACCGGCGGGCCCGGTGGTCTATCGAGCCAAGCCGCCGAGCACCCACGCACGCCGTCACCGTCGCCACCCTCGCGGGGGACGCCCATGCCCAGCATCCTGATCGCCGAGTGCAAGCAGGAGATCAGCAGCTTCAACCCCGTGCGCAGCCACTACGCCGACTTCGCCGTCGCGCGGGGCGACGGGGTGCTCACGCGGCACCGCGGCGTCCGGAGCGAGGTCTCCGGCGCGCTCGCGATCCTCGCCGCCCGGCCGGACCTGACGATCCTCCCCGCGTACAGCGCCCGGGCCATCACCTCGGCCGGGACGCTGGCCGCGCCGGACTTCGCGCGCATCCGCACCGAGTTCCTGGAGGCGCTCCGGCGGGCGCCGCGCCCGGACGCGGCCTACTTCGCGCTGCACGGCGCCATGGCCGCGGCGGACGAGGACGACGTGGAGGGACGCCTGCTGGAGGACGCGCGCGAGATCCTGGGCGAGGCCGTGCCGCTGGTGGCGTCGCTGGACCTGCACGGCGTCCTCACCGACCGCATGCTGCGGCACGCCGACGCGGTGGTCATGTACCACACCTATCCGCACGTGGACTTCTTCGAGACGGGCCAGCGCGCGGCGCGCCTGCTGCTCCGGCTCCTCGCGGGCCAGGCGCGGCCGGTGACGGCCGCCGTCACCATCCCCGCGCTCGTGCGGGGCGACGAGCTGATCACGGAGACGGGCCTCCTGGGCGGGATCATCCGGGAGGCCCAGGCCCTCGAGCGGAGCCCCGGCGGCCTGGTGGCCGGCGTGTTCATCGGCAACCCCTTCACCGACGTGGCCGGCCTCTGCACGCGGAGCCTGGTCGTGACGGACGGCGACGCGGAGCGGGCCCGGCGCGAGGCTCTGCGCCTGGCCGAGATGTTCTGGGCGGTGCGCGAGCGGCTCCAGGCCCACCTCACGCCGCTCCCGCAGGCGATCCAGGAGGCGCGCGAGGCGGCGGGCACCGTGATCCTCGTGGACGCGGCGGACGCGACCAGCTCCGGCGCGCCGGGGGACAGCAACGCGATCCTGCGAGGCCTGGTCGAGCAGGGCTACCCCGGCCGCGCCCTGATCCCCCTGGTGGACCCGCCGGCCGTGCGCGCCGCGTTCGCGGCGGGGGTGGGGGCGACCATCCAGGCCCGCCTGGGCGGCGCGCTGGATCCCCGCTGGACGCCGCTCCCGGTCAGGGCGCGCGTGCGCCTGCTCTCCGACGGGCGCTTCCGCAGCGAGTCGCACGGCGACGAGTGGAACTCCGGCGACACCGCCGTCCTGGACGTGGGACGCCTCACCCTCGTCTGCACCAGCCGCGCCGTGAGCCTCTACGACCGCTCCCTGTTCCTGGCCCACGGGCAGGACCCGCAGCGGTTCGACCTGGTCGTCCAGAAGTCGCCCCACTGCCAGGACCGCTTCTACAAGGCCTGGGCGACCCGGCTGATCAACGTGGACGTCCCGGGCGCCACCAGCGCGAACCTGAAGAGCCTGGGCCACACCCGCTGCCTGCGGCCCATGTTCCCGCTGGACGAGGGCGTGGAGTTCCGTCCGGAGGCGAAGCTGTTCCAACGGTGACCGGAAGGCCAGGCGCGTGGGCGACCCTGATCTCCGGCTGGCGTTTCACCCGAGCCTCCACCCACGTCCCGCTGGGCGCTGTTTGAAGACCGGCGAGTGGGCCGGCCCGTTTGACAAGACGGGCTTGCTGTCGGATAAAGGCGCCTGGGCCCCGTGAGCGCGCGCCGCGCAGAGCCAAGCCTTGGACACCATTCCCCTCCCGCACCGCCAGCTGCTCCTCGGCACCGTCTCGTTCGCCATCTGCTTCGCCGCGTGGGGCCTGATCAGCGCGTTCGCCCCGCGCTTCCGCGAGCTGCACGGCCTCACGGGCACGGAGACGGCCCTGCTCGTGGCCGTCCCGGTCCTGCTCGGCGCGGTCGGCCGCGTCCCGGCGGGTCTCCTCGCGGATCGGTTCGGCGGGCGGCCGGTGTTCGCCGCCCTCATGGCCGCCGCCGCCGTCCCGGCCCTGCTCATCCCGCGGGCCGGCGGCTACCCGACGCTCCTCCTGCTGGCCCTCTGGCTCGGGCTCTGCGGCGCGTCCTTCGCCGTGGGCGTGAGCTACGTCGCCCGCTGGACCCCCGCGCCGAGGCAGGGGACGGCGCTGGGGCTCTTCGGGCTCGGCAACATCGGGCAGTCCGGCGCGGTGTTCCTGGGCCCCGCCCTCGCGGTGGCGATCGGCTGGGAGGCCGTGTTTCACCTGGTGGGCGTGCTGCTGCTCGGCTGGGCCGTCGCCTTCGCGGTCCTGGCCCGCGACGCGCCGGCGGCCGCGCCGCCCCGGCGCCCGGGGGCGGCCCTCGGCGTCCTGCGCCGCTCCGGCCGCGCCTGGGCCCTGGCCGCCTTCTACTTCCTCACCTTCGGCGGCTTCGTGGCCTTCGCCATCTACCTGCCCACCCTGCTCCGCGACGAGTTCGGCCTGGCGCCCGTGGATGCGGGCTTCCGCACGGCGGGGTTCGTGGTGCTGGCCACACTCCTCCGGCCGGCGGGCGGGTGGCTGGCGGATCGCATCGGGGGGGCGCGCGTGCTGTCGGGCGTGTTCCTGGGGCTCGCCCCCTTCGCGCTGCTCCTGGGCTGGCGCGCGATGGTGCCGTTCACCGTCGGCGCCCTGGCCTGCGCCGCCCTCCTCGGCCTCGGCAACGGCGCCGTGTTCAAGCTGGTCCCGGAGCACTTTCCCGCCGAGACGGGCACGGTCACCGGCCTGGTGGGCGCCCTGGGCGGCCTGGGCGGCTTCGTCCCGCCCCTCCTGCTGGGCGTCTTCCGCGACCGGCTGGGCGCGGTCTGGCCCGGCTTCGTCCTGCTGGCCGGGGCGGCCCTCGCCCTCGCCGCGCTCAACCGGCGCGTGTTCCTCTCCCGAGAGGCGGCCCTGGAGCGCGCGTGGCCGGCCGAGCTGCAGCGCGCGGCCGAGCGCCTCCGCGCGGGCGCCTGGGCCACCTTCCTCACGGGCGGCCTGGTGGCCGCCATCGTGGTCGGCTCGCGGAACCTCCGGAACTTCGACCCGGCGCTGGTCGTCTACACTTTCGCCGTCATCTTCGCGACGTGGGGCGTGGTCTACCACTACGCGGTCTGGCTGCAGAAGCCGCCCACGCGCCTCTTCTGGCAGCGGGGCTGGGAGCTATTCTGGCAGGGCGGCCCCCTGCGCGGCCTGGCGCGGGTGGCGGGGCTGGCGCTGGTCTACCTGGCCGGGCAGCGCTTCATCGCGCGCCGGTCGCGGCTGCGCTGGTGGATGCACCAGTGCCTCTTCTGGGGCTGCCTGCTGGCCGTGGCCATCACCTTCCCGCTGGTCTTCGGCTGGATCCACTTCGGGACCCGGGCGGACGACCAGCTGACCTACGTCACCTACCTCTTCGGCTTCCCCGTCCAGTCGTTCCGCCTGCACACCGCCCTGGCCTGGGTCATCTTCCACGGCCTGGACATCGCCGCCGCGCTGGTCCTGGCCGGCATCGGCCTGGCCTTCTGGCGCCGCATGCGCGAGGCGGGCGCGCAGGCCACGCAGTCCCTGGGCATGGACTTCCTCCCGCTGCTCCTGCTCTTCGCCATCTCGGTCACCGGCCTGGCCCTCACCGTCTCCACCGCCTTCCTGGGCGGTGAGATGTACGACTTCCTGGCGGTGCTGCACGCCGTGACGGTGATCGCCGCCCTGCTCTACCTGCCCTTCGGGAAGTTCTTCCACATCTTCCAGCGGCCGGCCCAGCTGGGCGTCAAGCTCTACCAGGCGGCGGGCGAGAGGGACGAGGGCGCCTGGTGCCCGCGCTGCGGCGAGCGCTTCGCCTCGAAGATGCAGATCCAGGACCTGCGCGCCACGCTCCCCGCGCTGGGCTTCGACTACCGGGTGGCGGGGCCGGCCGGCCACTGGCAGGCGCTCTGCCCGGCCTGCAAGCGGCGCTCGCTCGCCACGGCGCAGCTCCGCCTGAAGGAGGAGGCCCGTGGCTAAGCCGCCCCTGCCCCCCGCCGCGCTGGCCGAGCGCTACGGCCCGCACCTCGCCTACACCCCGCCGGGCGGGTGGGAGGACGAGTCCCGGCACGGCGCCGAGAAGCTGGTGCCCACCCACTGCTGCTTCTGCGGGCAGCAGTGCGGCATCCAGCTCAAGGTGCGAGGCAACCGGGTCATCGGCTTCGAGCCCTGGGAGGCCTTTCCCTTCAACCGGGGCATGCTCTGCCCGAAGGGCGTGAAGCGCTACCTGCAGGGCAGCCACCCCGACCGGCTCCTGGCACCGCTGATCCGGACGGACGCCGGCTTCCGCGCAGCCGGCTGGGACGAAGCGCTCGACCTCACGGCCGCGCGGCTCAAGGAAATCCAGGCGCGGCACGGCCGGGACGCGGTGGCCGTCTACGGCGGCGCCTCGCTCACCACCGAGAAGGCGTACCTGGTGGGCAAGTTCGCGCGCGTGGCCCTCGGCACGCGGCACGTGGACTACAACGGGCGGCTGTGCATGGTCTCGGCGGGCACCGCCTACAAGCTGGCGCTGGGCGTGGACCGCTCGCCCAACCCCTGGAGCGACATCCCCAAGGCGCAGGTGCTGCTGGTGGCCGGGGCCAACATCGCCGAGTGCGCGCCCATCACCACGGATTACATCTGGCGCTGCCGCGACGCGGGCGGCCGCCTCATCGTCGCCGACCCGCGCCTGACGCCCATCACCCGCAACGCCGACTGCTACCTGCCGCTCCGCCCGGGGACCGACACGGTGCTCTCCCTGGGGCTGCTCCACGTGATCCTGCGCGACGGGCTGGAGGATCGCGACTTCATCGCGCAGCACACGCGGGGGTTCGAGGCGGTGGCGGCCTCGGTGCAGCCCTGGAACCCCGTGCGGGCGGCCGAGGTGACGGGGGTGCCCCCGGCCGCCATCGAGCGGGCGGCGCGCTGGTTCGGCGAGGCCGACCGGGCCATGGCCATGCACGCCCGCGGCGTGGAGCACCAGTCCAAGGGCGTCGAGAACTGCCTGGCCCTCATCAACCTGTGCCTGGCCACCGGCAACTTCGGCCGCGAGGGGGCGGGCTGCCTCATGATCACCGGGCAGGGGAACGGCCAGGGAGGACGCGAGCACGGCCAGAAGTGCGACCAGCTTCCCGGCCAGCGGAGCATCGCCGATCCGGAGGCGCGCCGGCACGTGGCATCCGTGTGGGGCATCGCTCCCGAGGACCTGCCGCCGGCCGGCCTCACCGCCCCCGAGATCATGGAGGCGATCCACCGCGGGGAGATCAAGGCGCTCGTCTCCATCTGCTTCAACCCGCTGGTGTCGCTGCCCGACGCGGCGTTCACCCGCGAGGCGCTGGAGCGGCTGGAGTTCTTCGGCGTCATCGACTTCTTCCTCTCGGAGACCGCGCACTACGCCGACGTGGTCCTGGCGGGCAGCCTGCACGAGGAGGACGAGGGGGTGATCTGCAGCGCCGAGGGGCGCGTGCTGCACGTGCGGCAGGCGGTGGAGCCGCCGGGGAGTGCGCGGCGCGACTCGGAGATCCTCTGCGACCTGGCGCGCCGCCTGGGTCAGGGGTCGCGGTTCGACTACGCCGGGCCGCGCGCCATCTTCGACGAGCTGCGGGAGGCCTCGCGCGGCGGGGTGGCCGACTACTTCGGCATCACCTACGAGAAGCTGGACCGGCAGATGGGCGTCTTCTGGCCCTGCCCGAGCGCCGACCATCCGGGCACGCCCCGGCTCTTCGAGGGCGGGCGCTTCTTCCACGCCGACGGCCGCGCCCGCTTCGAGGTCGCCACGCCTCGGCCCTCCGGCGACCCGGTGGACGAGCAGTTCCCCGTCTACCTCACCACCGGGCGCGTGGTGAGCCAGTATCTGTCGGGCACGCAGACCCGCCGCATCGGCCCGCTGGTGGACCAGTATCCGGTGCCGCGGGTGGAGATCCACCCGCGGCTGGCCGCCCAGCACGGCATCCGGGCGGACGACTGGGTCGCGGTCGCGACGCGCCGGGGCGAGATCACCCTGCAGGCCCTCGTGGTGCAGACCATCCGGCCGGACACCGTCTTCATCCCCTACCACTGGCCGGGCGAGCAGAGCGCCAACCGCCTCACGCACCGGACGCTGGACCCGCGGAGCAAGATCCCCGAGTTCAAGGTCTCGGCCTGCCGCATCCGGAAGGCCGAGGCCCCGCCCGCCTGGGCCGCGCCGGCGGCCCGGACGGCGCCGCCCGGGCGGCCCCCGGCGCCGTGAGGGGCCGATGTTCGGCTACGAGTTCTACATCGACCCCTCCCGCTGCATCGGCTGCCAGTCGTGCGTGAACGCCTGCGCCGAGTGCGAGACGCATCGCGGCCACGCGATGATCCACGTGGACTACCTGGACCGCACGAGCAGCATCGCCACGGTGCCGATGGTCTGCATGCACTGCGAGGACCCCACCTGCGCGGAGGTCTGCCCGGCGGACGCCATCAAGCAGACCGAGGACGGCATCGTCCAGTCCGCGCTCACGCCCCGCTGCATCGCCTGCTCGAACTGCGTCCTGGCCTGCCCCTTCGGCATCCCGAAGGTCCTCGCCCCGCTGGAGCAGATGATGAAGTGCGACATGTGCTACGACCGCACCTCCATCGGCAAGCGGCCCATGTGCGCCACGGTCTGCCCCAGCCAGGCCCTGGCCTACATCCGGCCCGAGGAGATCCGGACGCGGCGCGAGCGGCCGGTCACCCAATTCCGCTTCGGCGAGGAAACCGTGCGCACGAAGGTCGCCATGATGGCCCCCGCGGATCGGGACGCCATCTCCCTGGACGTGGTGGACTACCTGTGGGAGGGCGCTCATGAGGTTCTGGCCGGCTCCGAACCCCACGCCGCTCTGGCGGGATGAGTTTGCCATCGGCGCGGCGGACGAGCGCTACGTCACGCGCCGCCAGTTTGCCAAGTTCCTCACGCTGACCAGCCTCGGCATGGCGGTGGGGCAGCTCTGGATCCTGGCCAAGGGCTGGTTCCAGCCGGCGCCCGCGTTCCCCGCGGCGGTCGTCGCGCGCGCGGCTGACGTGCCGGTCGGCGGCGTGCAGCTCTTCCACTACCCGGGCGCGGACGACCCGTGCATCCTGGTGCGCCTGGCCGAGGAGCACTACGTGGCCTACAGCCAGAAGTGCACGCACCTCTCCTGCGCGGTCTACTACGCGGCGGAGACCCGGCGGCTGGCGTGTCCGTGCCACCGGGGCTTCTTCGCCGTGGAGGACGGCCGCGTCCTCCAGGGGCCGCCGCCGCGCCCGCTCCCCAGGATCGTCCTCCGGCGGCGGGGCGACGATCTGGTGGCCGCGGGCGTGGAGGTCCGGAGGGCCTGACATGGAGCCCGCACCGCACAGCGCCCGGCGCCGCGGCGCCACGGCCATCGACGCGGCCGTGGGCCTCATGGCCGTGCTGCTCATCGTGCAGATGTGGCTGCTGATGGCGAGCCTCAACACGGTGCTGGCCGGCGAGTGGAGCGCCGCCCTGCCGGCGGCCCTCGTGTCCCTGGCCCTCTTCCTGGCGTGCCTCGCCCTCTACATCCTGGTCGAGCGCGTGGACGCCGCCGCCCGCGCGGACGCACGCCATGTGGCCGAGCCGCCGGCCGGCGGAAGACCGGCGCGACGCTGACCCCTGGGCCAAGGGCCATCCCGCCGGGACGTCGCACCGATATCGGCTGCGGAGTTGCGGTGCGATGCCCGAGGCCCAGGGCTCAGAGCCGCACCGGCCGGGAGCGGGAGCGAAGCGCGAGGGGCGCGTCGGGCGCGGCCCCGGCCGCCTCCAGCCCGCGGCACGGCCCTAGCGTGGCCATGAGGACCATCGCGCGGCGGGCGTCCGCCGGGCCGAGGCGAAGCCGGGGCGCCCGCTGGCGGTCCGGGGCCGCAGGGCGGATGTCCGGGGCGGGAGGAGCGTCCGGGACCGGGCCGGGCCGCGGCATCTCGCCGACTCGGCGCGCAGGCGGCGGGCCGGGCGCCGGCCCCGGCTCGGGCCCCTCGGGCGGCGCCCGGCGCGAGCGCCGCGCCAGCGGGTTCAGCGCCAATGCCAGCACGAGCAAGATCAGCAGGGGCAGCAACTGCTCCATGGCTACCGCTTCGTGCCCGTGCCCGGAGCCTCGCCCGGACCCGCGATGGACTCGCGCATGGCGGTGTCCGCCTGCACGTTCTTCATCCGGTAGTAGTCCATGATGCCGAGGTTTCCGTGGCGGAAGGCCTCGGCCATGGCCCGCGGCACCTCCGCCTCCGCCTCCACCACGCGTGCCCGCATCTCCTGCTCCTGCGCCACGGCCATGGCCCGGCGCTCCTCGGCCTTGGCCTGGGCGATCTGCTTGTCCGCGTTGGCCTGGTCGATCTGCAGCTTGGCCCCGATGTTCTCCCCCACGTCCACGTCGGCGATGTCGATGGAGAGGATCTCGTAGGCGGTCCCCGCGTCCAGGCCCTTCTGCAGGATGTGCTTGGAGATGTGGTCGGGGTTCTCCAGCACGTCCTTGTGGGAGCCCGCCGAGCCGATGGTGCTCACCATGCCCTCCCCGACCCGCGCGATGATGGTTTCCTCGCCCGCCCCGCCCACCAGGCGCTCGATGTTGGTGCGCACCGTCACCCGCGAGATGGCCATGAGCTGGATGCCGTCCCTGGCCACCGCGGCGATGCGTGGGGTCTCGATCACCTTGGGGAGCACCGACATCTTCACCGCCGCCAGGACGTCGCGGCCGGCGAGGTCGATGGCGGCCGCGCGCTTGAACGTCATGGGGATGTTGGCCTTGTCCGCGGAGATGAGCGCGTTCACCACGTTCACCACGTTCCCGCCGGCCAGGTAGTGGGCCTCCAGGTCGTTGATGGAGACGTCCAGCCCCGCCTTCACCGCGCTGATGCGGGCGGTGACGATCACGGCCGGCGGCACCCGCCGGAAGCGCATGCCGATCAGGGTGAACAGGCCGACGTACGCGGCAGAGGCCCAGGCCGCGATCCAGAGCGGGATCGGGACCAGGTACAGCAGGAGCACCAGCCCGACGACCAGGACCAGCAGGACGCCAAGCGGGCCGACGTTCTCGATTCCGGTCATGCCTCCCCCTCCCCCTGCCCGGGCAGCGGGCGCACCACCACCCGGTTCCCGTCCACCCGTACCACCTCGACGGGGCAACCGGCCTCCACGAAGCCGCCCTCCGACACCACGTCCACGCGCTCGCCCTCCAGCTGCGCGATGCCGGCGGGCCGCAGCGCGGACAGCGCGCGCCCGCGCCGGCCCATCCAGCGCCGGCTGCCCTCCGTGTCCGGCCGCTCCCCGCCGCCGGCGGGGAGCGCGGACTGCAGGATCAGGCGCCGGCCGTACGGCAGGCGGGGCAGCGCCCGGAGCAGCGCCACGGCCGCCAGGATGGCCACGACCAGGGAGAGGGCCACGTGCCCCAGCGCCGCGACCAGCGCGTCCCCCGTGGCCCCGGTGCCCACCAGGCTCATGCCGAACCCGGCCAGCAGCGCCCCGATCCCCAGGATGCCGGCCAGGCCGAAGCCGGGGATCACGAAGAGCTCCACGCCGAGGAGCACGAGGCCGGCCGCCACCAGGAGTAGCTCTTCCCAGCCGGCCAGCCGCACCAGGCTGTGCCCCCAGAAGAAGAGGGCCAGGCTGCCGAGCCCCAGGAGGCCCGGCACGCCGAAGCCCGGGGTGCGAATCTCCACCAGGAGCCCGACCAGCCCCACGGTCATGAGCAGGGAGCCCACCACGGGGTTCGTGAGGAAGCGCACCAGGCTCTCCGCCCAGTTCTCCTCGATCCGCCGCACCTCGGCCCCCTGGAGCTGCAGCGCCCGCAGCAGCGCCTCCAGGTTCGCCGCGCGGAGATCCGCCACCTGGTATCGCAGGGCCTCCTGGGTGGTGAGGGTCAGGAGCTTGCCGCGCGCCACGATCCCCTCCACCTCCACGTCCGGGTCCACCATGGCCTCGGCCAGGCGCGGGGGCCGGCCCCGCTGCTCGGCCGTGGCGCGAAACTCCTTCCGCACGTAGGAGATGGTCTTCTCGCCGACCGGCGTCGGGCCCTCCCCGCCGCCCGCCTGCACGGGCGTGGCGGCGCCGATGGTCGCCCCCTCCGCCATGGCGAGCCGACTGGCAGCCAGGCTGATGAGCGCCCCGGCCGAGATGGCCCGCGGGTTCACGAAGGCCACCGTCTCCACCCGGGCTCCCAGCAAGGCGTCCCGGATCAGCACGGCGGCGTCCAGCCGCCCGCCGTGGGTGTTCACGTCGAGGATGACCGCCCGGGCGCCGGCCTCCGCCGCCTCGGCGAGCCCTCGCTCCACGTGCTTCGCCAGCCCCAGGTCGATCATGCCGGCGACGGGCAGGTGGTAGACCACGGGCCGCGGCTGCCCGGCGCCGGCCGCGACCACGAGGGCCCCGGCCAGCACGAGCCCGAGGGACGCCGCGACGACGGCCCCGCTCATCCCTCTTGGACGCATGGCTGCGGCTCCCCGGCCGGCGTTTCCGGCTTCCCGCGACCCGGCCGCGTGTAAGAGTGGCGCGCACGGCATGGCGAGATTACACGCCGCCGGGGGACGCCACGGGACTCGGCACGGCTCATGCGGCCTGGGCATGGCGTCCCCGGCTCTCGGCTCCCGCGCCCGCGCGGCCCGCCCGCGCCACGGCCCACCGCAGCGCCGGCGGGGCCGCGAGCGTGGTCAGGAGCACCGTCAGGATCACCGCGGAGAAGAGGCTCTGGGAGAGGACCGGCTCCGCCTGCAGCGACAGGCGGGTGCCGATGCCCGCGAACACGATGCCCACCTCCCCGCGCGGGATCATGCCCAGCGCGACGACCAGGCGGCTCGCGCCCGCGGCGAAGGCGCCGAGGATGTCGGCCAGGCCGAGCTGCTCGGCGACGAAGGCCAGCGTGAAGCAGAGCGTCACGCCGAGCACCAGGATGAAGTCGGGCTGGCGCGCCCGCCCGGCCAGCGCCACCAGGCGCGTCGATCCGTAGTGCCCCACCAGGATCGTCGCGCCCAAGAAGGCCGCGGCCTTGAGCAGGATCGGCAGGACGGTTGCGAGGGGGCCGGCGCCGGACGCGCCCGGGCTCGCCACGACCCCTACCAGCACGGCCAGCAGCACGAGGCCCAGGATGTCGTCCAGGATGGCCGCGCCCAGGATGACCTGGCCGGACGGCGTGCGCATGGCGCCCAGGTCCTTCAGGACGCGCATGGTGATGCCCACGCTGGTGGCGGCCAGCGTGGCCCCCACGAAGACGTGGGCGATCGTGGGCGCGCCGGGCACCAGCCAGGCCGCCGCGGCCCAGCCGAGGCCGACAGGGGTCAGGATGCCCAGGACCGCCACGAGCGCGGCCGACGGCCCTACCCGCGCCAGCGCGCGGAGATCCGCCTCCAGGCCGACGCCGAAGAGGAGGATGAGCACCCCGACCTCTGCCAGGAACCCGAGGGCCGGGTGCGACTGGACGAAGCGGATGCCCTCGATGCCGAGCAGCGGCGCCACGAGATTCCCGAGGGCGACGCCCGCCAGCAGCTCGCCGAGCACGGCGGGCTGCCGGAGCCGCTCGGCCGCCACACCGGCCAGCCGCGCGGCCAGGACGAGCACGGCGAGGGCCACGAGCACCGGACCGTACGGCGCGTGCCCCTCCGCCGCCCCACCCTCGGCCGGCGCGGCGGCGAGCGCCGGGGCGGCCGCAAGATATGCGGCGGCGAGGACCAGCTGGGCGCCTCGGCGGTCTGCCGGGCCGAAGCGCGGCGCCTGGCCCTGCATGGCGTACTCCTTCCGTGCCGGCTCCGCGCCGGCCGGGGAGTACTCAGGCAAGCCGGATGCCAGACGTCCCGGGCCCAGAACCTGGTTGCCGGCTGGACATCCTGTCCGTTCCGTGCTGGCATCCTGCTTGCCGTGGCTCCTGGCGATGGCACGAGCTGTCCGCCTACGGGGGGCCGGCCAGGGTCCAGCTTCTGGCAGCCGAAGCGACCGAGCCGCGGCGAGCGGCTCCTCGGTTA
>JBHGAX010000106.1:0-11503 GCA_041946635.1 Methylomirabilales bacterium (SeqCode)
TAGTCAAGCCCGCCATCCCGCCTCACGCCAGGACGTGAAGACGCAACGCTCTGGCGTTCCCTCTGGCCCCTGAGCTCGCGCCGGGTAACCCCGGCGGCCTCATTCCGGTGGCGGCCTTGGCGCCTTGACTCGGGTTGATCATCGTCGTGACGGCGCTCTGGCTCGGACGGCAGGAGGGCCGCCGTCGCACGACAGACGAACTCGCAAGGCGGCGGGCGGCGTAGAGTCGCCTGCCACGTGGGTCGAACCCGTGCACATCCTGGTCCGGCTGGTCCGATCGGGTGGCTTGGCGCTCTTCCTCGCAGTGGGGGGGTGCATCACGGTCGTCACGCCATCCGACGCGCCGCCGGATGAGCGGATGCCGGGAGCCTGGGCGGCGCGGACGCCCATGCCGTCGGCCCGGCAGGAGCTGGCCGTTGCCGAACTCGACGGAAAGGTCTATGCCGTAGGCGGGTTCGGCGACGGCTTCCACCCCGTGGGGACGCTCGAGGTCTACGACCCGGCCACCGACCGCTGGGAGACGCGCGCCCCCATGCCCCTCGCGGTCCACCACCCGGCCGCCGTGTCGTTGCATGGCAAGCTGTACGTGATGGGCGGTTTCCGGGGACGCCTCTCCTGGACGCCGGAGGCTGCGCTCTTCGAATACGACCCGGCGACCGACGGCTGGCGCCGGCGGGCGTCAATGCCGACGGCGCGCGGCGCGCTGGCCGCCGCCGTCCTGGATGGCAGGATTCACGCGCTGGGCGGATCGCAGGATCGCCCGCTCGGGACGCACGAGGCATACGACCCCTCCACCGACCGCTGGACCGCCCGCAAGCCCATGCCCAGGGGCCGGGACCACCTCGCGGTGGTGAGCCTCGGCGACCGGCTCGTGGCGGTCGGCGGCCGGCGGTCGTTCTTCGGGGAGCCGTATGCCCGCACGGAGATCTACGCGCCTGCCACCGATTCTGAGCGTTGCCACTTTAGTTACCTTGCAGCGACATTCAGCGGTGCACCAGAGCCAACATGTCCCGGAATGTGCTCCAGTAGACGCCATAGGCGGTCACCCACAGACCGCCGCCGCCGAGCAGGTTCTCGCCGCCTCCGTAGATCGGCAGGAATCCCATCCCGAGGAAGGCCAGCCCCAGCACGACCGCGGCCACCGGCTCACGGACGCCACGTGCCTTAACCCAAGCGGCCACCGAGCGCGCGGCGCGCTGGAAGAGCCAGCCGTACAGCAGGACGTGCAGGGCGGAGACTGCCAGCACAATTCCGCCGTCCAGGCCGTAGACAGCGATGACCGGCAGCGGGAGCAGTCCGCCGACGGCGATCATGTACCATGGGCAGGGGAAGAGTAGCGTCAGGCCGAAGAAAGTAACCGCCTGGACCACGTGCCGCATTGGGGAGGGCTGGGCGCTCAACGCTGTGCGCTCGGACAGAACGGCCCGTCGGGGATCTCTTCCCGAGGGGCCGTTCTGGTCAGCGCTGCCACGCGGAGAAATTCCGCGAAGGCAGGGATGCTCTGGACTGCCGCTTCGGCGGCAATCTCTTCCTTCAGGTAGTCCGCGACATATGACCGCAAGTCACGGATCGGATCCGGCGACAGGAAATGCGGGGGAAGCAGCCCTGATACCATGACCGCTTCCAGATTGAAGCCCGTGGTCTCGAGAAACGTGAGCAGACGCATGGTGTAGCGCCAGGCCCGTCCCCCGAGTGGTCCCCACAGAAAGGCTGATCGGCTTCGTGGCAGCTCGATGGCAAGCACGCGCTTGGTTATCGTTCCATGACGGGAATTGTATCCGGATAAAATGCCCATGTAAGGAAGATTATCCGAAGATTATTATCCGACCGCCTTGACGCATCGGGACGCAGCAAGAGTCTGCGTTGAGTCCGAAAGCGCAGCCGAGGCTGAGAGAATTTTTCCATGCAGGGATATCCACCAGCCGAGGAACTGTTCCAAGGCGGTCTAGCGCCGCTGATCGGACCGGGGACCAAGGAGGAACTCGCCGAGGCGCAGGCCGCCCAGGCTGCGGAGTCAAAGCGCTTCTTTCCCTGCATGAGTCCGGCTAGAATGCTCGCGTTATGCCTCTTCGCATCCCGCCCGCCGGCGCTGCGGCCGCAGACGGCCTTCCACTGAGCGCCGAGCCTTACGCCACACTCGAAGGCTCGGTTGCCCGCATCACCTACGTCAGCGAGGAGTCGCAGTACGTGGTGGCGCGGCTGGACGTCGCTGGCCGGCCGGACCCCGTCACGATCGTCGGCACCGTCCTCAGCCTGACGCCGGGCGAAACCCTGCGCGTCCACGGGCGGTGGTCGCACCACCCCAAGTACGGCGAGCAGTTCAAGGTGGAGCGGTACGAGCCGGTGATCCCGGCGACCCTGGCCGGGATCCAGCGGTATCTCGGGTCCGGGATGATCAAGGGCATCGGGCGGGGGCTCGCAGATCGGCTGGTGACGGCCTTCGGGGCGGACACGCTCAAGGTCATCGAGGAGGCGCCGGCGCGGCTCCGGGAGGTGGACGGCATCGGGCCGATCCGGCAGGTGCGCATCGCCAAGGCGTGGGAGGAGCAGCGCGAGATCCGCGAGGTGATGCTGTTCCTGCAGGGCCACGGCGTCTCCCCGGCCTACGCGGTGAAGATCTTCAAGACGTACGGCCAGGAGGCGATCCGCACGGTGCGCGAGAACCCCTACCGCCTGGCCCGCGACATCCGCGGGATCGGGTTCAAGACCGCCGACAAGATCGCGCGCGAGGTCGGCGTGCCGGCGGACTCGCCGCTCCGCGCGGCGGCGGGCATCCTGCACACGCTGAACGAGCTGACCGACGAGGGGCACGTCTTCGTGCCGGAGGCGGAGCTGCTGCAGGCGGCGGAGCAGGGGCTGGGGATTCCCGCGGCGCTCTTGCCCGACGCGCTCGCCTCGCTCGCCGAGGATAAGGCTGTCGTCATCGAGCCGCGGCCCGGCGGCCGGGCTGTGTACCTCGCGGCGCTCCACGCGGCCGAGACGCAGCTCGCGCGGCGGGTGGCGGAGCTGCTCCGGGCGCCGCGGCACGTGCCGCCGATGGACGCGTCGCCGGCGCTCCGCGCGGTCGAGCAGAAGACCGGCCTGCAGCTGAGCGAGGAGCAGCGCCAGGCGGTCCGCCTGGCGCTCCGGGAGAAGCTGCTCATCATCACCGGCGGCCCGGGGACGGGGAAGACGACGATCCTCAGGGCGGTCATCCGCCTCCTGGAGGCGCAGCGGCTGCGCATGCACCTCGCCTCGCCGACCGGCCGCGCGGCCAAGCGCCTGGCGGAGGTCACCGGGCACGAGGCGACCACGCTGCACCGCCTGCTGGAGTGGAATCCCCGCGAGGGCGGGTTCGTGCGGAACAGCCGGCACCCGCTGGAGACCGACGTCGTGGTGGTGGACGAGGCCTCCATGATCGACCTGGTCCTCGCGCACCACCTGCTCCAGGCGGTTCCGCTCACCGCCTCGCTGCTCCTGGTCGGCGATGCCGACCAGCTCCCCTCCGTCGGCCCGGGCACGGTCCTGCAGGATCTCCTCGGTGTGCCTGGCATCCCGTCGGTCCGGCTGGCGACGATCTTCCGCCAGGCCGCGCGGAGCCGCATCGTCTCGAACGCCCACCGGGTCAACCACGGCGAGTTCCCGGACCTGTCCATCGCGCCCGGGGATCGGGCGCAGGATTTTTTCTTCATTGCAGAAGACGACCCGTCGAAGCTGCAGCAGCTCGTCGTGGACCTGGCCGAGCGCCGCCTCCCGGCGAAGTACCGGCTCGACCCCCTCGCGGACATCCAGGTCCTCACCCCCATGCACCGTGGCCCGATCGGGGCGGGGCAGCTCAACGGCGCGCTGCAGGCGGCGCTCAATCCGCCGCGGCCGGGCGCGCCGGAGCTGCTGCGCGGCGGCCGGATCTTCCGCGTGGGGGATCGGGTGCTGCAGACCCGAAACAACTACGACAAGGCCGTCTTCAATGGGGACCTCGGCCGCATCGCCGGGATCGAGCCCACGGAGCAGCTCGTCACGGTGCAGGTGGACGACCGAGTGGTGCCGTACGACTTCAGCGACCTGGACGAGCTGACGCTGGCCTACGCCATGACCGTTCACAAGAGCCAGGGGAGCGAGTACCCCTGCGTGATCCTGCCGCTCCACACCACGCACTACACCATGCTGCAGCGCAACCTTCTCTATACCGCGATCACCCGCGCCAAGCGGCTGCTGGTGGTCGTCGGCACGAAGAAGGCCATCGCCATCGCGGCGAAGAACGATGCGATCAGGCGACGGTATTCCGGGCTGACGGACAGGCTGGGAAAGCGGTTGAGCGCCGAGCAATGAACGGTGCCGAGTGCCGAGAGGCGAGTGGAGAGGCGCTGAGGCGCAGCGGCGCAGGGGCGAAAAGGCGCAGGGGCGCAGAGGCGCAGGGCGCAGCGGCGCAGAGGCGGAGGCGAGTAGCCATGAGCGCGGCGAAAGCCGCTTTCGATGAGGCGACACGGGTGTGACGGACTACCGGAAGGCGCGAAGCGCCATCGCCTTGAAGCCGAGGTCCCGCCCGCGCACTGCCAAACGCGCGACGCGGCGCCCGGGCGGTCGGGGGGACCGCGTCTCACGCGGGCGCGGGCTCGTCCGCGCGTGCGGGCGGGCAGTGCGCGCCGTCCGCGCTCTCCCGCTGGTCCTCCAGCTGGTGGTTCTCGCCGTCGCCCTGCTGGGGGTCAACTGGCTGTACCAGGTGGCCCGCAAGCCGACCGAGCTGTTCTTTCCGGTGAGCGGCACCCTCACCAAGAGCCCGCCCGAGACCTGGCGTACCTACGGGCCGCTCTTCACCGCGCACGCGACGGCCGTCCTCACGCCCGAATTGCTGGCGGCGCTGGCACAGGTCGAAAGCGGCGGCAACCCCGTGGCGCGAACCTACTGGCGCTGGCGGCTGGCGGCGAATCCCCTGGAGTGGTATCGACCGGCGTCGAGTGCGGTCGGCATGTACCAGCTCACCGACGGGACGTTCCGGGAAGCCAGGCGCTACTGCATCCATGACCACGTGGTGGTGGAGGCCGGTCCCTGGCACACCGGGCGATCCTGCTGGTTCAACAGCCTCTACACGCGCGTCCTGCCGACCCACGCCATCGAGCTGACCTCGGCCTGGCTGGATCGCGGCGTCGCCCGGACGCTGGCGGGACAGCGGCGCGCGACGGCGACGCTCCAGCAGCGACAGGATCTCGCCGCCGTGATCCATCTCTGCGGCGCGGGCGCAGGCCAGGCCTACGCCGCGCGGGGGTTCCGGCTGACCCCCCGCCAGCGGTGCGGCGACCACCACGTCAGCCGCTACCTCGCGCAGGTCAACTCGCTCAAGCGACAGTTCGCCAGGCTGGCCGCGGAAGGCTAGCCCCGAGGGGCTGGGCCGATGCGGCGGCTCGGGCAGCGGCGGGAGGAGTGTCTTCGCCCTCGGCGCAGGATAGTGGGGGCAGCAGCGCTGATAGGGGGCGCTACTCGGTCGCGGGCTCGGCCGGCGGGTCGGGCGCTTGGGGGAAGCGGACCGTGAAGAGGCAGCCGGCACGGCTCTCGATGCTGACCGTACCGTGCAGGCGCTGCACGAGGATCCGAACGATGCGGAGCCCGAGTGTCTTGGCGTGCTCGAGGTCGAACTCCGGCGAGACCCCCTGGCCGGTATCCCGCACCTGCAGCTCCACATCCTTCTCGACCGCTCGGACACGCAGGGTCACGGCGCCGCGCTGCCCGTTCGGGGATCCGTGCTTCACGGCGTTCGTCAGCAACTCGTTCGCGATGAGGCCCGCGTGGATCGCCCGATCGACATCCAGGTACACGGCGTCGCCGGGCGCATCGAAGGAGATGGCCACTGTGCCGTGCAACTCCGCGAGGCCGTCCACCAGCCGCTCGAGATACTCGCCGAGGTTTACCCGGCCGCTCTGCATGGACCGGTACAGCTGTTCGTGGAGCCGCGCGATCGCGAAGATGCGCCCGTACGCCTCGCGCAGCGCACCCTCGGCACCGCGGTCCTCCTGCCCCTCGGCCTGGAGATAGAGCAGATCGCACAGCATCTGCAGGTTGTTCTTCACCCGATGATGTACCTCGCGCAGGAGCGTCTCCTTGTCGCCGAGAGCCTGGCGCAGTTGCTCCTCGACGCGCTTGCGCTCGGTGATGTCGGTGTTGATGGCCACCGCCCCCACGATCCGGCCCTCTTCGTTGATGAGCGGCGCGCAGCTGTTGAGGAAGACGTACGGCGTGCCGTCCGGCGCGATGCGGTGAAGCTCGACACCACGAAGCGTCTCCCCGCGAAGCGCGCGTATCACCGGCCATTCCTGCACCGACAGCGGCTCGCCCTTCGCGTCCAGCGTCGTCCGCCAGACCTCCGCCGCGGCCTCGAGGCCGGTCCCTTCGGGCGGCCGCCACGCCAGGCGCTTGAGGGCCGCGTTGGCGAACACGACCTTCCCCTCGACGTCGCGGACCAGGATGCCGTCGGCCGCCTGCTCGAGAATCGTGCGGAGCATGACCTGCTGGCTCGCCAGCGCCTCCTCCGTCCGCTTCCGCTCGGTGATATCGGTGGTGATGGAGACCGTGCCGATGATCGCGCCGTGCGAGTCCCGGATGGGCGCGGCGCTGTTGAGCACCACGTAGCGCGTGCCGTCAGGAAGGACCCGGTGCCACTCGACGCCGGTCACGGTCTCCCCCCGCAAGGCGCGGCTCGCCGGCCAGGTATCCACCCCGAGGGGGTTCCCGGCCGCATCGAACGTCTCGCCCCAGATCTGCGGCGCCATCTCGATCGGCGTGCCCTCGGGCGGGATGCGGGCTCGCCGCTTGGCGGCCGCGTTGGCGAAGATGAGCACGCCCGCGGCATCCCGCGCGGCGATGCCGTCGGTGGCGTGCTCCAGGATCCTCTCCAGCAAGTCCTGCTTGGCGGCGAGGGCCTCGTTGGCCGCGCGCAGGGCCTGGTTGGCGGCCAGCAGCTCCGCGGTGCGCTCCTGGACCTGGGCCTCGAGCCCGGCCTTCTCCTGGCGCAGCAGCTCGGCCTGCCGGTAGTGGGGGGTGAGGTCCTGCGCGGTGAGGAGGATCAGGTTGGGGTAGGGCGGCCCCAGGCGGTGGAGGGACAGATGCACATACAGCTTCTCGCCCCGGGCGCGGCGCAGGATGAGATCGCGCACCGTCTCCGGCGTCGTCCCGACCTGCTCCAGCACCTGGTGGAAGCGCGGCCGTTCCTGCGGGGATGCCAGCTCCGCGAAGGGCTGCCCCTCGAGCTGGTCCGGGGTACGCTGCAGCATCTGCGCGAGCGGGCGGCTGACGAGCAGGATCGTGCCGGCGGGGGTCAGCACGGCCAGCGGCGTGTTCACGGTCGCCAGCAGACGCCGCAGGCCGGGATGCCGGGGCCCCGAGGCGGCCGGATCGGCGGCGGAGCTCATGAATGCCCTCGCGATCTCTTGAGCCGAGCTGGCGAATCGGAGGCGCCGAGCCGTAGTTCGAGGTCAAGCCCGCGGAGGTTCACCAGGACCACCTGCCAGGTAATTCGGTGGCAAGCATACAACGCCGGCGTGCCGGGTCGTCAAGGGGCGGCTCACGCGCGGTCCCACACGCCTCGAAAGGTAGACGACCCACGGAGCAGGGCGCGCCGGTGATCCGAGGAGCGGGACCGTTGCTCGCCGTCAAGGAACCTGCGAGAATGCCGGCGGGACTAGCGTTGCTTGAAGCGCGGAACTTGATGTGAATGGGTCAAGTGTGGGCCGCGCTCTCTTGCGTCCTTGGCGTGCTTTGCGAGAGGCTGTTCTGTGGTTCGTGGGCAGAACGGTCTCGAGGCGCGAGGCGTACTTCCGGGTACGTCGCAGCGCCGCGGAGCGCCGGGGGATCCTGCTGGGCGCCGCACGACGCGGCGAGCATGCGAGGTGACATGCATGTCTACCGACTGGGGGAAACTCTGGGGAGAGCTGGCCTCGCAGGACATCATGGCGAGTCCGGAGGGCGAGGCGCAGATGATCGAGCGCTGGCGGCGCGTCGCCCGCCGTCTCGACAGCGGCAAGGGGGCGGAGCCGGACTCGCTGCTGGACCACGTCCGCGGCCGCCTCGGCCCTGACACGACCGTGCTCGACATCGGCGCGGGCATCGGCCGCTGGACGATTCCCCTCGCCCAGACTGCCCGGCGTGTCACGGCCGTGGAGCCGCTGGCCGGCATGCGCACGGTCTTGCGCGAGCGCATCATGGCCCGCGGCCTCTCGAACGTGACGCTCGTGGAGGCTGCCTGGATGGATGCCGACGTGCCGGGGCACGACGCGGCGATCGCGGTCCATGCGACCTACACCACCCCGGATCTGCTTGGCTTCGTCGGGAAGATGGAGGCCAGCGCCCGAACCTGCTATCTGGTGTTGCGCGTGCCCGTGCACGACGGGCTCATCGGCGAGCTGTCCGAGCGGATTCGCCACCAGTGGCACGACAGCCCGAACTTCATCGTCGGCTACAACCTCCTGCTGGCGTCCGGGCGGTACCCGAACGTCCTCATGGAGCCGCGGGCCACGCGGCACTGGCACGACCCGTCTCTGGAGGATGCGGTGGCCCGCGCCAAGCGGCACCTGAAACTGGCCGACGCGACCCACGACGAGGAGATCCGGGAGCTGCTCGCCCGCAAGCTGGCCGTCGTCGACGGCGGCTACCGCTGGCCGGACGGGATGCGATCGGCGCTCCTGTGGTGGGAACGATCCTGACGTCTCACGCACAGAGGCACGGAGGCGTTGGATCAGAGCGTCTCGGGAATGGCGCACGCGACCGCCACGCGGCCCGTGGATACGGCGAAAGCCCACTGAGGTGCTCGACGCGCGCGGTCATCTTGCCCCAGCGGGGGCGCACATCCTCCCGGATCGTCTCCAGGGCGCCCGGCAAGACCTTCCGCAGCAGCGCAGCCCGCCCGCCATCATCGTTCACGTCGACCCGAATCGCCGGCATGGTCTCCTCCCCGCCGGGCAGCCCGCCCGGCGGGGACCCCATCCTTCCTCGGTAGACCGAGTCGAGCCGCCTCCTGGGTGCGTCCCGCCCCGCTCCACGCCCCGGCGCGTGTCGTCGGGGCGTCGCGGGCTTCGCGGGCGCCCGGGCGCCTCGTGCCCGGCGCCCGCGGGGCGCTTCTCTGGACGGGCACCCGGTTCGCATGGTAGGTCTCGTGTGTGGGGAATGACGCGGGAATACGGGGCGCAGACGGCTCGGAAGGTGCGAAATGAAAGCGCTGAAGTGGGTGCTCCTCGGACTCGGGGGGCTGATCGTCCTCGTGATCGTGGCGGTCGTGATCTTCGTGGCCACGTTCGATCCCAACGCGTACAAGCCACGAATCGTGGAGTTCGTGAAACAGCAGACGGGCCGCACGCTCACGGTGGAAGGCGACATCGGGCTCACCTTCTTCCCGAAGCTCGGTGCGGCCATCGGCAAGGTGACCCTGTCGGAGCCGAAGGGTACCCGCACCTTCGCGCAGGTGGAGGAGGCCCGGGTCGCGGTCGCGCTGCTCCCGCTCCTCGCCAAGCGGGTGCTCGTGGATCGGGTGACGCTGAAGGGCCTGGCCGTCGACCTGGTGCGGTACAAGGACGGCCGCACCAACTTCGACGACCTGACCGGTACGGGAGCGAAGCCCGAGAAGCCGGCGGAGCAGCCGGCGCAGCCCCCGGCGGGCTCGCCCCTGGCCATCGACGTGGGCGGCATCACGATCGACGGCGCGGTGATCGGCTGGCGCGACGAGCGCGAGGGCACGAACGTCCGCCTCTCCAACCTCACGCTGGAAACCGGCCGGCTCGCCAGCGGCGAGTCCGGGAAGCTGGAGTTCGCCGCGCGCGTGCAGGGGACCCAGCCCCGGGCCAACCTCCAGATCAACCTGGAGACCGGCTATCGCCTGGACTTCGAGGCCCAGGCGGTCGCGCTCTCGTCGCTCGACCTCAGGGCGGCCGGCGACGCCCCCGGGGTCACCGGGCTGGATGCGCGTCTCCGGGGCAAGACGCTGGATGTCGACGGGAAGGCCGGGCGCGTCACGCTTGCCGACGTGGAATTGACCGCGAAGTCCAAGGACGGCCTCGAGGCGAAGGTCAGCGTGCCCAGGCTGCAGGCCGCCCCCGACAAGGCCGAGAGCCAGGCCATCACCGCCGACCTCAAGCTGGTGACGCCCGGGCGGACGGTCGGCGCCAACCTCCAGGTCCCGCCGTTCACGGCGAGCGGCAAGCAGCTCCGGCTCGCCAAGGTGGATGTCCAGTTCACGGCCAAGCAGGCGGACCTGGCGGTGGAGGGCAAGCTCGCGACTCCGGTGACGCTCGACCTCCAGGCCCAGCAGGCCGCGCTGGCCGGCATCGCGGGCGACCTGACGCTCCGCGGCAGCACGATCCCGAACAACTCCCTGAGGGCCGGGGTGACGGGGGCCGCCCGCGCCGACTGGGGCAAGCAGAACGCGAGCGGAGACCTGGCCGTCAAGCTGGACGACTCGAATATCCAGGCGAAGCTGGCCGTGGCGCACTGGTCGCAGCCCGCCATCACGTTCAACGTCGCTGCGGACCGGCTCAACGTGGACAAGTACCTGCCGCCGTCGAAGCCGGCGGCGGGGGGCGGCGCGCCCGCGGGCGGCCAGCCCGAGCAGCCGCTGGACCTGTCCGCGCTGAAGACCCTGAACGCGACGGGGAGCGTGAGGGTCGGCGCCTTGCAGGTGTCCAACATCAAGGCCGAGCAGGTCGCGCTGGACCTCAAGGCCGCCGGGGGGCGCCTGGATCTCAGTCCCATGTCCGCCAAGCTGTACCAGGGCACGCTCGCGGGCGGCGTGAACGTGAACGCCAACGACAACCGCGTCGCGGCCAAGCAGACGCTCTCGGGCATCAGCATCGGCCCGCTGCTCCGCGACGCGGCGAACACGGAGCTGCTGGAAGGGCGCGGCACCCTCACCCTCGACCTCACCACGGCCGGGGCCACCACGACCCAGCTGAAGAAGGGGCTCGCCGGCACGGCGGGCGTGCAGCTCAGGGACGGCGCCATCAAGGGCATCGACATCGCGGGGACCATCCGCCGGGGGATGGCGCTGCTCGGCTCCAAGAGCGCGATCGAGGAGCAGGCGCAGGGCGGCGCCAAGACCGACTTCAGCGAGCTGACGGCCAGCTTCACCGTGAAGAACGGCGTGGCGCACAACGAGGACCTGCAGGTGAAGTCGCCGCTCCTCCGCCTGACGGGCCGGGGCGACATCGACATCGGCGAGGGCAAGATGGACTACGTGGCCCGGGCCTCCGTGGTGGCGACCGCCACCGGCCAGGGCGGAAAGGAGCTGGCCGACGTGGCGGGCGTGACGGTGCCCGTCAGGATCAGCGGGCCGCTGGCCAGCCTGAGCTATCGTCTGGACGTCGCCGCCCTCGCCACGGAGCTCGCCAAGGGCCGGGTGCAGCGCGAGCTCGAGCGCCGCCTGGGCGGGAAGGCCGGCGGCCAGGCGGGCGGGCAGACCGGCGGCCAGGCCGGGGACGGCGCGGGCGCCCTGGGGGACGCCCTGCGCGGGCTCTTCCAGAAGAAGCGGTAACTGCTGGTCGAGCGCGGC
>JBHGAX010000107.1:0-19582 GCA_041946635.1 Methylomirabilales bacterium (SeqCode)
GCGTCCTGAATGCACTGCATCCCGGCCGGGTGGATCGGCTGGGAGATGAGGATCTTGCCTTTCGCCATTGTATGCCTCACGAAGCGATCAGTATTCAGCGATCAGCGATCAGCTAATCGCTGTTCTACTTCGTCTCCACGCCCGCCATCTTGATGAACTTGCCGTAGTCGTCGTAGGCCTTCAGCAGCCAGGGCTTGTACTCTGCGGGGCCCATGTACAGGACCGGCTGGCCGACCTCCTTCATCATCTTCTGGAACTCGGCGTCCTCGGTGATCTTCTTGAACCCGGCGGCGAGGTACTGGACGATCTCCTTGGGGGTTCCCGCCGGCAACGCCAGGCCCTTCACCGAGCCGGCCGTGGCCAGGTCCAGGCCGGACTCCCGGAACGTGGGGACGTCCGGGATGGCCGGGTCGCGCGTCTCGAACATCACGGCCAGGCCGCGCACGCGGCCCGCCTTCACGTGGGCCAGGCCCTCGCTCGGATGCACCACGCCCATGTCCACGTGGCCGCCGACCAGGCGCGTGATCGCCTCGGCGCCGCCCGCGCCGGGGACCGTCTGCATCTTGAAGCCGCCCAGCTTGCCGAAGACGTGGAGGCCGACGTCCCCGCCGCTGCCCTTGGTCGCGACGGAGGAGGTGACGTACTCGCGGGTCCGGGCCCAGGCGATCAGGTCCTTCAGGGTCTTGTGGGGCGACTCGGTCTGCACGAACAGCGCGTGCGTGTGGACGGAGATGCGGGCGAGCGTCTCGAAGGCCTTGAACGGCTCGTAGGGCAGCGCCCGCTGGTGGGGCACGGTGAGATCCTCGCCCGAGCCCCAGCCCACCAGGATGGTGTAGCCGTCGGCCTTGGCCCGCGCCACCTCCACCCGGCCCGGGATACCGCCGCCGCCCGGCTTGTTGACCACGATCATCTGCACGGGGAAGTACTTGGGCGCGATCTGCGCGATGGCTCGCGCCATCACGTCGGTGGAGCCGCCCGGCCCGTAGGGCACGATGAGCTGGATGGGCTTGTTCGGGAAGTCCGCGGCCCTCGCCAGGCCCGTGAAGGCCAGCGCGGCCGCGAGCGCCATGAGGACCAGAAGGCGACGACGATTGCGGGGTGTTCCACTCATGGTTCGCGCTCCTCACACACGTTGGGCCACCCTCGGCGGGTGGCCCAACGTGTCGATCGGGGTGCGGGCGCGCTACTTCGTCTCGACGCCCAGGGTCTTGACCAGCTCGCCGAACTGGTCGTATGCCTTCTTGAACCAGACCTTGTACTCCTCCGCGGGCTGGTAGAGCACCGGCTGGCCCAGGTCCTTCATGATCTTCTGGAACTCGGCGTCCTCGCAGATCGCCTTGAACTTGGCGTCCAGGTAGCTCATGACCTCCCGGGGCGTGCCCTTGGGCGCCGCGATGCCCTTCACCGAGCCGGCCGTCACCACGTCGTAGCCGAACTCCTTGAAGGTCGGGATGTCGGCGACCGAGGGGTCCCGCTTCTCGAAGGCCACCGCCAGCCCGCGCATGCGCCCGGCCTTGATGTGCGGCAGCACCTCGCTCGGATGGCCGCCGCCGAAGTCCACGTGGCCGCCCACCAGCTTGGTCACGGCATCGGCGCCGCCGGAGCCGGGAATGGTGGTCACCTTGAGGCCCGCGGCCTTGCCGAACAGCAGGAAGGTGATGTCCACGGAGCCGCCCTTGGTGGACACGGAGGCCGTGGTGTAGTCCTTGGTCTTGGCCCACTTCACGAACTCGGCCAGCGTCTTGTGGGGCGAGTTCCCCGGCACGGCCAGGACGATGGAATGCACGGAGATGCGCGGCCCGGTCTCGAAGGCCTCGAACACGTTGTAGGGCAGCGACCGCTGGTGCGGCACCACGAGGTCCTCGCCGGAGCCGTAGCCGAAGAGCAGCGTGTAGCCGTCCGGCCGGGCCTTCACGACCTCGACGCGGCCCGGGATGGCGCCGCCGCCCGGCTTGTTCACGACGACCACCGGCTGGGGGAAGAACCGCGGCGCCACCTGGGCGATGGCGCGGGCCAGCACGTCGGTCGAGCCGCCGGCCGAGTAGGGCACGATGAGCTGGATCGGCTTCTCGGGGTAGGCGGCCTCGGCCGATGCCGCCGCGACCGCGGCGACCGCCGCCGCGAGCACCAGGACCATCCACCACTTCCGCTGCATGGCAACCTCCTTGTGGGATGAACGAACGACTGCGAGACGCCGTCACCGGTCAGACGCGCGACCGGCCCGATCTGCTCACGCGGCCGCCTGCTCCCGGGCCTTGCGGCGCGCCGCCAGGATGTTCCCGACCACGAACAGGACCGCGATGGCCAGCAGCACCGCGGAGATGGGCCGGGTGACGAAGATGCCGAACGACCCGTGGCTCATGAGGAGCGCCTGTCGCAGCGAGCGCTCCATGATCGGGCCGAGCACGAAGGCCAGGAGGAGCGGCCCCAGGTCGAACCGGAGCTTCCGTGCGAGGTAGCCGAACACCCCCATGACGATCATGACCTTGATGTCGAAGACGCTGTTGTTGACGCTGTAGACGCCGATGAGCGTCAGGACGGCGATCATGGGGGCCAGGTACGCGTAGGGCACGCGGAGCAGCTGCGCCCACATCCCCACCAGCGGGAGGTTCAGGATGAGCAGCATCAGGTTGCCCAGGTACATCGACGCCACCACGCCCCAGAAGACGGGCGCGTGCTCCTTGAGGAGGAACGGGCCCGGCGTGATGCCCTGGATGAGCAGCACCGCGAAGATCATGGCCGTGGAGGCGTTGCCCGGGATGCCGAGCGTGAGCAGGGGAATGAACGACGAGGTGGCGGCCGAGTTGTTGGCCGCCTCGGGCCCGGCCACGCCCTCGATGGCCCCCTGCCCGAACTCCTCCGGGTGCCTGGAGAACTTCTTCTCCGTGGCGTAGGACACCAGGGAGCCGAGCACCGCGCCGCCGCCGGGCAGGATGCCGACCGCGAAGCCGAAGAGCGAGCCGCGCAGCATGGCCCACCAGCTGCGCGCGAGGTGCTGCGCGGTGGGCCAGAGGTTCTTGATCTTGGTCGTGACGATCTCGGCCGCGTCGGTCTGCTCGAGGTTGATCAGGATCTCGCCCACGCCGAACAGGCCCATGGCCAGGGTCACGAAGTCGATGTTGCTCTGCAGGTCCGGGATGCCGAAATCGAAGCGCACGGCGCCGGAGAGCGGGTCGAGGCCCACGCTCCCGAGGATGAGCCCCATGAGCGCCATGATCAGGCCCTTGAGCGGGTCCGAGCCGGCCAGGTAGGTGGCGAGCAGCAGGCCCAGGGCGGTCAGGGCGACGTACTCCGGCGGGCCGAACTTCAGCGCGAACTCCGCCAGCGGGGGCGCCACCAGGGTGAGCCCGAGCACGCCCACCGTCCCGGCGATGAAGGAGGCGATGGCGGCCACGCCCAGCGCCGGGCCGGCCTGGCCCTTCTTGGCCATCTGATACCCCTCGAGGCAGGTCACCACGGACGCCGCCTCGCCGGGGATGTTCAGCAGGATCGACGTGGTCGAGCCGCCGTACATGGCCCCGTAGTACACCCCCGCCATGAGGATGATGGCCGTGACCGGGGAGCCCATGTGATAGCTCACGGGCAGGAGCAGGGCGATCGTCGCGGCCGGCCCCAGGCCCGGCAGGACGCCGACCGCGGTCCCCAGGAGGGCGCCGATGAAGGCGAACAGCAGGTTCACCGGGCTGAAGGCGATCCCGAATCCGGCCAGCAATCCGCCGAAGTCGAACATGGGCTCTACCCGCCTCCGTGTTAACCGCCGAACAGTGTGCCGCGGGGGAACGGCGCCTGCAGGGCCAGCTCGAACACCAGGTACACCACCGCGCCCGTCAGCACCCCGACGACGACCGAGAGGACGGGGTTCTTGTGCTCGATGATCAGCAGCCAGGCCAGGACCAGGAGGCAGACGCTCGCGACCGCGCCCAGCCAGTTGAAGCCGGCGGTGAAGGCCACCATGATGGCCAGCGCGAGCACCGGCCGGAGCCAGGCCTGACCGAAGAAGCGCTCCGCGACCGGGTCCGCCCCCAGGTTCTTGAAGATGAGCAGTGCCGACAGCAGCGCCAGCAGGACGCCGAGGCCGAAGGGCATGAAGCCGGAGCCCGGCTGGCCCGCGTCGAACAGGCGCAGGACGAAGACCGATTGCTGGATGACGACCGCCGCCACGATCAGCAGGAACACGCCCGCCACACGCTGCCGCGACTTCACGGTGGACTCCGCAGGTGAGAGGCCCGGAAACGGCGACATCGCCGTCGCGAAAAGCGGCCGATTCTCGCTCAGACTTCGCGCTCCGGTCAACCCGAATTGGCGAGAGGGGCGGGATGGTCTGCTTGGGCAGTTCCGCGGAAGGACAGCGCGATCCCGGGCGGCAGCGGCGTGATCTCGTGCAGGTGCGAGGGAGAGCGAGGTGTCGGCGGGGCGGCGGGGGTGCGGCAGGCGCCCGGCCGCCGGGTCGGCGGCCGGGCACCCGAAACTCTAGCCGCGCACGGAGAGCGAGGCGGAGCGGCTCTTGGCGCGCTCCAGCACCTGCTCGCGGACCTCAGCCCGGTACTTCTCCCGGTTCTCCGGCTGCAGGGTCCAGAGGGCCCGCTGGTGCTCCTGCCACTCGCCCTCGGTCATGAATTGCGCCTCTCCGTGCTTCAAGCCCAGCGCCTGCTCCGCCTTCTGATCCCAGGACGCGTCCGCCTGGGCGACCGTGGGCAGCGGCAGCTCCACCGCTTGCGGCACGGGGGCCGCCAGCAGCAGGGCGACCACCGGAATCCCGACGAGGTACGCGAAGCCTCCCAGCATCCACTTGTTCATCCGGGCCTCTCCTTATGGACAACCAGTGCCTGTTTCGACGGTCCGTTGAATCCCCACCGTATTGATCCTAGTATCCGGCGGAGGATTCGTACCGTTTTAGTATCTAATAGTCAAGCATCACCGACAACGGCCGCGCATAATACTGAATTTAAAATGAAGCGACAAGTGCCTATGTCGCAACTAATTGATTCGAAGGACAGAACGCTGTTTAGCCGCTCGGCTAAACTTTCGGGGAGCGTTGAGAGCGGACGTTGGGCGGAATAGCTGGAGGCGATAACCGTGCGGCGTGCGGCGCCCAGATCAAGGGGTGAGACGGATTTCGATGGAGCGCCAGATGGTCGAAATTCCCCTGGCCCGTGTGAAAAGGCGGTTGGCCGCGCCCCGTGTTTCGACGGTCTTTCTGGGGTGCTCAGGGCCGCGTGGCGTGCTCGAGAAGGAACAGGAAGGAACGGTAGACCTCCCCGGTCGCCCGGGTCAGGCCGATCTCGCATGTGCGGCTGCTCGAGAAGTATCCGGCATGGTGGCCGGCGCGGACCTCCGCCGCCTCGGCACGGGTCGCGGCCTGCGTGAGCTCCGGCACCAGGAAGCCGCGATCGCCGGCAAAGCCGCAGCAGCCGGCCTCGGCGGGGATGACGACCGCCTGGCTGCAGGCGCGGCCGATGGCCTCCAGCTTCGGCGACAGGTTCTGCTTGAGGACCGAGCAGACCGGGTGCAGCACCACCGACGTGAGCCGCCGTCGCACGGCCAGTCGCGGCAAGAGCGAGTCGTGGACGAAGGCGATGCTGTCCAGGATCGTGAGGGCGTCGAAGCGCGCCTGGTTCTCGGGGCGGAGGTAGGGGCGGGCGGTCAGGAGCCCGTGGGCGCAGGGGCTGGTGTCCACGACGATCGGCAGTCGCCCGCCCTCCGACCAGCCCCACAGCCGCTCGATGGCCCGGTTCACCGCGGCGGCGTGCGCCTGGTCGTAGCCCTTGGACGAGAACGGCATGCCGCAGCACGTGCCCTCCACTCCCTCCGGGATGTGCACCGGCACGCCGGCCCGGCGGGCCACTTCCACCATGGCCTCCACGAGGCTCATCCCCCGCGGCTCGCCGGGAAGCCGGCCCATCACGCGGGAGATGCAGGTGGGGAAGTAGATGGCCCGGGCGCCCTCGGGGCGCGTGGCCGGGCGCCGCCCCGCCGCGTGCGGCATCTCGGGGCTCCACTCCGGGAACGGCGTCCTGAGCAGCCGGCGGAGGCCGCGGGTGAGCCCGGCCATGGCGCGCGGGCCGAAGATCGCCTGCACGAGGTGCCCGGCGCGAAGCCCCAGCCGCAGCGCCGGCTCCACCGCGGCCAGCCGCTCGGCGAGGCGCAGGGCCAGCGCCTGCGCCCAGGCGGGATGCCGGAGGCGCCGCAGCCGCTTCACCAGCTGGCCGGTGTCGATGCCCACGGGACACGCGGTGGCGCAGAGGCCGTCCACGGCGCAGGTGTCCACCGCGGCGTAGGGGAAGTCCCGCTCCAGCTCGGCGAGCCGGTCGCGCTCACCGCCCCGGCCGGCCAGGCGCACCATCTCGCGCCGGACGGCGATCCGCTGCCGCGGGGTGAGGGTCAGGGTCCGGCTCGGGCACCGGGACTCGCAGTAGCCGCACTCGATGCACCGGTCCACTTCCTCCTCGACCCCGGGCAGGGTCTTGAGGTCGGCCAGGTGGGCCCGCGGGTCGGCGTTCAGGATGACGCCCGGGTTGAGGAGGCCCTCGGGATCCACCAGGCGCTTCAGCTCGCGCATGATGCCGAGCGCCTCGGCGCCCCACTCCGCCTCCACGAAGGGGGCGATGTTGCGGCCCGTGCCGTGCTCGCCCTTCAGCGCGCCGTCGTACTGCCGCACCACCAGGCGCACCATCTCGTCCATGAAGCGCGCGTACTGGTCCACGTCCGCCTGGCTGTTGAAGGCCTGGGGGATCGTGAGGTGGAGGTTTCCGTCCCGGGCGTGGCCGAAGACGATGGCCTGCTCGTAGCGGTGGCGGCCAGCCAGCCGGATCAGCTCCACCGTGGCGTCCGCCAGGACGGCCACGGGGAACACCACGTCCTCGATGATCACCGTGGTGCCGCGGCGGCGCGTGGCCCCCACGGAGGGGTAGAGCCCCTGGCGGACCTTCCACAGCCCGGCCTGCTCCGCCGGATCGTGGGTGAAGCGGGCCGGCTCCACGAGCGTGAGGCCGCCCACCGCCTCGCGCGCCAGCGACTCCAGGCCGGACCGGTCCGCCTCCTGCGCGCCCTGGAACTCCGCCAGCAGGCCGGCCGCCTCGGGCGGCAGGCCCGCGATGCCCGGCGGGATCCCCGGCTGGTCCTGCACCGAGCGGAGGGAGGCCCGGTCCATCAGCTCGAGGGCCTTGGCGCCGGCGCCGGCCAGCGGCTGGATGGCCGCGCAGGCCGTGTGCACGGTCGGGAAGAGCAGGAGGCCGGTGTACTTGACGGGCAGGTCGGGCACGGTGCGCAGGACCGCCTCCGCGATGAAGGCCAGCGTGCCCTCGGAGCCGATGAGGACGTTCCGCAGGATGTCGGCCGGCCGCTCGAAGTCCAGGAAGGCGTTCAGCGAGTAGCCGGTGGTGTTCTTCATCCGGTACTTCGCCCGGATGCGCTCCGCCAGGGCCGGCTGCGCCAGGAGGCGCTCGCGCAGGTCGCGGAGCCCCTGCCAGAGGCGCGGCTCCTGCGCGCGCAGGCGCGCGTCCGCGTCGGGGTCGGCGGTGTCGATCTGCGTGCCGGAGGGGAGCACGAAGGTGAGCGACTCCAGCGTGTGATAGGCGTTCTGCAGCACGCCGCAGCACATCCCGCTCGAGTTGTTCGCCAGGATCCCGCCCATCATGCAGGTGTTCACGGAGGCCGGGTCCGGGCCGATCTTGGCGGCGTACGGCCGGAGGGCCTGGTTCACCCGGCCGCCGATCACGCCCGGCTGCACCCGGACGCGCTTGCCGCCCTCCTCCACGGACAGGCGGTCCCAGTGCCGTCCCACCTCGACCAGGATGCCATCCGTCACCGCCTGCCCGGACAGGCTGGTCCCCGCGGCGCGGAAGGTGAGCGGGATGCGGAGCGCGCGGCTGACCCGGAAGAGCGCCTGGATCTCCTGGATGCTCCTGGAGAGCACCACCGCCCGGGGGATCAGGTGGTAGAAGCTGGCGTCGGAGGCGAAGGCCACGCGCTCGAGGGCGCGCGTGAGGACGCGGTCGCGCTCCACCACCGCCGCCAGCGCCTCGGCCAGATCCCCGGCCGCGACGGTCGCCCCCGACTGGCACACGGCATTGCTCGACGCCACTGTCCCTCCGGTCATGCCCGGCGACGACGGAACGGGGAGAGGATACCGCGCGCAGCAGCCCGGTGCAATCACGCCGCCCGAGAAGCAGGAAGCAGGGGCCGCGCCGCGCGCTGCCGCTCGCTGCGGACCAGCGAGGCTCCGCCTCAGACGATGCAGCGTGGGTGGTCTTGTGCAGGCCCTTTCCTTGGCGGGCCTGGCGGGCTTGGCGAGAGACCGTTCTCCCCACGACCCACAGAACAGCCTCTCGCAAAGCACGGTCCGCTCGACGTTGTCCATCTTGCGGTCCAGCACGCCGGCCGCCTCGTGGTGGTGCAGGAACGTGTAGCTGCCGGCCGCGCCGCAGCACCAGTCGGCCTCCGGCAGCTCCGTGTAGCTGAGGCCCGGGATGCTCTTCAGGAGGGCGCGCGGCTGCGCCGTGACCCTGGAGAAGCGGTTGGAGAGGTGGCAGGGATCGTGGTAGGTGACGCTCGCGGGGGTCTCCGCCATTCGCCCGTTCGTCCCCAGCGCCGCCAGGAACTCGCTGAAGCTGCGCACCTTCCTCGCCACCGCCCCCGCCCGCTCCGCGTACGCGGGGTCGCCGGCCAGCACGTTGCCGTACTCCTTCAGGCGTGCGCTGCAGCTTCCGCAGTCCGACACGATGGCGTCGAAAACCAGCGCGGGCGCCAGCCGGTCCACGTTGCGGCGGGCGATGTCCCGGGCGGCCTCCAGGTCGCCGTAGGCGTGCGCGGGACGGCCGCAGCAGGTGTTGTCCAGCACCGTGACGCTGCAGCCGGCGTGTCCCAGCACGCGCAGGGTGGCCTCCACCACCTCGGGGAACTGGAAGCTCAGGCCGCAGGAGACGAAGTACCCGATGTGGGCCTTGGCCGCCGCCGGCTCGGCGCCGAGCGTGCGCGGTCCGCGCCGGAAGATGGCCCGGGGCAGGGTCGGCACGACCTGGCTGATCCCCGCGAGCCGCGCGTCGGCGAGCTTCAGGGCGCCGGCCTTCTCCGCCAGCGCGGCCAGACCCGTGCGCGCGGCCCACACCGCCAGCCGCCCGGCCCACTCCAGCCGGGCGCTGTCCGCGAGGACGGACCGGAACAGGACGCGCTGCCACACGGGCTGGCCCTGGCGCCTGAGCGCGGCGTGGCGGATGGCGGTGACCACCTCGTCGGTCCGGAGCGCCGGGAAGCAGTGGGCGGTGCAGCCGCGGCAGAGCAGGCAATCCTCCAGCGCCTCCACCACCTCGGGCGTGAGGTCCACCTGCCCGAGCATCAGGGCCCGCGCGATCGCCAGCCGGCCCCGGGAGAGCGAGTGCTCCTGGCCCGTGACGCGGAAGACCGGACAGCCGGCCTGGCAGAACCCGCAGCGATTGCACTTCGCGATCGCCTCGTGCAGGGGCAGCAGCTCCGGGATGGCCATGGCGTCTCCTCAGATCCCCCCGACGAACCGGCCGGGGTTCAGGACGCCCCGTGGATCGAATTCCGCCTTCAGCCGGTGCATCACCGCCAGCCCGTCCCCGGGCTTGCCCCAGACGTCCAGGCCCGACTTGATCGCCGGCGGCGCCGCCTCCACCACCAGGCTGCCGCCGGCCGCGGCCGCCTCGGCGCGCAGCGCCTCCAGCCCGTCGCGGACCTGCGCGGCTTCCGCGCCCGCCGCGGCGTACACCGCCCGGACGATGCCGCTGCCCGCGTGGGCGGAGGCCACGGTCCGCCAGCCGTGCCGCGAGCCGAGCGCCTCGGCCGCCGCCACGAGCGCGCAGGTTCGACGGATCGGGACGCCGAGCTTGACGGCGACCGCGTCACGGCCCGCCCCACCGTCCTCCAGGACGTCCCGCACCGCCGCGCCCACGGTCCCGCTCGCGGCATCGCGCGCGGTGCCGGTCCGGGTGGCCCCCGCCTCCGTGAACAGCCGCTCGAGATCGCGCACCTGCCGCTCCACCGTCTCCCGGCTTCCGGCCACGCCGGCCGCGAGCCCGTAGCCCCCCGCCCCGGCCAGCGCAACGCTGCCTGCCAGCCGAGCCAGGGCGTGCGGGCTGAGCAGGTCCAGGCTCTCGGGGAGCAGGAAGGACTCCAGGGTGCGGGCCGCCGCCGCCTCGGCCTGCGCGAGGCCGGGGCACACGGCCAGCACGGTCGCCCGGGCGGCCGGCGCGGGCAGCAGCTTGAACGTCGCCTCCGTGAGGATGCCGAGCGTGCCCAGGCTCCCGATGAAGAGCTTGTTCAGGTCGTAGCCCGACACGTTCTTGATGACCTTGCCCCCGCAGCGGATCCGCTCGCCGCTGGCGAGGACGGCCCGGAGCCCCAGCACCAGGTCGCGCGCCGTCCCGTACAGCAGCCGGCTCGGGCCGCTGGCATTGGTCGCCAGGACCCCGCCCACCGTGCGCCGCTCCGTGCCCGCGGGATCCAGGGGCAGGAATTCCCGCTGGGCGGCCAGCAGCGCCTGGAGGTCGCCGAGCCGCGCGCCCGCCTCGACCGTGACCACCAGGTTGGCCGCGTCGAACTCCACGACCCGCTGGAGGCGCTGGAGGGAAAGGACCAGGTCCAGCCGGGCGGGCGGGCTGCCGAGTCGCATGGCCGCCCCGCTGCCCCATGGCGCGATGGCGGCACCGGCCTGGGCGGCCGCCGCCACCACGGCGCCCACCTCCTCCTGCGTTCCGGGCCGGGCGACCACGGACGGCCTCACGCCGTCCACCGCGAAGGTCGCGGCCGCCTCGCCCTGCAGGACGTGCGCCTCCCCCACGATCCCGCGCAGCCGCTCGGGGAGCTGCGCCAGCTCACGCGGCATGGGTCACCTCCCGGCCCGCATTGTTCGCGACAGCGACTCGCGAACAATGCGGGCTCAATTGGCGGAGAACCTGGCCGTTCGAGTTGGCCCGGAGTATTCACGGCTCTTTGGTGAATAATCCGGGCTCCGGGAACAGCTTCCCCGGGTTGGCGAGGTCCCGGGGGTCGAACGCGCGCTTCACCCGGCGCTGGGCCTGGAGGTCGGCGTCGCTCCAGACCAGCCGCATGGCGTCGATCTTCTCGAGGCCGACCCCGTGCTCCCCGCTGATGGTGCCGCCCATCGCCACGCACAGCTCCAGGATCTCCATGCCCGCGCGCATCACGCGGGCCTTCTGCTCGGCGTCCCGCCAGTCGAAGAGGATCAGCGGGTGGAGATTGCCGTCGCCCGCATGGAACACGTTGGGGATCTGGAGGTCGTACTTCCGGGCCACCTCGGCCACCTTCCGGAGGACGGCCGGCAGCGCGGTGCGCGGCACGGTGCCGTCGCACACCAGGTAGCTCGGCGTGATCCGGGCGACCGCGCCGAACGCCCCCCGCCGGCCCGCCCACAAGGCCGCCCGCTCCGCGCTGTCCTTGGCCAGGCGGACCTCGCGCGCGCCGTGCGCGCGGCACAGGTCCGCGATGGCCCGCGCCTGCTGCGGGAGGTCGTCCACGAGGCCGTCCACCTCGATGATCAGCACCGTGGCGCAGTCCACGGGCAGGCCGCAGTGGAGGAACTCCTCCACGGCCTTGATCACGAGCTGGTCCATCATCTCCAGCGTGGCCGGCACCATGCCGGCGGCCACGATGGCCGAGACCGTCTCGCTGCCCGCCTCGATGCTGTCGTAGATCGCCAGGAGGGTCTTCACGCCCTCGGGCAGGCGGACGATGCGGGCGATGACCTCGGTGCAGATCCCCAGCGTCCCCTCGCTGCCGACGAACACGCCGGTGAGGTCGTAGCCCGGGGTGTCGGGCGCCTTGCCGCCCAGGTGGGCCACCTCGCCGTCCGGCAGGACGACCGTCAGCCCCATGACGTGGTTCGAGGTGACCCCGTACTTGAAGCAGTGCGGGCCCCCCGAGTTCTCGCCCACGTTGCCGCCCAGGGTGGCCGCCTTCTGGCTGGCGGGGTCCGGCAGGTACTGGTACCCGAGCGGGGCCAGCGCGTTGCCGAAGTCGAGGTTGAACATGCCGGGCTGGACGCGGGCCCGCAGGTTCGGGATGTCGACCTCCAGCAGCCGGTTCATGCGGATCATCTCGATGACCACGCCGCCCTTCGCCGGAATGGTGCCGCCCGAGAGATTGGTGCCCCCGCCCCGCGGCACGAAGGGCACGCCCGCCGCGTTGCAGGCCCGCACGATCCCGGCGACCTCCTCCGTGCTGTGCGCGAAGGCGACCGCGTCCGGCCGCCGCTCCTCCAGGTAGGCGTCGTAGCCGTAGAGCTGCAGGCTCACGGGGGACGTCAGGACGTTCCGCTGCCCGACGATCCGGCCGAGTTCGGCGACCAGCCCCGGGGTGCCCATGGCAGGCTCCTTGTGCTCGCGCTCAGCCGGGAAGCAGCCAGACGTGCAGGGCCTTCGGCCCGTGCACACCCAGCGTGAGGGTGAGCTCGATGTCGGCGGTGCGGCTCGGTCCGGTCACCAGGACGGCGTACGGGCCGCCCCTGACCGCCGCCAGCGCCTGGTGCAGATCCGCCTGCAGCGCGGCGGGAGTGAGGATGGCCAGGTGCACGCGAGGCAAGAGCGACACCACCCGCGGGCGTTCCGGGGAGGAGCCCAGGACCAGGGTCCCGGTCTCGGGCAGCGCCCCGTCAACCCCTGTCACGCCGAGCTCGCACTCCGCGACCTCGCGATTGCCCGCCTGCGCGGGGACCAGCGCCACGCCGAGGCTTTCCAGGGTCTTCCCCACGCCCCACGCCTGCAGCTGCGCCGTGGTCCACAGGGCGGCCTTCCGCACCCCTTCGGCCTGCACGAGCTCCGCGAGCGCGGGGCGGAGCGCAGCCGGCCCCGCCAGCCGCCGCGTCACGCCGCTCAGCTTCCGGATCTCGGCGCAGAGCAGCTGGATCTCCGCGTCGGGCGGGCCCGCCGGGCGGGCCCCGACGCGCGCCGTGGCCGGAAGCGGCGGCACCACCTGCCCCGCCTGGCGTCCCAGCGCCGTCCTCAGCTTGGCCAGAATCTCCTCGCGAGCCGGATGCACGAGCGCTACTCCCCTGGCCGTCCCGGCGCCGCGTCGCCTGTTCGCCCCTGCGCCCCTGCGCCTCTCCGTGGGCGCCGATCCGCCCACCACCGGCGAAAATCGGCCGCGAAGGCGGGGAAGGGCCGGCTCATGGTCCAGCGGCTGGCCGGCGGCGGGAGCCAGGCGAGCCAGCCGTCCCGCACCAGGGGGGCCTGCAGCCAGGAGAGCATCCGGGTGCAAAGCCGGTAGACCCACGGGCGTCGCAGCGCGGCGGCCCCGGCGCGGGCGCCCAGCCGGACGGCGGCGGGCGCGGCCGGCCCTTCCACGCCGTCGCCCTCCACCACCCGATGGCGGAGGTACAGCAGGATCTGGGTGATCGGGATCTTGACCGGGCAGATGTCGTTGCAGGCGCCGCAGAGGGTCGAGGCGAACGGCAGGCCGCCGGCCGCCTGCCCCCCGAGGATCTGCGTCGCGAAGATCGCCCCGGTCGGCCCCGAGATCGGATAGCCGTAGGTGTAGCCGCCCACGCTGTTGTACACGGGGCACACGTTGAGGCAGGCGCCGCAGCGGATGCAGAGCAGCGTCTCGCGGCACTCGGGGGTGCGCAGGATCCGGGTCCGCCCGTTGTCCAGCAGGATCAGGTGAACGGCCTGCGGCCCGGTCTCTTCCGGGGCGCGGGGCGGGCCGCTGATGAACTGCGTGTAGCAGGAGAGCTTCTGCCCGGTGGCGCTCCGCGCCAGGAGCTTCAGCAGGACGCTCAGGCTCTCCCAGTCCGGCACCACCTTGTCGATGCCCAGGACGGCGACGTGGACCGGCGGCACGGTGCTGCACATGCGGCCGTTTCCCTCGTTCGTGACGGTCACCATCGTCCCCGTCTCCGCCACCAGGAAGTTCCCGCCGGTGATGCCCAGGTCCGCGGCCAGGAACTCCTCGCGGAGCTTGGCGCGGGCGACCTGGGTGAGCTGCTCCGCCTCGGGGGCGACTTCCACGCCCAGCTTCTCGCGGAACAGCGCCGCGATGTCGCCCGTGGAGAGGTGGAAGGCGGGCACCACGATGTGCGCCGGCCCCACGCCCTTGAGCTGCACCAGGTACTCGCCCAGGTCGGTCTCCAGGACCTGCAGCCCGGCGGCCTCCAGCGCGTGGTTCAGGCCGATCTCCTCCGTGGCCATGCTCTTGGCCTTCACCACGCGGCGGGCCCCGCGCTCCGCGGCGATGCGCAGCACGATGGCGCGCGCTTCTGCCGCGTCGCGCGCCCAGTGCACCACCCCGCCGGCCTGCACCACCGTGCGCTCGGCCATCTCCAGGTAGTGGTCCAGGTGCGTGATGGTGTGCAGGCGGATCTCGTGGCCGGCCTGGCGCAGGGCCTGCCAGGCCTCCTCGCCCAGCTCGTGCACCAGGGCGGCCCGGTTGCCCAGGAACTTGGCCGTCGCCCGCTGCACGGCCGCCGGCATGCCCGGGGGCACCCGCTGCGCGTTGGCGCGGAAGTGGATGGTGGGCGGGAGCCCGCTCATGCCGCCCCCCGCCCCGCGGCCAGGATCTCGATGAGGTGCATGGCCCGCACGGCAGAGCCGGCCCGCCGCAGCCCGCCTGCGATGTTCATCAGGCAGCCGGCGTCGCAGGCCACCACCACCTCGGCGCCGCTGGCCACGATCGACTCGACCTTGGCCTCCATCATGGCCCGGCTCACCTCGGGATAGATCACGCTGAAGGTGCCCCCGAAGCCGCAGCAGGTCTCCTCCGTCGCGAGAGGGACCAGCTCCAGCCCCCGCACGTGCCGGAGGAGGGTCTTCGGCTCGTCCCGCACGCCCAGACCCCGCAGCAGGTGACAGGACGCGTGGTAGGTGACCTTGTGGGGGAAGGCGGCGCCCAGGTCGGTCGCTCGCAGCACGTGCACGAGGAACTGCGTGAATTCGTACGTCCGCCGCCCCGTCTCCTCCGCCAGCCGCCGCTCGCCGGAGCCGGGCGGGAAGAGCGCCGGGTAGTGGTGTCGCACCATGTCCACGCAGGAGCCCGAGGGCGACACGATGTAGCCCGCGGTGGGCGCGAATGCCGCCAGCCACTTCGCCGCCAGCCCGCGGGCCTGGGCGCGGTACCCGCTGTTGAAGAACGGCTGCCCGCAGCAGGTCTGTTCCTCCGGGAAGGCCACGGCCACCCCGAGGTCCTGGAGCAGCCACACCATCTTCTTGAGCACCCCGGGGAAGAACTGCTCCGCCAGGCACGTGATGAAGAGCTGCGCGGTCACCGCCATGCGCATTCCCGCTGGCGCCGTCAACTACCGCCGCGCCCAGGCCCCCGGCAGGCCCCGCCTCAGGCGGAGCGCTGCCGAGGGCACCCACCGCACGCCGCTCAGAACTTCATCATCGGCGTTCCGGTGAACTCGAGCGCCAGGAAGTTCAGGAAGAAGAACCCGAAGAACACGACGTTCAGCAGCAAGACTACCACGAAGAACGCGTTGGTGCGCGCCGCCTTGGGCAGCTTGTAGTTCAGATAGATCAGGTGGAACGGGTAGATCAGGCACGCGAAGTTGGCCATGTTGGCCGAGATCTGCAGCAGCTTCACGGGCAGCGCCAGGTGCAGGATGACGGAGATGACGATGATGAAGATGACCGCCAGCGCGTAGTACGCCTTCCGCACGTCGCCCGCGATCCAGGTCCGCAGGCGCGGGCTGACGGCGTTGGCGGCATCCACGGTGTTCCGGATGAGCATCTCCAGCACGGTGGCCTGCGTCTTAAACAGGATCAGCGATCCCAGCAGCAGGACGAACGGGAAGAGCCAGCCCGCCTGCTTGCCCAGCTCCGTGGCCACGTAGATGGGGATGTTGGCGGGGGTGACCGGCGGCGCGCCGGGCATCTGGGCCAGGGCGAGACACAGGGCGCTCGGGATGAACATGCCCAGCAGGGCGCCGACGAAGAAGACGGCCCACTGGTCGATCAGCAGGTACCGCCACCAGCGCTTCCAGAGCGCCTCGTTCTTCTCGGTCTCCGGGAAGGTCACGCCGGAGGGCAGCACGTCCTGCTTGTGGCCGCCCACGACCCCGGAGATGTAGCCGACCCGATGGCCCATGCCGTAGCCGTGGTCGCGGTAGTAGTTGATCAGCATGAAGTTCATGCCGGTGCCGAAGCCCGTGTAGCCGATGACCGCCCCCAGCGTGGTGGCATCGATCCCCTTGGGCGGCGCCCCGGGCACGATCGTGCTCGCCAGCACCGTGGCCCAGAGATCACCCGGCACGTAGACCAGCGCCAGGATGGTGACGATGAACAGGATGCCCATCACCAGGGTGGTGTCGATCAGCTCCAGCGTCCGGCTCACCTTTTGCCCCAGCAGGTAGATGCCGAACGCCAGGACCATGAGGCCCATGGCGATGATGCGGACGGTCTCCAGCTGGCTGAAGACCTTGAGGTCGGCCGGGTGTCCGACGAAGAGGGTGTAGAGGCCCTGGCCCGCGGCCGAGGCCCACCCGCCCCAGATCCACCCGAGATAGATGACCAGGAGCGTCGCCACCACCCAGAATTTCGCTCCCGGCGGCGTGCGCGTGTACCCGACGATGGGCACCTCGCCCGTGGCCAGGGTGTACCGGGCATTCTCCATGTTGTAGAAGGTCTGCAGGATCGCGGAGATGGTGATGAGCCAGCCGAGGCCCATGAAGCCGTAGCGGCCGAACATCAGCGGACCCAGCACCCATTCGCCGCTGCCGAGCGCGGCGCCCAGGGCGATCATGCTCGGGCCCAGCACGCAGGTGATGATCTCCTTGCCGCCGACCTTCGGCTTCTTGAAGATCTCCTCAGGCGTGGGAAGATCGGTGAGCGGTAGCGGGGGGCGGTTCACGCCGATCTGGACCGTCTTGCCAGCGTCCTCTGGCGCCATGTCCCGACCTCCTGTGTGTGACGGGGGATGACCGCGCACTCCCCATGGGTGCGCCACCGGGTGATGGAGCAGGCTCAGGGAGCTGCGGCGGAGGCGGGCGGGAGCCGGCCGGGTGGCGGCGCGGCACGGGGCAAGGCACGGATATCCGGCGGGTCCGCGCGGAGCAGGCACCGGCAGGGAGGAAGCCCGAGCACCGGCTCCAGGTCATGGATCGACCTCCCGGAGGTTGCCGATCACGACTGGATGCTCGAAGTCCGAAGGGGGGCGTGTTGCCGAGACTACTACAGCCAGTCCGGGCGGAAAGCAAGCGAGGACTGCGGGGGGCGAGCCGGACGGGACATTCTTCGGGGCCCGGATCGTCCGGTTACTTTGCGGCGCCGGGGCGGCTGCCGGCCTCCCGGACCAGGCGCCGCCCGATCCAGGCCAGCGTCCCCAGGCCCGCGAGCAGCACGACCACGAACACCAGGAGGAGATCCAGCTGCGTCCGGACGGCTGGCGGCGCTTGCAGGACCGGTGCGAGGTAGAGGTCGCGCACGGCGTCGCGCAGCATGACCATCGTGAGGACCGTGAGGAGCAGGGAGGCCGCCGCCCCGTGCAGGAGCGCCGGCTGCCGGGCGGGGCGCTCCAGGCGGGCGAGCAGGATCAGGGTGAGGAAGCCGAGCCCCATGGCGACGGCCAGGAGCGGCGTGGCGGGCGCGCGGCCGGCCAGGAGCGCCCGCAGGATCTCCGGGGGGAGCGAGAAGAGGAACCAGAAGCCGGCGGCCATCTGGGCGGCGGTGGCCCCGAGGGCCCAGCGCGCGCCCAGGCGGCCCGGCCAGCCGTCGTCCTCCGCGGCGCGCGCCACCACGGCCAGCGCCAGGCCGCCCACCGCCAGCGCGCCCAGGAGGAAATGCAGGAGCCGCGGCAGCAGGGTCGCCTCCGCCAGGGCCGAGGTGGCGCCCGCCGCCACCCCCGCCCACCGGGCCGGCGTGAGCTGGAGCACGTTCGCCGTCACCTGGACCACCGCGATCGCCAGGAAGCAGGCGGCCGACAGGCCGAGCCAGCGGATGGCGCGCCCCCGCCCGCCCGTCATGGCGTACACGGCGGCGTACCCGACGATGAGGAGTCCCGGGATCGCCAGCCAGGCCCAGCCGATCAGGATGGTGGCCGGATAGAAGAGCTGCCCGTAGAGCACCTGGACGAAGAGGAGCGGCGCCACGCCGGTGGTGATGGTGAAGGAGACGCTGGTCGGCAGGATGCGCGCCAGCGCGGCGTGGAGCTGCGCTCGCCGGTCGTCCGTGGCGGCCTTCCCGACCGCGTGCACGGCCCCGATCAGGCCGGCGCCCAGCGTCACGTTCATGAAGAGCACGTGGACGGAGAACGTGAGGAGCAGCAGGCCGTGGAACAGCCAGGCCGGCGCGGGCAGCGCGGCCGCCTCGGGCGCGGGCAGCAGCGCATTCATCGCCCACCTCCTCCGGCGCCCAGCTCCGCGAGGTACGTCGCGAGCTGCCGCACCTCGGCCTCCGTGCCGACGACGGGCGGCATGCCGGGCCGCCCGCCGCGCAGCGCCTCCAGGAGTCCGGCCAGGCCCTCGGCGTCCTGGCCGGCCACGAGGGGCCGGATGGCCAGGTAGCCGTCCAGGCTGTGGCAGGCCTGGCACTGGGCGCGGAACACCTGCTCCCCGGCCGGCACCGGGCGCCGGTCCAGCCCGGCCCAGCGCGCCTTGGCGAGCAGGCCCGCCGCGTTGCGCGCCTCCACCTCGTCCACCCGGATGCCGTTGCTGTACATGTAGCCCGCGATGACGAAGGGCTTGCGCGACCCCTCCCGCACCCGCTCGTACGCCCCCAGGTGCGCGGCGGCCAGGGCCAGGGCCAGGAGGCCGATCGCGACCCCGCCGGCCCTCGGGGCGGCCAGGACCGCCAGCATGACCAGGGCGAGCAGCGCGAGGGCGCCGGCCGCCAGCGTGGCGGTCCCCCGGAGCAGCCCGTCCGCCGCCGCGAACAGGGCGCGCGCCTCGGCCGGGATGCGCGCCTGCCACCAGAGGCCGCCGGCCAGGCAGAGACCCGCCCCCGCCAGGCCCCAGCCGGCCAGGCCGCGCACGAGGCCCCGGCGCTCGGCGGGCTGGCCGGTCCGCCCCGCGACGACCAGGCCGACCGCCGCCGCGAGCGTGAGCGCCGCCCCGGTGCGGAGCGTGAGGGAGGGACCGTAGGTGGGATTCAGGAAGGCGTCCCAGAAGCTCCCGGTCTCCGGCCAGCGGCCGGGGGTGAGCATGAACGTGATGATGCCGTTGATCACCGCCAGGCTGCCGTAGGCGGCCCCCGCGTAGATCCAGCCGATGGCCAGGTGCGTGCGGCGCGACGCGGTGTCCCAGGTGGCCACGTAGAGCAGGGCCGCCGCGATCTCCACGATGAAGAACACCCACTCGATGGCCCAGCCCCAGACGAAGGTGCGGATGAGGAAGGAGGTGGCGGCCGGCTGCACCAGGCCGATGGTGAACCAGATGCCGACGCCCGTGAGGGCGCCGAGGACGGTGGAGAGCAGGACCAGGAACACGGACAGCCGCCGGGCGAAGCCCAGGCGGAAGGCGTCCTGCCGCCGCGCCGCGCGCTGCTCGGTGACGGCCAGCAGGATGCCCCCGCCGATCGCGAAGTGCGCGATCACCACGTGGAGGATGGCGTTCGCGCCGATGAGCCAGCTCCCGCCGACGTACGGGACGAGGAAGAGCGGGTAGTCCATGCAGGCCTCC
>JBHGAX010000108.1:0-11419 GCA_041946635.1 Methylomirabilales bacterium (SeqCode)
GGCCCGGGTCCCGCGTGCGGGGTCAGGAGGCTGCGAAGCAGGTCGGTCAGCAGGTGGACCGTGGCGCGCACCGCGGGCGAAAGGCCGGCGCCGGGGGCCAGGGAGGCGGGCTGGATGCCGAGGAGGCGCACGCGGCCCGTGCCCTGGCCCTCCAGGAGCCGGGCTAGCAGGCCGAGCGACAGGCGGTGCGTGGAGATCTGCGGGAAGCGGGCCTGGATCCTCGTGGCGTCCATCAGCAGCACGTCGCCCGCCGGCAGCCCGGCGTCCACGGCGTCCAGGAGCAGGATGGAATCGAAGCGGCCGTGCATCAGCTGCCCCGCCCAGTGCTCGGGCGTTCGCTCCGCCGCCAGGACGTCCGGCAGGCCGCGCGCCGCCAGCGCCTCCGCCAGCCGCACGCCGGCCGCGTCGTCGCCGAGGTCGGGGTTGCCGATCCCGACCACCGCGACGCGTCCGCGCAGCGCCGCCTGCAGATCCTCACGCAGACTCATAGCCCCCGCGCCCCGCGCCGCCGCGCCTCTGCGCATTGGCGCCTCTGCGGTTCAAATGTCTTCCCCCAGCCGCTTGATCTGCTCGTAGGTGAAGACCGGGCCGTCGGCGCAGACGTAGGCCAGGCCGATGCAGCAGTGGCCGCACTTCCCCACGCCGCACTTCATGTAGCGCTCCAGCGTCGAGACGATGTTCCGGTCCTCGAAGCCCATGGCCTTCAGGTCGCGGATCACGAAGCGGAACATGATGGGCGGGCCGCAGACGAAGGCAGTGGTGTTCTTCACGGGGACGTTCACGCCCGGCTTCTTGAACAGGCTCCCCACCACGCCCACGTGGCCGGTCCACTGGTCGTCGGCCCGGTCCACCGTGAGGTGGCACTCGAAGCCGCGGTGCATCTCCCACTCGCGCAGGGCGCCCAGGTACATGAGGTCCCGCAGGCCCCGCGCCCCGTAGAACAGCTGGATCTTGCCGTAGCGCGACCGGTTGTCCAGGGCGTAGTTCAGGCAGGAGCGGAGGGGGATGAGGCCGATGCCCCCGGCCACGAACAGCAGGTTCTGGCCGTAGTAGTGCTGCATGGGGAAGCCGTTGCCGTAGGGGCCGCGCACGCCGAAGACGTCGCCGGGCTGCAGCCCGTGCAGGGCGGCGGTCACCCGTCCCACCCGCCGCACGGTGAAGAACAGCTCGTCCTCGGTGGGGCTGGGCGGCAGGGAGGCGGGGAACTCGCCCACCCCGAAGACCGAGACCTGGGCGAACTGGCCGGGCAGGAAGCGCCGGAAGGCCGCCTGCTCCGCGGAGTCCTGGAAGTGCCAGTAGAAGGTCCGCACGTCCGCGATCTCCTCGACCACGCGGTCGAGGATCGCCAGCTTCGGCAGGTAGATGTTGTCCGCGCTGGGCCCGCTCATAGTCGCTCACTCTCCGCCGTGAGGCGGCGCACCGTCTCCACGACGCTCGGCATGCCGATGTCCCCGTGACAGACTTCCACGCAGCGCCCGCAGCCGACGCAGGCGACCGACAGCTCGCGCTGGATGAAGTAGTGGGCCAGCTTCCGGAAGTAGCGGCGGTTGCGGCGGTCGTGCGCCGCCTTGCGCGGGTTGAACCCCCCCGCCATGCGGGTGAAGCCGCCCAGGGCGCAGGCGTCCCAGATGCGGACGCGCTCGAAGTCCCGGCCGCTGCCGATGGGCCGCTCGCTCACGGTGAAGCAGGTGCAGGTGGGGCACATGTAGCTGCAGCCGCCGCACTCCAGGCAGCGGTTCCCGATCTGCTCCCAGGTGTGCTCGGCCACCTTGCCGGTGGTGATGTAGCGCACGGTGCTCCAGTACCAGCTGGTGGCCCGCTTGAAGCGGGTGCGCACGCGGGCCAGGATGTCGCGCCGCCGGGCGAGGTGCGCCGGGGTCCCCGGGATGAAGAAGCTCTCGGCGAAGAGCCGCTCGCCCGCCGGGCTCCCGGCCACGGCCAGCAGCTCGTCCCCCAGGTCCATGAGCTGCAGGTCGAAGTGCTCGCGGGCGGCCGGCCCCGTGTCGGCGCACAGGCAGAAGCAGTCGTCGTCGATGTCCAGCTCGGGGTCCGTGCACACCACGTTGACCAGGAACAGGTTCGCGCGGCGCCGCTGGTAGTAGCTGTCGGTGAACTCGCGCCCGAGGTAGAAGCGATCCAGGTGGTCGATGCCGGCCACGTCGCAGGAGCGGATGCCGAAGATGGCCCGCCGCGGGGCCTCCTGGATGGGCTGGAGGGCCGGGGTGCCGTTCACCCGGATGCGCAGGAGCCGCTCGATGTGGGGCAGGACGTAGCGCTTGGGCGGGTAGTAGGGGTTCGGCACGTGGAGCTGGATGCGGTCGCGGTTCGCGTCGCTGACCGTGTCGAAGACCGTGTCCCGGCCGCTGCCGTAGAACGGCGCCACCACCTCGTACTCCTGGCGCAGGCGATCCACCAGCCGGAGCAGGTCGGCCCTCTTCAGCACGCGCGCCCGCATGGCAACCCCCGGAGGCGCCTTCGGCGCCGACGATGGACGATGGACGATGGACCATGCAGGGCTCCCCTCGTCCATGGTCCATGGTCCATGGTCAGTTCTGCGCTCCGTTTCGGCACTCGGCACTCGGCACTGCGCTCACACCCGCTCCAGGCGCACGCAGGCGGGCAGCCGGCTCCCCTTGGCGGAGCGGGCCAGGTCGCCCAGGAGCTGCTCCCGCACCTCGCGCAGGAAGTAGGGCACGAAGATCATGCCGGCCTTCACCTCGGGGGTGACCCGCGCCGTGGTCAGGGCGGCGCCGGTGACGCCCACCAGGCGCACGCGGGCCCCGTCCCGGATCTCCAGCCGCCTGGCGTCCTCGGTGTTGATGTCCACGAAGCCGTCGGGATAGTCCAGCAGCAGGATCCCGTACTCGCGCTTCAGCGTCTCGCTGTGCCGGACGAGCACGTTCTGGTGCCAGTAGTAGAGGGAGTGGCCGAACGAGAGGGTGAAGGGGTAGTCCTCCGTGGCGCAGGGCGGCCGGCTGGGGCGGGGGATGGCGGCGAAGCGGAACGGGCGGCCGGCGATGCCCTCCTCGAACAGGAAGCGCGTCCCCAGCGGCTTGTCCGTGGTGCAGGGCCACTGGCGGCCGTACTCGCGGCCCAGGTTCTCGTAGGAGGCCGCGCCGTACGCCGGCACCACCTGCCCGATCTCCTGCATGACGGCCGCGGCGTTCTCGTAGCGCCAGCCCGCGCCCAGCATGTTGGCCACCGCCGCGATCTGCTCCCAGGCCGGCGCCAGGCCCGTGGGCGGCTCCACCGCGCGCCGCACCAGCTGGATGCGCCGCTCGGTGTTGGTGTACGTCCCCTCCTCCTCGCCGAACGCGGCCACGGGCAGGACCGCGTGCGCGTGCTTGGCGGTCTCGGTGAGGAAGGGGTGCTGCACCACCACCAGGTCCAGGTCCTGCAGCGTGGCGGCGGCGTCGGCGGAGGAGGCGAGCACCGGGTCGTGGCGGCAGAGCCAGAGGGCCCGCACCAGCCCGGTGCCGGTGCGGTGCAGGAGCTGCTCGGCGCCCTGGCCGGGGGTGGCGGGCACCCGGGCTCCCCACACGGCCTCGAACCGGCGGCGCCCGGCCTCGTCGGTCACCGGCACGTAGCCGGGCAGCCGGTTGGGCAGCATGCCCATGTCGCAGACGCCCTGGAGGTTGTTGTGCTCGGTGAGCGCGAAGATGCCCGCCCCGGCCTTGCCCAGGTTCCCCGTGAGCAGGGCCAGGTTCACCAGGGCCTGGACCGCCTCCACGCCGTGCGCCTCCACGCCGGTGGAGAAGAGGATGGCCGCCGCCCCGGCGCGCCCGTAGAGCAGCGCCGCCTCCTCGATGCGCTCCGAGGGCACGCCGCACACGTCCGCGGCCCAGCGTGCGTCGTAGGCGTGGAGGAGGTCGAGGAAGCGCTCGGCCTCCCGGCAGTGGGCCTTCACGAAGTGCGTGTCGAGCAGGCCGCGGTCCAGGATCACCTTGGCCATGGCGCCGTAGAGCGCGGCGTCGCTCCCGGGCCGCAGCTGGAGGAAGCAGTCGGCGTGCTCGGCCAGGCGCTGCCGGCGCGGGTCGATGACGATGAGCTTGGCGCCGGCCAGCTTGGCGCGCAGGACCCGGCCGCCGATGGTGGGGAGCTGGAGGCCGAGGTCGACGCCGTTCACGACGATGACCTCGCTCCGGGACAGCTCGGCCACGGAGTTCGTGGTCGCGGGGACGCCCAGCATGTCCAGCAGCACGTCGATGGTGTTGTTGCGGGAGGCGCCCAGCCCGTGGTCCAGGTTGTTGGTGCCGATGACGGCGCGGGCCAGCTTCTGGAGCAGGTAGTTCTCCTCGTTGGAGCCCCGCGCCGAGCTGAGGAACCCGATGGCGTTCGGGCCGACCTGGCGCCGGATGGCGAGCAGCCGCTCGGCGATGAAGCCGAGCGCCTCGTCCCAGCCGGCCGGCTCCAGCCGGTCGCGCCGGCGCAGGAGCGGCTGCAGCAGCCGGTCCGGGGCGCTGGCCACCTCGTTGACGTGCCAGCCGCGGACGCAGATGCGCCCCTGGTTGGTGGGGTGGGTCATGCTGGGGTAGGCGCCGGTGAGGAGGGGGCCGTCGGCCTCGAGGTAGATACCACAGCCCACCCCGCAGAACGTGCAGGTGGTCAGCGTGTGGGACATCCGCGTCCCTCCATGCCGAACGGGTGTGCGCTGGTCGGTGCTATGGGTACAGGATCGAGGGGCGAGGTGGGTGAGACGCCTCGGGCCTCGAGTCCCCTTGTGCTCGCGTGCCGGGCACTCCGACGGGGCGGTCGAGCAGGCGGCGAATCGCCGGGAGCATAGCCCGAATCGCCCCCCGTGTGCGAGGAGAAAGCTCGGCCCCCAGGGCAAAGGTCTGGGCGGGGATGGTCGCCCAGTAGGCCGCGGGCGCCCGGCCGCCCGCCAGGGCGGCCCAGGCCAGGATCGCGCGCGGCCCGCCGTGATGGCCCAGGTGCGGGCCGCGGAGCGCGGGCGCCAGCCGCCGGATGCGCGGCCGCGGGCACCCGGCGGCGGCGTGGGCGTCCAGGAAGACGACCATCGCCGCCTCGGCCACGGGCCCGGCGAGGTCGGGCGTGAGCTGGTGCACGGAGAGCACGCGCACGCCGGGCAGGCCCCAGGCGGCCACCGCCCCAGCGGCCAGGCGGCCGGCCGCGTCGTCCCCGCGGAGGTCGCTGCCGTAGCCGATGACCAGCCGCCCGCCCACCTGCATGTCCCTCCTCGTCCCGGCGCGGTCAGCCGCGCCAGGCCTCGTCCAGCAGCTCCCCCTGGCCGCCGAGCAGCCGCACCTGCAGCGGCATGGAGCCCGCGGCGTGCGTGGAGCAGCTCAGGCAGGGGTCGAAGGCCCGGATGCCCGCCTCCACCCGGTTCAGCATCGCCTCGGTGATCTTGGGCCCGCGCAGGGTGTGCTGGGCGATCTGCGCCACCGTGCGGTTCATGGCCAGGTTGTTCTGGCCGGTGGCGATGATGAGGTTCACCCGCCGGATGATGCCGTGCTCGTCCACCCGGTAGTGGTGGAAGAGGGTGCCGCGGGGCGCCTCGCTCACGCCCACGCCCTCCAGCTCGTTGATGCCCGCGCTGGCGCGGAGCCGCGGCGAGCCGAGGTCCGGATCGTCCAGGCGCCGCTCGATCAGCTCCACGGCGGCCAGCATCTCCACCAGGCGCGCGTAGTGGTAGTAGAAGGACGACTTCACCGCGCCGTTCCCGTGGCTGCGGAACTCGCGGAGCTCCTGGTCGGCCAGCGGGGTGCCGATGCTCCCGCAGATGTTCAGGCGGGCCAGCGGCCCCACCCGGTACATGCCGTCCGGGTAGCCGAGCGGCGCGTAGTAGGGGGACTTCAGGTAGGACCAGGCCTCCGTCGCCTCGCCCAGGAACTCGGCGTAGCGCCCGGGATCCAGCCGGTCGGCCAGGATGTTGCCCGCGCCGTCCACCACCCGCAGCAGGCCGTCGTAGTGCTCCCACTGCCCGTCCGCGCCCACCAGGCCCAGGAAGAGCGAGGGGAAGTTGCCGAAGATCTGCGCCTCCTTCTCGTAGCCGGGCAGCAGGCGCTTGAAGCGGCCCAGCGCGTCCAGCACCGTGGCGCGGGCCTCGGGCAGCCGCGCGCGGATGGCTGTCCGCGCGGCCTCGGAGAGCGGCGAGCGCACGCCGCCCGGCACCGCCCAGGCGGGGTGCACCTTGTGCTCGCCCAGGTGCTGGATGATCTCCTGGCCGAACTGGCGCAGGCGAATGCCGCCGCGGGCCAGCTCCGGCTCCGCCGCGATGAGGCCGAACACGTTCCGGGCGGCGGGGTCGCTCTCCAGCCCGAGCAGCAGGTCCGGCGCGGAGAGGTGGAAGAAGGCCAGGGCGTGCGACTGGAGCAACTGCGCCAGGTTCATCAGCCGGCGCAGCTTCTCCGCCGCGGGCGGGATGTTGACCGCCAGGATCCGGTCGCCGGCCTTGGCCGAGGCCAGGAGGTGGCTCACCGGGCAGATGCCGCAGACCCGCGCGGTGATGCCCGGCATCTCCCAGAGGGGCCGCCCCTCGCAGAAGCGCTCGAAGCCCCGGAACTCGGTGACGTGGAACCGGGCGTCGGCCACCTGGCCCGCGTCGTCCAGCTGGATGGTGATCTTGGCGTGGCCCTCGATGCGGGTCACGGGGTCGATGACGATCCGCTCTCCCATCGGAATCGCGTCTCCGTTGTCCGTCGCCTTGCCTTGCGCGTCGTGCCAGCCGCTCGGAGTCCCCGCTCGCCCCTCGGCCCGGCTCGGGGCGAGCCCCTGACCTCAGCCCGCCTTCAGGTCGCGCCCCTGCAGGACGGGCTGCCGGCCCTCCAGGAGCTGGCCGAGGACGCTCATGATGCGGTCCGCGGGGGGCGGGCACCCGGGCAGGAACGTGTCCACGGGCACCACGGCGTGCACGGGCTCCACGCGGTCCAGCAGCGCGGGCAGGATCCCGTCGCGCGGCACCCCGCGCGTGAGGTCCCCGGCCGTCTCGTAGACCTGCTGCAGCACGCTCCTGGCGTCCCCGCAGGGGTTGCGGAGCGCCGTGACGTTGCCCGCCACCGCGCAGTCGCCGAAGGCGATCACGTGCCGGGTCCGGGCGCGCACCTCGCGGACGAGGTGCAGGTGGTCGGCGTTGGCCACCGCGCCCTCGACCAGGGCCACGTCCACCCCGTCGGGGTACGCCTTCACGTCCGCCAGCGGGCTGTAGACCACCCGCACGCGCGCGGCCAGCTCCACGAGCCACTCGTCGGTGTCCAGGAAGGACATGTGGCAGCCCGAGCAGCCGCCCAGCCAGACGGTGGCCAGCCTCAACCGATCCATTGGTGCTTCTCCCGGGCGGTCACGATGAACTCGAGCCGCGAGCGATCCCGCTCCATCTCCGCCACCGTGGCCCCGCGGTAGAAGATGGCGCCGGTGGGGCAGGCGTGCACGCACTTGCCGCAGGCCGTGCAGCTCTTGGCCTCGCCCCACGGCTGGTTCAGGTCGGTGATGACCCGGGCCTCGGCGCCCCGGCCGGCCACGTCCCAGGTGTGGGCGCCCTCGATCTCGTCGCACACCCGGACGCAGCGGCTGCAGAGCACGCAGCGGTTGTGGTCGATGCCGAAGCGCGGGTGGGTGATGTCCACCGGCTTCCCGGGGAAGACGTACTCGAAGCGCACGTGATCCATGCCGACCGCGGTGGCGAGGTCCTGCAGCTCGCAGTGGCCGTTGGCCACGCAGACCGCGCAGACGTGGTTCCGCTCGGCGAAGAGCAGCTCCAGGATCATGCGCCGGTGGGCGCGGAGCCGCTCCGTGTCCGTGCGCACCTCCATCTGCTCCTCCACCCGCAGCACGCAGGCCGGCTGGAGGCGGGGCCCCGCGCCCACCTCCACCAGGCACAGCCGGCAGGCGCCCACGTGCGAGACCCCTTCCAGACGGCAGAGCGCGGGGATGAAGATGCCGGCCTCGCGGGCGGCCTCCAGCACCGTCTGATCGTCGCGGGCGCTGACCAGCTGCCCGTCGATGGTGAGCGTCTTGACCGCCATGGCTCCCCCGCGCTCAGGCCGTGGCCCGGCTGTCCGCCGGCCGCGGCACGTGGGCCTCGTACTCGTGCCGGAAGTAGCGGAGCGTGCTCAGCACCGGGTTGGGCGCCGTCTGGCCCAGGCCGCAGAGGCTGGTCTCCTTCACCAGGGTGCAGAGCCGCTCCAGGGTGTCCAGATCCCGGGCGGTGCCGCGTCCCTCCCGGATCCTGGTGAGCAGGCGGTGGATCTGCGCGGTCCCCGCCCGGCAGGGGACGCACTTGCCGCAGGACTCGTCCATGCAGAACTCCATGAAGAAGCGGGCCACGTCCACCATGTCGTTCTGCTCGTCCATCACGATCATGCCGCCCGAGCCCATGATGGAGCCGATCTTGGCCAGGGACTCGTAGTCCACGGGGGTGTCCAGCGCCGCGGCCGGGATGCAGCCGCCCGAGGGCCCGCCCGTCTGGACGGCCTTCACGCGCCCGCCGTCCGGGACGCCGCCGCCCATCTCCTGGATGATGGTGCGCAGGCTGGTGCCCATGGGCACCTCGATGAGCCCCGTGTTCCGGATCTTGCCCGCCAGCGCGAACACCTTGGTGCCCTTGCTCTTCTCGGTGCCGATGCCCGCGAACCAGTCCGCCCCGTTGCGGAGGATGGGCGGCACGTTGGCGAAGGTCTCCACGTTGTTGATCAGCGTGGGGAAGCCCCAGAGGCCGTGCTCGGCGGGGTAGGGCGGCCGCGGGCGCGGGGCGCCGCGCCGGCCCTCGATGGAGGCCATGAGGGCGGTCTCCTCGCCGCAGACGAAGGCGCCCGCGCCGATGCGCAGGTCGATGCGGAAGTCGAAGTGCGACTCGAAGATCTGCGTGCCGAGCAGCCCCAGCTTCCGCGCCTGGCGGATGGCGGTCTGCAGCCGGCTGATGGCCAGCGGGTACTCGCCCCGCACGTAGATGAAGCCCTGGGTGGCGCCGATGGCGTAGGCGGCCAGGGCCATGCCCTCCAGCACGCGGTGCGGGTCGCTCTCCAGCACGCTGCGGTCCATGAAGGCGCCCGGGTCCCCCTCGTCCGCGTTGCACACCACGTACTTGCGCTCGCTGGGGGTCTTGGCCACCAGCTGCCACTTGAGGCCGGTGGGGTAGCCGGCGCCGCCCCGGCCGCGCAGGCCGCTCTTCAGGATGGCCTCCACCACCCCCGCGGGCTTCAGCTCGTGCAGCGCGTGGTAGAGCGGCTGGTAGCCCCCCGCCGCGATGTAGTCCTCGATTCGCTCGGGATCGATCTTCCCGCTGTTCTCCAGCACGATGGGCAGCTGGCGCGCGAAGAAGGGGTGCTGCGGGTCGCCCTGCCGCGCCGTGGCCGTACCCGCCGTGAGCGCGGCCACGATGGAGGGCGCGTCGGCCGGTGTGACCTTTTCGTAGAGCGTGCCCATGGGGTCCACCTGGACCAGCGGCCCCTGGCTGCAGAGGCCGAGGCAGCCCACGCCCACCACGTCCACGCTGTCGGTGAGGCCGGCCGCGGCCACCGCCTGGTCCAGGGCGGCCTTCACCGCGCCGCCCTGAGAGGAGAGGCAGCCGGCGGCCAGGCAGCAGCGCAGGCGGATCGCCTTCCGGGCCTTCCGCTCGCGCTCGGCGATCTCCAGCAGCTCAGCGAGATCCATCCTCGAGCCATCCTTTCAGCTGGTCCACGAGCGTCGCGGGCGTCTGGCCGCCCAGCACCGTGCCGTCCAGGATCACGGCCGGCGCGATGCCGCAGGCGCCGATGCAGCGCGCCTGGTGGAGCGAGAGCTTCCCGTCGCGCCGGGTCTCGCCGCACCTGACCTCGGCCGCCTGCTCCACGGCGCCCACCAGCTGCGCGGCCCCCTTGACGTAACAGGCGGTGCCCATGCAGACCGTGCAGGTATGCTGCCCGCGCGGCGTGAGCGAGAAGAAGTGGTAGAAGGTCGCCACGCCGTACACGCGGCTGGGCGGGAGCTTCAAGCTGTTGGCGATGCAGACCAGGAGGTCCAGGTCCAGGTGGCCGAACAGCTCCTGCGCCGTGTGCAGCACCTCGATCAGCGCGTCCGCCTGGTACTGGTGGCGCTTCATGGCGGCCTGCAGCGTCTTCAGGCGAGGATCGCCCTGCAGCGCGCCGCCGTTGCCCTTTGCCCGCGCGGCGGGCGCCTGGATGATGTTCTCCGAGACCGGGCCCACGCGATTGCTCCTTGCAATGATTTTCACGAGCGGATGCCCAACAGCCGGCGGAGATGAAGGCAAGTCCGGCGCCAACTCGTGCGCGCGCCGCGCGCGGCGAGACCAGCGCGGCGCACGCGCGCGAATCCGCCAGTTAGGCGATCGGCGAAGGCGGACGTGCGGGATGATGTTCGGGAAGGTGTGAGGTCTTCTGTCCCACACTTGTAGTTTATTTCACAAAATTGCCTCGCGATCCCGCGGCCCGCGCTGCGCGAGCGCTGGCGCGCCGCGCAAGTTGCGGCTTGACAAGGGTGAGGCGCCTGCGTATACTCCCGCGGTTTCTACTCCTCCTTTCCGCCAGAGAGGACACCTGTCTCATGAAGACCTATCTGCCGAAGGCGGCGGACATCAGCCGCCGCTGGATCCTTGTCGACGCCGAGGGGCAGAACCTCGGGCGGCTGGCGACGCGGGTCGCCAACATGCTGCGCGGCAAGACCAAGCCCACCTTCACGCCCCATCTCGACGTGGGCGACTTCGTGGTCGTGATCAACGCCGAGAAGGTCGCGTTCACGGGGAAGAAGGCCACCCAGAAGACCTACTACCATCACTCGCAGTACCCGGGCGGCATCAAGGGCGTGACGCTGGGGAAGCGCCTGCAGGAGGCGCCGGAGCGCGTCATCGAGTCCGCCGTGCGCGGCATGCTGCCCAAGACCAAGCTGGGCGATGCCCTGTTCGGCAAGCTGAAGGTCTACGCCGGGCCGGATCATCCGCACGCGGCGCAGCAGCCGGTGGCCGAGGCCGCGGCGGCCGCCGCCAGCGCCAGGGAGAGCTGAGACGCATGGACGCCACGCCGCGCTACTATGGAACCGGCCGCCGCAAGGCCTCCGTGGCCCGCGTGTGGCTGCGGGCCGGTGACGGGAGGATCGAGGTCAACGATCGCCCGGTGGATGACTTCTTCCCGCGGGCCACGCTCAAGATGGTGATGGTCCAGCCCCTGAAGATCGCGGGCGTCGAGGGCAAGTTCGACGTCATCGCGAACGTGGCGGGGGGCGGGGCCACGGGGCAGGCCGGCGCCATCCGGCTGGGCATCGCGCGCGCGCTGCTCCACGTGGACGCGGCCATGCGGTCCGGGCTGAAGAAGGCCGGCCTGCTGACCCGCGACCCGCGGGCCAAGGAGCGACGGAAGTACGGGCAGAAGGGCGCCCGGGCCCGCTTCCAGTTCTCCAAGCGCTAGCACACGACTGGGACAGGACAGGGGGGAAGGGCCGTCGGCCCTTCCCCTTTGTGTTTTGGGAGCGT
>JBHGAX010000109.1:0-11415 GCA_041946635.1 Methylomirabilales bacterium (SeqCode)
ATCCACAGGGCGGCCACGGCGGTGTTCTGCGCCGCGAGGACTTCCCGGTACGCCAGGAGCTGCCCGGCGTAGCTCGCCGCCTTGGCCCCCGCCTGGTCCCGCCGCACGGGGCCGCACTTGTGGTCCACGATCACCAGCTCGCCCGTCGGCAGGCGGAGGAGGAGGTCGGCGGCGCCGTACCACTGGCCGCCCGCGGCCCTCGGCGCGGCGAGGGGGACCTCCGTGTGCCAGGTGGCGCCCGGGTAGCGGGCCTGGACCCACGCCTGACAGCGCTCCCCCATGTCCACGAGCGGGCCGGGCATCAGCAGGGCTTCCACGCCGAAGCCGCGCAGGCAGCGGACGGCGACGTCGCGGCGCTGGTCGCGCGTGAGGGCGCGCAGGGAGGGCAGCGCGGTCAGGTAGGCGTGGATGGCGGTCCCCAGGGCCGCCTCCTGATCCGCGCGCACGTCGGGGAACACCGGCTCGCCGGGCAGCAGCTCGATGGCCACCTCGACCCCGCCCCCGGGCGCCTCGGCCGCGCTGGGGCTGTGGTAGCGGGCAGGGACGGGCGGCGCCTCCGGCCCGGTCAAGGGCGCCAGCCAGCGCTGCTCGAGGCGGCTCGAGGCCTGCACCGCCTCGACGGGGTCGAGGCGGCGGACCACGTAGGTGGTCTTGATGTCGCCGAGGGGATGCTCGCCGTCGGCCGCGTCCGGGGGGAGGACGGCGTCCACCTCCGGGAGCGAGGCCAGCCAGGCGGTGCGCCCGGGGCGGTGGGCGAGGACGAGCCGGTCCCTGGCGCGCGTCCAGCCCACGTAGAGCAGCCGGTCGCCCTCGCGGCCGGCCCGCTCGGCGGCGGCCTGGCCCTCGGCGGCGTTCAGCGCCCGGGCGTCGAGATCGGTGCCGGCGGACCGGCTGCCGAAGGGCCAGGGCCAGTAGCGGACCGCGCGGCCGGCGAGCGGGTCCAGGGAGGCGGGGTCGCCGCCCTCCACGCTGACGGTCCACATGTCCGGGTCGCGCTCGGCATCCAGGCCCGTCAGCACGACGACCGGCCACTCCAGGCCCTTCGCGCCGTGGTAGGTGAGGACGGTGAGGGCGTCGATGCCGTACGGCGCCCGGGTGTAGTCGGTTCCGCCGTCGGCGAGCTCGTCCAGGTAGGCCAGCAGCCCGGACAGCGTGGCGGCCGAGCCCCGCACCTGCATCTCCCGCTCGTACGCTTCCACGAAGAGGTGCAGGGCATCGAGGTTCGCCAGGCGCTGCGGGGCATCGCCCCAGCGCCGGATGTGATCCCCGATCGCCAGCGCGTCCAGCGTCCCCTGGAGGGCCACCCCCGGGGAGAGGCTGCGGTGGTCGATGGCTTCGAGGGGCGCCAGGCGGGGGTCGCCGGCCCAGGGCGCGGGAGGCGGGCCCTCGACCGCCCCGGCATCCCGCACGGCCTGCAGCCGCTCGGCCAGCCAGGCCGGCGTGGCGACATCGGGGGCGCTCAGGAGATGGAGGACGGTCGCCGCCGCCAGGCTGTCCCGGCGATCCAGGACGAGGCGGAGTCCCGCCACGGCCAGCGCACCCTCCCGGGTGGCCAGCAGGCCGGGCAGCTCCAGGAGGGCCGGCAGGCCCGCCGCCCGGCAGGCCGCCCCGACCCGCTGCGCCTCGTCGTTGGTGCGCGCCAGGATGGCGATGTCGCGGAGGGCGACGCCCTCGGCGCGCAGGCCCTGGATGCCGCGCGCCAGGGCGCTGGCGTCCTCCCGGACGTTCCGGCCGCGGAGCAGCCAGCGCTCGATCCCGCGCGGCGCGCCGGGCCGGACGGGCTCCAGCCGGGCCTCCGGGCCGAAGCCGGGCAGGGGATGGAACAGGCGGCCGACCAGCTGCACGAGGCCGGCCTGGCTCCGGTAGTTCCGGGGGAGCCGCTCGCGCGCCTCCTCGGGGACCGCGTCCCAGACCGCCCGGATCAGCTCGGGGTCCGTCCCGCGGAAGCCGTAGATGGACTGCTTGGCGTCGCCCACCCAGCAGCTCTCGGCGGCGAGCTGGCGGAGGCGCTGGAAGATGGCGAGCTGCAGCGGGTTGGTGTCGTGGAACTCGTCCACCACGACCAGCGCGAAGTCGGCCGCCACGCTGGCCGCGTGCGCGGGGTCCTCCAGCAGGCGCAGGAGCCACACCTCGAGGTCCGTGAAGTCCAGCTGCCCCCGCTCGCGCTTGTGCTCGGCGTACGCCTGCTCCAGCACCAGCGTCTGCTCGCCGAGTCGGGCGAGCAGGCCGCGGAGGTCCGCGTGCAGCTCCGGCGAGGCGAGCACCCGGGCGGCCAGCTCGCGGACCGGGCCGAGGAGCGCGTCCGCGCCGGAGCGCTTCCCGGCGGCGATGCCGGCGGCCCAGCAGAAGTCCGCCCAGGCGCCGCTCCGGGCGGCCACGATGCGGCGCAGCTCGCGGAGCGCCTCCGCCGTGGTCTTGGTGGCGTCCGTGATGCCGGCCAGGCCGGCGAGCGCCTGCTCGATCCTGGCGTACAGGTGCGCGGGCGTGAGGGCGGCGGGGGAGGGGCCGCCCGGCGCCATGAGCGCGCAGAGCCGGTCCGCGCTGGCCGCCAGCTGTCCGCGCAGGGCCGCGCCGGGGATGCGGTTGCCCCGCTTGGCGTCCAGGAGCGCGAGGACCAGCTCCTGGGGCGGGCCGAGGGAGAGCCGCCGGGTGAGGGCGGCGAGCGCCTCCCAGGGGGCGGGCTCCATCCGGCCCAGCAGCTCGCGGAGGGCCTGCGCGCTGCCCGCCTCCTCCAGCACGGTGAGGCGCGGGGAGAAGCCCAGGGCCAGGGCATGGCGGCTCAGGAGCTGGTGCCCCACCGAGTGGACCGTGCCGATGGCCGCCAGCTCCAGGCGGTCGGCCAGGCGGATGCGCTCCCGGCTGGCGAGGCCCGGGTGGGTGAGCAGGCGTTCCTGGATCCGGCCCTTCAGCTCGGCCGCCGCCTTCCGGGTGAACGTCGTCGCCAGGACCCGCGCCGGATCCAGGCCTCCGGCCACCGCCTCGGCCACGACCTCGCACAGCCGGGTGGTCTTCCCGGAGCCCGCGCCCGCCCGGATGACTCGCAGGTGTCCCATCAACCCAGCTCCGCCAGTCCGCATAGCTGCTGGTAGTCGCAGTACTTGCACGGCTCCAGCTCCGCCCGCTCCTTCTTCGCGTCCTCGTCGATGACGAGCGCGGCCCCCGGGACCCGCGCGGCCGGCGCCTGCAGCGGGCGGGCGGGCACCGGCTCGCCCCCGGTCAGCCAGCCGTCGGCGGCGGGGACGGCCGCCTCGACCTGGCGCCACACGTCGGCGATGGCGGGCGCGGAGACGGTCTCGCGGGGCGTGGCCCCGCGGAGCGCACTGCCGGCCGGCGTGAAGAGCAGGGCATCGCACAGGATCAGGTAGGCGACGGCGGGGTGGCGCCCGGTCGCCCCGGCCCGCGCGTGCGCGTAGGTGGCGAGCTGGACGGCCCGGCCGTCTGCCAGCAGGCGCCGGTACTTCTCCCGCCCGGCGTACTTGAAGTCGAGGACGGCCTCCCAGCCGTCCGCCGCCTGGAGCAGGCAGTCGATCCGGCCCTGGAGCGACCGGCCCAGCGCCTCGCCCTCGACCTTCGCCTCGAAGCCGGCCACCCGGTACCCGCCCGCGTGCAGGGCGGTGCTGAGGGTGCGCGCCGCGGCGGCCAGCTCCGCGCGGAGGCCCAGCCGGTCGGCGAGGCGGGCGGGCTGCGCCAGGGGCGCCGCGTCGAGGGGGAGCCGCACGTCGAAGCGGTGGAGCACCGCCTCTTCGGCCTTGGCCGGCGGGAGGGGGACGCCGCCGGCGTCGGCGACGGCCTGGAGGACCTCGTGGCTGAACGTGCCCCGGAGCAGGAAGTCGTCCGGGAGGCTCGCCGTGGTACCGGGCGCGAGGCGGGCGGCGTAGCGGAAGACCCACTGGAGCGGGCAGCCCAGCCGGCAGATCAGCTCGCTCGCCGACGTGTCGTCCCGGTCCCGGAGGAGCCCGGGCGGGAGCGCCCAGTGGACCCGGCGCGGCTGCGGGGGCTCCACCGCGAAGGTGCGGCGCGGGAGCGCCCAGGGGGTCGGCGCCTCCCCGTCGCCGGCGAGCACCCGCTCGAGGTCCACCGGCTGCGTCACCCCGGCGGCCTTGCACGCCGCGGCGACCTGGAGCCAGACCGGGTGCGGCCGGCGCTCCTGGTCCTCCGGCAGGGCGATGGCGAGGACCGCCTCTCGCACCCCGGCCAGGCCGCGCCGCTCGGCATCCCGGAGCGCCGCCAGCGCCCGGCTGCCGTCGTCGAGATCGATCCCGGCCGCCCGGAGCCGGGCGCACTCGACCGCCGTCCAGCGCGGCGCCGGCGGGTCTCCGGTGCTCAGGCCGAGCCAGACGAGCCGCACGCACGGCGCCGTGATCTCGGCCAGGCTCGTGACCAGGCGCGGCCCGCCGGCGGCCTCCGGGTGAGGCTGGAGGCTGATGCCGTGGGGGAGGGAGGCCTCGAGCAGGCGGCCGAGCTGGGGCTCCGAGACCGGGCCGCCCTGCGTGGCGACGATGTCGCCCAGCGTGGCGGCCTGTCCGGCGGCTGCCTCCAGGGCCTCCGGGAGCCCGGGGGGGAGGCCGTCCGTCCCTGCGCGGGCCCGTCCCGCCGCCCACCGCGCCACGCGCGCACAGCGCTCCTGCACGAGGGGGGCCGGCAGGGGCGTGCCCCACGGGTGGCGGGCGACGTCCAGCCAGTCGCGGAGCCGGGCGGCGAGCCTGCCGTCCGGATCGGCCTCCGGTTCGCACAGCTCCCGGAACGCCTCCGCCCAGGCTGCGCTGCCGAGCCCGGGCTGCTCGGCCAGCGCCCCCATGAGCCGGCGGGCCGCCCGCGGGGGGATCGGGCCGACGGGAAGGGCCAGGAAGTCCAGGAGGAGCGCGGGGTCCACCGGCTCCCAGCACAGGCGGAGGGCGAGCGGCAGGACCTGGAGCGCCGGGTGGGAGGGGGCGGCCACCGCCGCGCCGGCGGTCGGGACGCCGAGCCGGGCCAGGCAGCCGTCCAGGCAGATGCCGACCGCGGGATCCTCGCAGCAGATGACGGTGCCGGAGAGGCAGGCGGGATCGGCGGCCAGGGCGCGAGCCACCGCCTCGCACGCCGCCAGCCTGCTGCGGCTGCGGAGCCAGCGGAGGCTCGGGTCGGGCGGGGCCGCGGCCACGTCGCCGGCGAGGACCTGCCGCTGGACCGCCCGCAGGCTGGTATCCGGCTCCGCCAGCGGGCGGGGCAAGGCCGCGCGCTCGGTGGTCAGACGCGCAAGGAGCGCTCGCCAGCAGGCCGGCCAGGCCTCGGCGGGATCCGCCAGGACGAGCCGGTGGGGCGGGAGCACCTGGCCGCGATCGAGCGCGGCCAGGCAGGCGGCCAGGCGGGCCGCGTCATCTGGGCAGCGGAGGGGCGTGGCCTCGGTGGCGCGCGCGAGGTCCCGGACGAGGGGCGGCAAGGCGTCGTCGGCTCGCCCGTCCCACCCGGCCAGCCGGAGCTGATCGCGGCGCGCCAGAAGCTCGCCGGCCGTCTCCCAGCGGTCGGCGAGCAGGCTCTGCGCGAACGAGCGGCCCGGACGGCGCTCGAGCGCCGCCATGAACTCGAGGACTCGGGTCGCGTGCGGCACGCCGGCGGCCTGCAGCCCGAGCTGGGTCTCCAGCCAGCGCAGGAGGGTGTCGGGTCCGCCGCGGTGCCGGTTCCAGAACGCCTCCCCGGCCGCTGGCCTGGATGCCCGGCCGGCGAGCTGCAACTCCAGGACGGTGGGGTCGGGCACGGAGCGCCTCCGAGGAGCCGAGGGGGACGAGCGCCGGCCTCCTGCAGCCGTTGTGCAGCGAGCCGTCGCGATCCGAGAGTATCGCCAGGCTGTGACATCCGGGGTCACAGCCCGCGAGGGGAATCACGGGGCAGGGTGGGGCGGCTCAGCCGGCCGGGGCAGCCGGTGTCCAGCACGCTTCGGAGGCGCGGCAAGTGGTCCCGCGCCGGGCGTGGAACTGCGCGGCCGGCCGGCGGCTCGCGGGATGCCGCCCTGGCGCACCACCCGAGACGGCCAAGGCCCCGCACGATCTGCGGGTCGCGCTGCGCGGCCGTCGCGGTGGGCATGCGCGGGACTATAGTCGAAGCGGCGAGCGTCCGGCAATCGGCGTGAAGGAGTTGTCCGCTGCGGCGGCAGATGAGGGCCGGGCAGGCTGCAATAGCCCCACCGGCGGCGGCCGGCTCACGCGGCGCGGGAGGCGCTCGGGACGGCGGGCGGCACCATCCTGGGCATCCCCACGGCCAGCGAGTCCTTCTTCCTGGCCTACCGGAAGGACCTGTTCCAGAAGCACGGCAAGGCCGCGCCCGACACCACCGAGCAGCTGCTGGAGCTGGCCCGGTACTTCAAGGACAAGGAGCCGGGGGTTGCGGGCCTGGTCATGCGCGCGCAGACCGGCCGCACGCTGGCCCTGGCCTGGAGCCTGCTCACCCATCAGTTCTGCGGCAGCATGGTGGACCAGAAGACCTGGGAACCGACTCTGGAGAAGCCGGAGACGGTGCGCTCGCTCAAGTACCTCCTGGACCTGCTGAAGGCGGGGCCGACGGGCATCGAGAACTACACCTGGGAAGAGGCCACCTCCACGTTCATGGCCGGGAAGGCGGCCATCTGGTTCGAGGCGACGGCGCTGCAGCCCTGGCTGGAGGATCCGAAGAAGTCCACCATCGTGGGGAAGGTCGGCTACGCGCCCCCGCCCAAGGGCCCCTGCGGGCGCTACGGGGCCATCGCGGGCTGGGCCATGGGCATCCCCGTGGAGGCGCGGCACAAGGACGCGGCCTGGGCCTTCATCGCCTACATGACCAGCAAGGAGCTGGCGCCCGCCTACGCGGCCAAGGGCGGCGTCATCAGCCGCGTCTCGTCGCTCGACGATCCCAAGTACGTCGCCCAGAACCCGGAGTTCGTCAAGGCCCTCAAGGGAGCCTATGAAGCGGCGGCCAACCTCACGGCGAAGGGGGAGAAGTGGGTGCCCCCCACGGACGTGGCCACCCGGCTGCACGAGCGGGTCGGGACGCACGCGGGGAACGCGCTGCTGGGCAAGGTCAGCCCGGAGGACGCCACGAAGGCCGCGGCGAAGGAAGTGCGCGAGATCCTGGCGAAGGCCGCCGTGAAGGAGCAGCCCGCGGCCAAGAAGTAGGAGAGGTACGTGAAGACGCGATCGCGCGGGCAGGGGGCGGCGTGGCGCTGGGTGGCGCCCGCCGCCCTCGTGCTCGGCCTGCTCATCCTGGTTCCGGCGGCGTTCCTGCTGTACGTGAGCCTCACCGGCTACGAGCTCGGCTTTCCCTGGGCGGAGCGGGCCTTCGTCGGCCTCGGGAACTACCGGGAGCTGTCCGGGGGGAGCGACCACGAGTTCTGGGTGAGCGTGTGGCGCTCCGTGGAGTACGCGAGCCTGGTGACGGCCGGCTCCCTGCTGCTCGGCATGGGGGTCGCGCTGCTCCTGAACGCGACGGGACGCGGCCGCACGCTCGTGACCCTCGTCGTCATCATGCCCCTGGCCATCAGCCACGCCATCGGCGGGCTCATGTGGAAGCTGATGTACAACGTGGAGTTCGGGATCCTGAACCACGTCCTCGGCGTGCTCCTCGGCCTGAAGATGAACTGGCTGAGCCACGGGCTGGCGCTCTACGCGGCGGCAGTCGTGGGCATCTGGATGGCGGCGCCCTTCGTGGCGCTCTTCTTCCTGGCGGGCCTCCAGTCGCTCCCACGCGCACCGTTCGAAGCGGCGCGCGTGGACGGCGCCTCCGGCTGGCAGGTCTTCCGGCACCTGACCCTGCCGCTCCTCCGGCCGATCGTCCTGGTGGTGACCCTGTTCACCGTGATCGACGCGCTCCGCAGCTTTGGCTCCATCTACCTCCTCACGGAAGGCGGGCCGGGCGTGGCCACACTCGTCCTCCCCCTCTACATGTACCGCACCGGCTTCGGCTACTCCAGCATCCTGGGCAAGGGCTCCGCCATCGCCTTCGTGCTGATCCTCCTCACCATGGCGCTGGCGGGAATCCTCGTGCACATGATGCGCCGGGCGCGGGAGGCATAAGTGCCTGCGCTCGCGGACCCCGCCAAGCGGGCGCCTGTCCGTCGGCCTGCCGCCCGACGCCGCTTCCTCACCGCCGCGCGCTGGACCGGACTGGGCGCGGTCGTCCTCTTCTTCGGATTCCCCATCCTCTGGATGGTGTTCACCTCGCTGAAGGAGCGCGTGGACCTCTACCAGCCGGGCCGCCTGTTCTTCTCGCCGACGCTGGACAACTACACGGCGGCGCTGGTGAAGTACGGCATCCTGGACTACGTGAAGAACAGCCTGATCGTCGCCACGGGCAACACGCTGCTCTCGCTGGCCCTCGGCGTGACGGCCGCCTACGGGCTCTCGCGGTTCGCCTTCCGGGGGCGCGAGACCCTCGCCCTCGGGATCCTGCTGGCGCGGCTGTTCCCGACCATCACGCTGGTCATCCCCTTCTTCGTCCTGGCGTTCCTGCTCCGCCTCCTCGACACGCATGTCCTGCTGATCCTCATCTACCTCACGTTCAACGTCCCGTTCGTGGTCTGGGCCATGCGGGCCTACTTCCAGGACATCCCGAAGGAGATCGAGGAGGCGGCGCTGGTGGACGGCTGCGGGCGCGTGACGGCGTTTCTCCGCTGCATCCTGCCCGCCGCGCGGCCCGGGCTCTTCGCCACGGGCGTGCTCTGCTTCATCCTGGCCTGGAACGAGTTCAACTACGCGCTGTTCCTCACGTCGCGCGCCGCCAAGACCGTCCCGACCGCCATCGCGTTCTTCCGCACGGAGCGCGGCATCCTGTGGGGCGAGGTCTCGGCCCTGGGCGTGATCGCGATCTTGCCCGTCCTGGTGATCGCGGCGCTGGGCCACAAGGTGCTGCTGCGCGGCTTCAGCCTCGAAGGGAGTCAACGGTGACCGTGTCGCATGCGGACTGGATCCCGCCGCTCGTCGACATGTTCCGGAGCGGTTCTGTTTTCGGCCACGGCAGCCGGCCTCCCGCCCGGCGAACGCCTTGCATGCGAGTGGGGCACCTGCGGCCGCCGGGACAGGGGGCGCCGCGGTGCCATCCGGGGGGCGGGACAAGGTCCGCATGCAGCGCTGCGGCAGGCATGGGCGCGTCCCGGCGAGGCTCGGGCGCCGGCGGAGCGGTGGCTGGGCAAAGAGGACGTCAGCCTGTAAGAAATTCCGGAGGCTCGCCTTTCCTACACGACGCGCCTCCCGGCGCTGACCCACGGGCGCACGGTCGGAGAGGTGGGATGAGCCGCGGTGCAAGGAGGCAGGCATGGCCGAGACGGCGGCAGACATCCTGATCGACACCCTCACCGAGTGGGGTGTGGACACCGTGTTCGGGATGCCGGGGGACGGCATCAACGGCATCATGGAGGCCCTGCGAGTCAGGCGGGATCGGGTACGCTTCGTCCAGGCGCGCCACGAGGAGGCCGCCGCCTTCATGGCGTGCGGCTACGCGAAGGTGACCGGGAAGCTCGGCGTCTGCGTGGCCACATCCGGGCCGGGGGGCATCCACCTGCTCAACGGGCTGTACGACGCCAAGCTGGATCTCCAACCCGTGCTGGCCATCACCGGCATGCCTTACCACGACTTGATCGGGACCCACACCCAGCAGGACGTGGAGCTGGACAAGCTCTTCATGGACGTGGCCAAGTACAGCCAGCGGATCATGGGGCCGAGCCACGTCGAGAACGTGGCGCACCTGGCCTGCCGGACCGCCCTCGCGTACCGCGGGGTGGCGCACATCGCTTTTCCGCTGGACCTGCAGGAGAAGGAGTTGACGCGTCGGATGACGTCCAAGCGGAATGTCCCGGGCCACACGGCCGGTGCCTTTGCCCGGGGCGCCCGGTTGCCTTCCGACGAGGACATCCGGAAGGCTGGCGAGATCCTGAACGCCGGGCGGCGGGTCGCCATCCTCTGCGGCCAGGGGGCGCTGGACGCGACGGACGAGCTGGAGGAGGCGGCCGAGCGGCTGGCCGCCCCCATCGTCAAGGCCCTGCTCGGGAAGGCGGCCGTGCCCGACCGGAGCCCCTACACCACGGGCGGCATCGGGCTCCTCGGCACGCGCACGTCCCAGGAGGTGCTGGAGCAGTGCGACACGCTCCTCATCGTCGGGAGCACCTTCCCGTACCTGGAGTTCTACCCCAAGCCGGGTCAGGCGCGCGCCGTGCAGATCGAGCTGGACCCCATGCGCGTCGGCCTCCGCTACCCGGTGGAGGTCGGCCTGGTGGGGGACAGCACGCGGACGCTGCAGGCCCTCTTGCCGCACCTCCGGCGCAAGGAGGACCGCCGGTTCCTGGAGGGGGCGCAGGAGGCCATGCGGAGCTGGTGGGCCTTGATGGAGGAGCGCGGCAGCCGCATGGACACGCCGATGAAGCCGCAGGTGGTCGCCTGGGAGCTGGGCAAGCGGCTTCGCGACGACGCCATCGTGACCGGCGACAGCGGCACGGTCACCACCTGGTTCGCCCGGCAGATCCCGGCGCGCCGGGGCCAGATCCACACGCTCTCCGGCACGCTGGCGACGATGGCCAACGGCCTGCCGTACGCCATCGGGGCGCAGATCGCCTACCCGGAGCGCCAGGTCGTCGCCTTCGTGGGGGACGGCGGGTTCTCCATGCTCATGGCGGAGTTCGCCACGGCGGTGAAGTACCGGCTGCCCATCAAGGTCGTGGTGATCAAGAACAACACCCTCGGGCAGATCAAGTGGGAGCAGATGGTCTTCCTGGGCAACCCCGAGTACGGCGTGGAGCTGCACCCGATCGACTTCGTCGCGGTGGCCCAAGCCTGCGGCGGCGTCGGCCTGCGCGTGGAGGATCCGCGGGAGTGCGGTCGCGCCCTGGATCGGGCGCTCGCCACGCCGGGCCCGGTCCTGGTCGAGGCGCTGGTGGACCCGTTCGAGCCCCCCATGCCGGCCAAGGTCACCGTGGAGCAGGCGGCGATGTTCGCGGAGTCGCTGGTTCGAGGAGAGCCGAACCGGACGAAGATCGCGCTCACCGTGGCGGAAGACAAGGTGCGCGAACTGATCTGAGGGCCGGGCGCGGACGACGTGGCGCGCGGCGCGGCGGACACCGGACGCGAATGCAAGCGGCAGATGCGTCTCCGCAGCCCACGCCCGTGCAACCTCGGACTGCGGGCATCGACCCCACGACGCCAGCCGATGCGTGCGCATCGCGCACCGCCGGCGTGATTTTCGCGCGCGCACTCCTGCTCGGCTGGCCGCCTGGGCCTCGCCTCCCGCCTAACCCTGCGTTGTGAGGGCGAACGTGCGGCCCCCAGCCCGTGGCACGCCGGGTGCTTGAGGGAAGCGCCGTGTTCGCGGACCGGCGAGGCACCGGCCGGCCAGTCAACGCCTGGAGTCCCCGGAGCCACCACAACCGCCGGTGCCCGATCGCGCACACCGGTCCGCCATCCAGCAGGCAGAAGACAGGAG
>JBHGAX010000011.1:0-43850 GCA_041946635.1 Methylomirabilales bacterium (SeqCode)
GCCGACATTCCGAAGGTCGAGCTGCACCAGCACGTGGACGGGTCCATCCCGCCGCGGGTCACGTGGCGGCTGATGAAGAGCCACGGGCTGAATCCCGTCGCCACGCTGCGCGAGATGCGGCGACTGCTCCAGCTGCAGCCCGAGGAAGAGGGGTCGCTGCTGGCCTACCTGGACAAGTTCCACTACCCGATGTGGATCACGCAGTTCTACGAGAACATCCGGGACGTGACGCTCCGCATCGTGGAGGAGGCGTACGCGCACGGGGTGCGGCTGCTGGAGCTGCGCTACTCGCCCGCCATCCACAGCTACGCGGGGCTCACGCCGCGACAGGCCATCCGCTCGGTGCTGTCGGGGATGAACGCGGCGCTGGCCCGCCACGCCGACCTGGAGGTGGGCCTGATCATCATCTCCATGCGGCAGCATGGGCCGCACATCGCCAAGATCATCGCCCGCCAGGCCATCGCCGAGGCGCAGCACCTGCACGAGCGGTCGGGCGTGGTGGGCTTCGACCTGGCGGGCGCCGAGCGCGGCAACCCGCCGCGCCTCTTCCGGGACGCCTACGACATCGCGCGGCGCGGCGGCCTCGGGCTGACGGTCCACGCGGGGGAGGACGAGGGGCCGCAGCGCATCTGGGAGGCGATCGACGTCCTGGGCGCCGAGCGCGTCGGCCACGGCTGCTCGGCCGTCGAGGACCGCGTGCTCCTGCGGCGCCTGGCGCGCGACCGGATCCTGGTGGAGTGCTGCCTCACGTCGAATTACCAGACGGGCGCCACGAAGCGGGGCGCGCCTCACCCCATCTTCACGTTCCTGGAGCACGGGATCCCGGTCGCCGTGTGCACGGACAACACCACGGTGAGCGGCACCGACCAGACGCGTGAGAACCACCTGCTCCTGGAGCGGCTCAGCCTGGGCGAGGTGGCCGCGATCCACCGGGAGGCGGCGGGCCACAGCTTCATCCGTAGGGCGCCGCAGCTCCTGCAGCGCAGCGTGCAGGCCGGCCTGGAGCGCCGGGGCGCCGCGAGGCCCGCGCGCCGCGCCACGGGCGGGACGCGACGGAGCTGAGGCCCGCCCTCTCACCCTCCCCCTCCCCTTTCGGGGGGCGAGGGTGTAGAAAGAGAAATCCTCAGCGTCTCTGCGGCTCTGCGTGAAATAGTATGTCGGACTGAAAGGAGATTCTCATGCTGGCGTGCCGGATTTACGGGGAGAAGGACATCCGCGTCGAGGACGTGCCGCAGCCCGCGCCCGGGCCGGGCGAGGTGCTGCTGAAGCTCGGGGCGGGCGGGGTCTGCGGCTCGGACCTGCACTACTTCCAGCACGGCCGCGTCGGGAACTTCATCATCCGGGAGCCGCTCATCCCGGGCCATGAAGCCTCGGCCACGGTGGCGGCGATCGGCAAGGACGTCACGCGGGTGAAGCCGGGCGACCAGGTTGCGCTCTCGCCGTCGCACGCCTGCGGCCGCTGCGAGGCGTGCCGGACCGGCCGCGAGAACCTCTGCCGGCAAATGTTCTTCCTGGGCAGCGCCAGCGTCTTCCCGCACGCCCAGGGCCTGTTCCGCGAGTACTTCGTCCTGGGGGAGCGGCAGTGCTACCCGGTGGCGCGCGACGTCTCCCTGGCGGAGCTCGCGTTCGCCGAGCCGCTGGCGGTGGCCCTGCACGCCGTGAACCGCGCGGGCAACCTCCTGGGTGCCTCGGTGCTGGTGACGGGCGCCGGCCCCATCGGCTCCCTCATCGTGATGGCGGCGCGGCTGGGGGGCGCCACGCACGTCGCCTGCTCGGACGTGCTGGATCGGCCGCTGGCCGTCGCCCGCCAGGTCGGGGCCGACGAGGCGATCCGCGTGGACCGGACGCCGCAGGCGGTGGCCGAGCGCCGGTTCGACGTGGCGCTGGAAGCCTCGGGCAACCCGGGCGCCCTCCGCAACTGCCTGGCCGCCGTGAAGCGCGGGGGGACCGTGGTGCAGGTCGGCACCCAGCCGCACGAGCCGGCGCCGTTCCCGCTGAACGAGGTCATGGTGCACGAGCTGGATCTCCGGGGCGTCTTCCGCTGGGGCCGCGAGTTCGACTGGGCCGTCCGCTGCCTGGAGGCGCGGCGCCTGGACGTCCGCCCGCTCCTCACCGGGAAGTTCCCCCTGAAGGACGCCCCCGCCGCCTTCGCCGCCGCCGCCGACAAGTCGCAGCACATGAAGGTGCAGCTGGTAGCGGAAGAACAGTGAACCGCCAAGACGCCAAGGCCGCCAAGAATTGAAGAGTCTCCAGAAACTCGAATCTCGGCGGTCTTGGCGTCTCGCCGGTTGAATCCTCTCCGGCGCCTGCCCGGCAGCCACAACCCCACCCGAGTGCGAATGCGGAATCGGTTCTTGCCGTTACCCTGGCCGCGCACGGGCGGCAGGCCCTGCGTCTCTTCACCCCGTCGCCGTGTCGCCTCTGCGGTTTTCCCCTTGACTCCCCGCCCGGCGCTCGGGGTATGCTGTATACACGCTTCCCGGGAGGTCTCGCTTTGGCCAACCCGAATCCCGTCCGGCCCCTGGCCGATCACCAGTCCCTGCGGGAGCGCATCGCGGCGCGCCTCCGAGAGGCGATCCTCGCCGGCACCCTGAGCCCCAAGACCCGGCTGCTGGAGCCGGAGCTCGCGCGCCAGCTCGAGGTGAGCCGGACGCCGCTGCGCGAGGCGATCCGGCAGCTCGAGGCCGAGGGCCTGGTCAGCAGCGTTCCCCGCATCGGCACCTTCGTCAGCGAGATCACCACCCGGGACGTGGAGGACCTCTACGCCATCCGCGCGGTGCTGGAGGGTCTGGCGGCCCGGCAGGCGGCCGAGAGCCGCGACCCGGCCAAGCCCGAGATCCTGCGTCCCATCCTGGCCGAGCTGACCAAGCGGACGGCGGACCACCGGGAGTACCACGAGCTCTCCGGGGGGTTTCACGACGCCATCGTCGGGCTGGCCGGCAACCGCCGGCTCCAGGCCATGTACCAGGCGCTGGCGCAGCACGTGTCCCGCATGCGCTCCCTCTCCCTGGCCGTGCGGCAGCGGCCCGAGGTGTCGCTGCGGGAGCACCGCCGCATCGCCGCCGCGATCCTGGCCGGGAACGCCGACGAGGCGGAGCGGCTGATGCGCGAGCACATCCACGGCGCGCTGCGCGTCCTACGCGAGCGCGTGCGCGCCGCAGAGCGGCCGTCCGGACGGAAACCCACGGAGAGGAGGCGGGTATGACCGAGGCGCACGCTGGGGCGGACCCTGGATCCCTGACGGGCTACGTGGCCGAGTTCATCGCCGGGACGCGGTTCGAGGACATCCCGCAGGAGGTCCTGGCGCTCGGAAAGAAGTCCATCCTGGACGGGCTCGGCCTGGCCCTGGCCGGCTCCGTTGCCAAGAGCGGGGATCTCGTCCGCCGGCACCTCAGGAGCCTGGGCACGGGCGAAGGGCCCGCCACGGTCATCGGCTCATCGCTCCGGATGGCGCCCCGCTTCGCGGCGTTCGCCAACGGGGTGGGCGTCCACGCCGACGACTACGACGACACGCAGCTCGCCGTGGCCAAGGATCGCGTGTACGGCCTGCTCACGCACCCGACCGCGCCGGCGCTGCCCGCCGCGCTGGCGGTGGCGGAGGCCCGCCGCCGCTCCGGCCGCGACCTGCTGACGGCCTACCACATCGGGGTGGAGGTGGAGTGCAAGATCGCGGAGGCGATCCACCCCCGCCACTACCAGCACGGCTTCCACTCCACCGCCACCTGCGGCACCTTCGCCGGGGCGGCCGCCACGGCCAGCCTGCTCGGCCTGCCGGCGGCCGCCGCGGCCACGGCCCTGGGCATCGCGGGCAGCCTGTCCGCCGGCCTGCGGGAGAACTTCGGCACCATGACCAAGCCGTTCCACGCGGGCCGGGCGGCGGAGAGCGGCGTGCTGGCGGCGGAGTTCGCGAGCATGGGCTGGACCGCCACGCCGCACATCCTGGAGGCGCCGCGCGGCTTCTTCCGGGCGGCGGGCGGCGGCTTCGACGAGGGGGCCATCCGGGGCGTCCTGGGCCGGCCCTGGACCTTCGCCGACCCGGGCGTCTCCATCAAGCCGCATCCCTCGGGATCGCTGACCCACCCCGGCATGACCCTGATGCTGTCGCTGATCCGCGAGCACGACATCCGGCCGGAGCAGGTCGTGCGCGTCACGGTCGGGACGAACCAGAACATGCCGAACGCGCTGATCCACCACCGCCCGCGCACGGAGCTGCAGGCCAAGTTCAGCATGGAGTTCTGCCTGGCCATCCTGCTGCTGGAGCGCAGGGCCGGGCTCAACGAGTTCACCGACGAGGTGGTGAACCGGCCGGACGTGCAAGCCATGATCCAGAAGGTCGAGTTCGGCGTCCACCCCGAGGCCGAGGCGGCGGGCTACGACAAGATGACCACCATCATCGGCCTTGAGCTGGCGGACGGGCGGCGCCTGGGCGGACGCGCGGACTTCGGCAAGGGCAGCCCGGCGAACCCCATGAGCTACGACGAGGTCGCGGACAAGTTCAGGGAGTGCGCCAGCTACAGCCGCTGGCCCCGGCAAAAGGCCGAGCAGGTGGTCGCCCTCGTCCGGGAGCTGGAGGCGGTCCGTGACGTGCGCGCGCTGACCGCGCTCCTGTCCCGCGCGGCGAGCGGCGCGGCGGAGCAGAAGGCGAAGGCGGCCCCCCGGGTTTCGGCCCGCCGCCCGGCCCCCGCAGGCCGGGGGCGAAGGGCAAAGGCCAGCCGGTCCCGGAAGCGATCCTGACGGGAGCCACTCACGAAAGACCGCCTCACCACGAAGGTCACGAAGCGCACGAAGATCAAGCCAGAGGAAGCGCCTGACTCCTCCGTGAACTTTCGTGTCCTTCGTGGTGAAGAATCCTGAGACGGCTCGGCAACGTGCAGCGGACCACTCAACAGGAGGGCGAACATGAGGATGAGACTGGCAGTGGTGGTGGCGCTGTTGGCGGTCCTGGGCCTCAGTGTGGGTCCCGCGCAGGCGGCCTTCCCCGAGAAGCCCATCACGCTGGTCGTGCACGCGGGCGCGGGCGGCGGGAGCGACATCTTCGCCCGCACGCTCGCGGCGGCCAACGACAAGGAGAAGTACCTGCCGCAGCCGATCGTGGTGGAGAACAAGCCGGGCGGCAGCGGCGCGGTCTCCTTCGCCTACGTCGCCGGGAAGAAGGGCGATCCCTACTTCCTGCTGACGGCGGTGACCAGCTTCCTCACCACGCCGATCCTCCGGAAGTCCTCCATCACCTACAAGGACTTCACCCCGGTCGCGAACTTCGCCTTCGATGAGTACCTGGCCATGGTGAAGGCCGACTCCAAGTACAAGAGCATGAAGGACCTCATCGCGGCGGCCAAGGCGAACCCCAAGAAGATCACGGTGGGCGGGACGCAGCTCGGCTCCTCCGACTCCATCTGCGCCTACCTGATCGAGAAGGCCACGGGCGTGCAGTTCAACTACATCGTGTTCAACAGCGGCGGCGAGGTGAACGCGGCCCTGATGGGCGGCCACGTGGACTGGGCCGTCTCCAACCCCGGCGAGGCGCTGGAGCTGGCCAAGGCCGGAAAGGTGCGGAACCTCGGCGTGTACGCCGAGAAGCGCCTGGCCGGGGTGCCCGATGTGCCCACCATGAAGGAGCAGGGCATCGACGCGGTGTACGTGCAGAACCGCGGCCTGGTCTCGCCCCCCGGCATCCCGGCCGACGCGGTCAAGGCCTACGAGACGGCCTTTGCCAAGTACGTCAAGAGCGACACCTTCAAGAAGTACGCGGCCGACAACATGCTGTCCGTCGCCTGGATGGACAGCCAGACGTTCGGCAAGTGGCTGGCGGCGGAGAACGCCCGCTACGAGCAGCTCCTGAAGGAGATGGGCCTCCTGAAGTAGACCCTCACGGGCAGCGACCGGGAGGCCGCTCCCGGTCGCTGCCACGAGTCCCTCTGGGCCAGGCTGCTCAAACAGGCCCAGATGCAAGGCGCTGCGCGATCCGAGGCGCGAGGCGTACTGAGGGGTACGTCGCAGCGCCGCGGGAGCGCGGCAACGCCGCAGATGGGCCTGTTTCAGCAGCCTGAGGAGCACCCACGCATGCGACGCGCCGATCAGATCACCGCCATCGTGCTGCTCGTCTTCTCCGCCGCCGTCATCGAGGGCAGCCGCCGGATGCCCCCCAGCATGACCTTCGGGCCGGGGGCCGGCTTCCTGCCCTTCTGGCTCGGGGTCACCATGGCCCTCCTCTCGATCCTCATGCTGGTGAACGCCACGCGCGAGCCGGCGGGCGGCCCGCGCAGCCCGTTTCCGGGCGGGCCCGCCATGCTGCGCATCGTGGCCACGGCCGCCAGCCTGGCCGCCTTCATTCTCCTGCTCGAGACGCTCGGCTTCCTCCTGGCCACCGCGCTCCTCTCGGCCTTCCTCCTGGGCGTGATCGAGCGCGAGCGGCTGAGCGTTACCGTGATCGTGGCCGTCGCGAACGCGGCCGCGCTCTACATCGTCTTCCAGCGGCTCCTGGGCGTCAGCCTGCCCAAGAGCGGGCTGGGCTTCTGAGGGCCGGCGCGTGGACATCTTCGGCAACATCCTCATGGGCTTCGGCGTGGCCCTGTCCTGGCAGAACCTGGTGTTCTGCTTCATCGGCACGCTCTACGGCACCCTGATCGGGGTCCTGCCGGGCATCGGACCGGTGGTCGGGGTGGCCATCCTCATCCCCATCACCTTCGGGCTGAATCCGACCACGGCCATCATCACCATGGCGGGCGTGTACTACGGCGCGATGTACGGCGGCTCCACCACCTCCATCCTGATCAACGTGCCGGGCGAGTCCGCCTCCGTGGTCACCTGCCTGGACGGGTACGAGATGGCCAAGAAGGGCCGCGCGGCGCCCGCCCTGGGCATGGCGGCGCTCGCCTCCTTCATCGCCGGCACGCTGGCCATCATCCTCCTCACCTTCATCGCACCGCCGCTCGCCAACGTGGCGCTCTCCTTCGGGCCGCCCGAGTACTTCGCGCTGGCCTTCATGGGCCTCACCCTGGTCACCAGCCTGGCGGGCGAGTCCATGGTGAAGGGCCTGATGAGCGGGGTCTTCGGCCTGATCATCGCCTGCGTCGGGGTGGACGCGGTGAGCGGCGAGGAGCGGTTCACCTTCGGCAGCATCTTCCTGCTGGACGGCTTCGGCTTCATCGGGGTGGCGGTGGGGCTCTTCGCCGTCTCGGAAGTGCTCATGAACCTCGAGCAGACCATGGAGCAGGTCTTCGTCAAGGCGAACTTCAGCCTGCGCAGCCTCTTCCCCAACAAGCAGGACTGGAAGGACTCCCTGGCGCCCATCTTCCGCTCCTCGTTCATGGCGTTCTTCCTGGGCAACCTCCCGGGCGCCGGCGCCACCATCGCCTCGTTCATGGCCTACGCCATGGAGAAGAAGTTCAGCAAGCACCCCGAAAAGTTCGGCACGGGGATCATGGAAGGGGTGGCCGCGCCGGAGGCCGCCAACAATGCCGCCGCCGGCGGCTCCATGGTCCCGCTGCTCGCGCTGGGCATCCCCTCCTCCGGGACCTCGGCGGTCCTGCTGGGCGCGCTCATGGTCCACGGCCTGAAGCCCGGGCCGCTGCTCTTCACGACCAGCCCGGAGTTCGTGTGGGGTCTCATCGCCAGCATGTACATCGCGAACCTCTTGCTCCTGGTCCTGAACCTGCCGCTGGTGGGGCTCTGGGCCAGCCTGCTCCGGATCCCCTACCGGATCCTGATGCCGATCATCGTGACCATCTCGGCCGTGGGCGTCTACGCCACGGAGAACAACATCTTCGACATGTGGGTGATGTTTGGATTCGGGATCATCGGCTACCTGATGCGCAAGCTGAAGTTCCCGCCCGCGCCCGTGGTGCTGGCGCTGGTCCTGGGGCCGCTGGTCGAGCGGACCCTGCGCCAGTCGCTCACCATGTCCCACGGCGACGTCACCATCTTCTTCACGCGCCCCATCTCGGCGGTCCTGGTCAGCATCGCGCTCATCTCGCTGTTCGCCCCCCTGCTGCGGGGCGTGATGGACTGGCGGAAGAAGGTGGTGGAGATTTCGTAGAGGCAGGCTCAGCGGTCAGCTTCCAGCGGTCAGCCAAAGACGGGGCGCCATGGACTTGCCCGTCCGGCTCATCCGGCGCTTCTTGCTGATCGCCGATCGCTGAAGGCTCAACAACAGGAGGAATCGTGATGCAGATCGCAGGGATCATCGAGGGCGCACGCAAGGTCGTGCGCATCATGGCACGCGTCCAGGCGGGAGAGAAGGTGGCCATCGTGGCCGACACGGATACCATGGTCGTGGCCGAGGCGCTGGCGGTGGCCGCGCTCGAGATCACGCCCGAGGTGGTCACGACCGTCATGCGGCCGGTGGCCGTGGACGGCGACGAGCCGCCCGCCATCGTCGCGGCCGCCATGCAGGCCGCGGAGGTCGCGCTCCTGCCGGTGAGCTACTCCATCAGCCACTCCACGGCGACGCGCAACGCGATGAAGACCGGCACGCGGGTGCTCTCCCTGCCGGCCACCACGCCCGACCAGCTGGTGCGCGGGGGCGCCGAGGCGGACTTCGAGGCGGCCTCCCCGCGGGTGCGGAAGATGGCCGAGCTGCTGACCAAGGCGTCGGCGGCCCACCTCACCACGCCGGCCGGCACGACCTGCACCTTCGACCTGACCGGCCGCCAGGGCAACGCCCACGACTGCATCCTGGACCGGCCCGGGAAGTTCTCGGCCTTCCCGAACATCGAGGCCAACACCTCCCCCGTGGACGGCACGGCCGAGGGCGTCATCGTCTTCGACGGCGCCATCCCCAACCTGCGGATCGGCGCGCTGCGCACCCCGGTGAGGTGCACCGTCCAGAAGGGGAACATCACCAAGGTCGAGGGCGGCCCCGAGGCCGACATGATCCGGAAGGTCTGGGCCGAGATGGGCGACGCCTCGGTCTACAACATCGCCCAGCTGGCCATCGGTTTGAACCCGGCCATCTACATGCTGACCGGCGTGTGGGCCCAGGACCACGGCGCCTTCGGCACGGTGCACATCGGCATCGGCACCAGCGCCAACCTGGGCGGGACGACGAAGGCCGCCTGCCACTTCGACGGCATGATGTACCGGCCGACGCTCAAGCTGGACGGGACGGTCGTGCTGGAGAACGGGGAAGTGAAGATCTAGAGGAGAGGCCTCACGCGGAGCCGCAGAGACGCAAAGTCCGGAAGGAAGAAACACGCGGCGGCCAGGCCCGGTCATCCCGGGCCTGGCCGCCGTCGTTTCATGGGAGTCGGTGCTCGGGATTTCGCCCGCTAGCGGCTGCCGGTGATGTAGTGTTCCAGCTGCTGGATCATGAAGTCCTTCTCGTCGATGGAGGCCTTCACCACGTCCCCGATGGACACCACGCCCGCCAGGCGGCCGTCCACGAGGACGGGGAGGTGCCGCACCCGGTGCTCGGTCATGAGCGCCATGCACTCCTCGACGCTCTGCTCCGGCCGCACGCACACCACCCGGTCGGTCATGATCTCCCGCACCGGGGTCTTCAGGGACGACTTCCCGCGCAGGATCACCTTCCGCGCATAGTCCCGCTCGGACAGGATGCCCACCAGCCGCTCCCCCTGCAGGACCACCAGGGCGCCCACGTCCTTCTCGGCCATGAGGCTGAGGGCCTGGTAGACCATGGCATCCGGGCCGATGGACCAGACCTGGCCGCCCTTCAGGCGGAGCAGCTGCGCTACGGTCTTCATCTCTTCCCTCCCCCGCCGGCGGCGCTCTCCGGCGTCCCGCGCCACGGGCCTGGCGAGAAGCCAGCCCGCCACGACTCCCGCTCTTTGAGCCTAGGGGAAGTCCCGTGGGCTGTCAACGTCGGGGACCGGGCGGCCGATCGCGGCTCAGGGACGCCGGAAAGGGATGGGCCGGGGCTGGAGCAGGACCCGCTCGCCTCCCGCGCTCAGGACGGCGCCGTCGGGCGTGATGCTCTCCACGAGGTACTTCCCGTGCACCTGCTGCCCCTCCCCGTACTGCCGCCCCTCGATGGAGATCATCCGCTCCGCCGGGATGTCCGAGTAGACCAGGATGTTCAGGTGCAGCTTCTCCATGGCCTCGCGAGCCTCGCGGCCCGCAGGCACCGCAGCGGGAGGTGCGGGCGGGGCGGGGGGAAGGGCGGCCACGGCGTCCGGGGGGCGGACCGCCGGAGCGACGGGCGCCGGGGCCGCCTCGCGCTCGGCCGGCATTGGCGCGGGGGCCGCCGGCGGGCGGGCCTCCGGGGCGCGGGCGGGCGACAGGTCCTCGACCGGGCCCACGAGCTGGGGTGCCACGGGCGCGGGCGGCGGGCCCGGCGGCGCGGGCGGCGGGCTGAGCGCGTACCAGACGGACAGGCCCACCAGGAGCGCGGCGACCCCGCCGCCCAGCCAGGGCCACAGCCGACGCTCTTCCCCGGCGTAGACCTCGACCGTGGCGAGCGTGGGCACCCGGCCTCTCGCGCGCTCCCGCTCCGCCTTCCGCAGGGCATCCAGGATATACGACATGCGCCTGCCGCTCCCGTACCGGTTACGGCTCCTGCCGCAGCGAGGGCACCTCCGGCCCCCGGTGAACCAGCGCCAGCTGCACCAGCGTCTCCTCGCCCACGATCCCGTCCGCGGCCAGCGCGTGGCTCCGCTGGAAGGCCGCGACCCGCTGCTGCAACGCCTCGTCGTAGAGGGGCCGCCCCTCGCCGGAGGCCGGCGCCCCCTCCGCCTGGTCCAGGGCCCGCCGGACCCAGAGGACGCCCTTGCCCTCCATGCCCGGGCCCAGCAGCCGGGCGCCCAGGGCCGGCGCCCTCCAGAGCAGCGTGAAGGCCCCATCCCAGGCGCGCTCCACCTCGGCCAGCGGAACCCGCACGGGCCGGCCGTCCAGCCAGAGCGTGGCATCCGTCTCGCCCAGGCCGATCAGCGCCACCGCGCGCCGCTCGCCCGCCGGGCCGGCGAGATCGAGGACCACCGGGAGGTCCAGCCGGCGCAGGCGCGTCCAGTTCCCGGTGCGGGGGGAGCACTCCAGCCGGTGGGGCCCCGCCACGTCGCAGGGGCCGCCGCCCTTGGCCGGCTGGTACGGCAGGCCCCAGCGGGCGTACACCTGCCCCACGGCCGCGCGGGCATCGCCGGGCCCGGCCAGGAGTTCGGCCAGGCGGGACGGCGCCGGCCCCTCCGCCGTCGCCGGGCGCACGGCCATGCCCTCCACCGCCGCCAGGCGGGCGTCCGGGAGCGCGGGGCGCGGCGAGGCGGCCACCACCGGCGCACCTCCGCCCACCAGGTCGGACCAGCCCGCCAGACGGCCGGTGGCGAGCAGGACGCTCCCCGCCGCGCCCGCCAGCGCGAGGAGCAGGGCGGCCGCCGTCCAGGCGGGGCGGAGCCCCAGCCAGCTCCGCCGCAGGGCGCCCCGCAGCTCCCGCCCCGCGCGGCGGAGCGTGCGCGCGTCCACGCGGCTCGCGCCGCTCGCGTAGGCGCCCAGGAGCGCCCGGTCGCACAGCACGTTGATGAGGCGCGGCACGCCGCCCGACAGCCGATGAATCGCCCGCAGCGCAGCCGGCGTGAAGAGGGCCGGCGTGCCCCCCGCCACGCGGAGGCGGTGCTCCACGTAGGCCCGCGTCTCCGGCCGCGAGAACGGCAGGAGGTGGCACCGGGCCGTGATGCGCTGGGCCAGCTGCCGGAGCTGCCGCTGCTCCAGCAGGCGCAGCAGCTCCGGCTGGCCGATGAGGATGATCTGGAGGAGCTTCTCGGTGCTGGTCTCCAGGTTCGTGAGGAGGCGGATCTGCTCCAGGACGCCCGCCGTGAGGTTCTGGGCCTCGTCGATGATCAGCACGGTCCGCCGCCCGCGCCCGTGGGCCTCCAGCAGGTGCCGGTACAGCCCGTCGACCAGCTCCTTCAGGCTGCGGTTGCCGGCGGCGTAGGGCACGCGCAGCTCGTCGCAGATGGAGGCGAGCAGCTCCGCCGCCGTCTGGCGGGGATTCAGGATGAGGGCGACGTCCACCTCGGGGGGGAGCTGCTCGAGAAGGCAGCGGCAGAGGATGGTCTTGCCCGTGCCCACCTCGCCGGTGAGCTGGACGAAGCCGCCGGGCTGGCCGATCCCGAAGAGCAGGTGGGCCAGCCCCTCGCGGTGCTGCCGGCTCAGGTACAGGTAGCGGGGATTGGGGGTGATGGCGAAGGGCGCCTCGGTCAATCCGAAGTGGGAGAGGTACACGGCTCCTCCTCCGGTGCGGGCGTCGTCCTCCTCGCGCGCTGGTGGTTCCCGGCTTGATCGACCTGCACGTCCACGTCTACCCCGGCGTGAGCCACTACGGGGTGGCGCCGGATCCCACCTGCCTGGCGCGCGGGGTGACGACCGTCTGCGACGCCGGATCGGCCGGGGCGGACACCTTCGAGGGCCTGCGCCGCTACGTGATCGACGTGTCGGAGACCCGCATCCTGGCCTTCCTCAACATCTCGGCGATCGGGATGGTCTCGCCCCTGGACAACGAGCTGGAGGACCTGAAGCACGCCAGCCCGGAGCGGGCCATCCTCACCTGCGAGCGCCACCGCGACCTGATCCAGGGCGTGAAGGTGCGCCTGACCAAGACCATGGTCGGCGAGAACGGCCTGGCGCCGCTCCGCCTGGCCAGGCAGGCGGCCGAGGCGCTCGGGCTGCCGCTCATGATCCACTTCGGCGGCACCCCGGGCCCCCTGGGCGAGATCCTGCAGGCCGTCCGCCCCGGCGACATCTTGACCCACTGCTTCCACGGCCGGACGCACGGCATCCTGGGCCCGGACGGCGCGGTGCTGCCCGAGGTGACGGAGGCGGCGCGGCGGGGCGTGCGCTTCGACGTCGGGCACGGCGTGGGCAGCTTCAGCTTCGACGTGGCCCGGGCGGCCCTCGCCCAGGGCTTCTCCCCCGCCACCATCAGCAGCGACCTGCACATCTACAACGTGCACGGCCCCGTCTTCGACCTGGCCACGACCATGTCCAAGTTCCTGGCCCTGGGGCTGCCGCTCATGGAGGTGCTGGCGAAGACGACGGCCGCGCCCGCCGCCGTCCTGGGCGTGGGGGAGCGGCTGGGGACGCTGCGCGAGGGCGCGCTGGCCGACGTGACGGTGCTGGGGCTGGGCCAGGGCGAGTTCCCGCTGGTGGACAGCCACGGCGTGCAGGTCCTGGCGCGGCACCGGCTGGAGCCGGCCGCGGTCATCCGGGGCGGCCGGGTCTACGCCAGCCGGCTCGCCTGCCCGCGGGTGCCGCTGAGCGCACGGCGCTGACCGGGCGCGAAACGGCAGGGCGGCGGCCTGGTGCGGAGGGGACTCAGTCGGAGGCGGGCGCCGGGGAGGACGCCTCCGGCGCCTGGGGGCGAGACCAGAGGGCCCGGACGAAGTCGCGCACGGCCTGGATGGTGAAGGGCTTCTCCAGCAGGGGCAGGCGGGCCTCGGCCAGGAAGGCGGCCGCGGCCTGGTCCAGCGTGTCGCCCGTCATGAGGGCCATCCGGGGTCCGGGATGTCGCCGGGCCCGCACCTCGCGGTAGAGCTGGTCGCCCCGGCCATCCGGCATGTTGAAGTCCATGAGGACGAGATCGTACTCGCGCTCCTCCAGCATGGCGGCCGCCCGACGCCCGCCCGCGGCCGTATCCACCACGTGCCCATCCAGGGCCAGGGCGCCGGCGACGAACTGGGCCACCGCCTCCTGGTCATCCACCACCAGGATGCGGCCCCCGGGGCAGCCCGGCCCGCACCCCCGCGAGCCGGGTCCCTCCGCAGCCAGCCGGATGGTGATCCGGGCCCCGCCCTCCGGCCGGTTCTCGGCCTGCATCGTCCCGTCGTGCTCCTTCACGATGGCCGAGCAGAGCGCGAGGCCCAGGCCGGCGCCCTCCCCGGCGCCCCGCGTGGTGACGAAGGGATCGAACAGCTTCCCCAGGAGCGCCTCCGGGATGCCCGGCCCATCGTCCTCCACCACGACGCGGAGCCCGCTGCCGGCCGCCTCCCGCACGCCGCTGATGCGGACCTCGCCCTTCCCGCCGCGCGCGGCGAGGGCCTCCTCGGCGTTCTGGAGGAGGTGCGTGAAGACCTGCTGGAGCTGCTCGGCGTTGCCCATCACCGCCGGCAGGTCGGGCGGCAGGTCCAGGATCACCCGGGTGCCGCCGGCCTCCAGCCCAGTCCGGCGCGCGGCCAGGGCTGCCTCGACCACCTCGCGGAGGCTCAGCGGATGCCGGTCGGGGCGCCGGGGCCTCCCGAAGGCCACCAGGTTGCGCACGATCTTCGCCATCCGCTCCGCTTCCTGGACGATGATCTCCGCCCGCCGGCCGACCTTCTCGTCCGCCCCTGCGAGCAGCAGGAACTGCGCGTGGCCGAGCAGGGCCGTGAGCGGGTTGTTCAGCTCGTGCGCCAGCCCCGAGATCAGGCGCTGCAGGTCCGCCGTGCTCTCCGCGTGGCCCCGCCGCCGCTCCCGCCGCTGCTCCTCGCTGACGTCCACGGCCGTCAGCACCACTCCCGCCAGCGCGCCCTGGGCATCCCGGAGCGGGCTGTAGGTCCGCAGGAAGACCCGGCACGAGCCGGGCGGCGTCCAGTCCTCGCTGACGGCCTCGCAGGTCTCCAGGCACCGGGACAGGGCCGACTCGGCGGGCGGGGCCTCCAGTCCGTCCAGGAGCCGCGAGGCCGTGCGCCCCGTGAGCTCGTCCGCCCCGCGCCCCAGGAGCTCGGCCAGCGCACGGTTCGCCCGTTCAATGCGCCCGTCCGGGTCGAGCAGGGCCAGCGGCGCGGGGGAGGCCTCCGCCACCTCCCACCAGGCGCCGCCCGCGCGCCGGGCCGCCTCCAGCGCCCGCTGGCTCTCCTGCAGGGCGTCTTCCAGCCGCTTGCGCGGCGTCACGTCGGCGGCGAAGAGCACCGCCGCGCCCGCGCCTGCCGTGGGCACCAGGGTGAAGCTGTAGACGCGGTCCCCGTACGGCGCCTCCACCACGCGGCGCGTGCGCCGCTCCAGCACCTCCGTCACCAGCGTCCGCCAGAGCGCGGGAACCGGCCGCCCCGGCCCGCTGCCCCACTCGGTCAGGAGCCAGCTGCTGGCCGGGTTGGCATAGGCCACCGTGCCGTCCCGGCGGATGCAGAGTACCGGGCTGGGGTCCTCGGCGAGGAGGAACTCCGCCTGGCTGTGGAGCGGCGGCGGCGCCTCGGCGCCGGCCGGCTCGCCGTCCGTCGGCGGCCCGCCCGCGGCCGCCCGCACGGCCTGCCGGACGGCGGGACCCAGCCTGGCCAGGTAGCCTGGGGACTTCGGCAGGTAGTCGGCCGCCCCGCCGCGCAGGGCCGCCACGGCCGTCTCCGCCTCGACGGCGGCCGCCAGCATGATGACGGGGCACTCGGGCCAGCGCGCCTTCACCGCCCGGAGCACGCCCGGCCCCTCGATCCAGGGGAGCGCCGCCTCCGTGATGACGAGGTCGAAGCCGCCGGCCTCCAGGGCCCGCGTGAAGGCGGCGGGGTCCGGCGCGTCCTCCACGCACAGCCCCGGGAACTCCCAGCCGAGACGCTGGACGATGGCCGCGCGGTCGGCGGCGGCGTCGAGCAACAGGACGCGCCGGGGACTGGTCATGGCGCAGGCTTGGCGACCGGGCAGCGCGGGGGCGAAGCGGGCGGGAGGTCCGCGGCCGCGTCCGGACGCGGGCCGGGCAGGGCGCTGGGCGGGTGGAAACCCGTGGGCGGTCTCATTGGTCGGGTCCGCGCCCGCCGGCCGGCGCCGGCGGGAAGATGGGCGACGGCACCGTACCGGACTCCCGGGCGGGTGTCAACTGGAATCCCGGAAGCGAGGAGGCGCTCAACCGGGGAGGGAGGCGCGCCGATGCTCGGCTTGCCGGGCACCGGCCCCCTCGCCGGCCACCTCGCGCCGCCGGAGGGCGGCGGCGACGGCCCGCCGGGCGTCGACCGCGTCCACGATGTAGAAAAGCGGATTGACCGGCACGCCGCGCAGGTGCACCTCGTAGTGCAGGTGCGGCCCCGTTGTCCGGCCGGTCATCCCCACGGCCCCGATCACCTGGCCCCGCCGCACGGGCCGGCCGGTGTACACCGCCCCCCGGGCGAGGTGGGCATACAGCGTGGCGAAGCCATGGCCGTGCCGCAGGAACACGACGTTGCCGAAGGAGGCCAGCGGCCCCGCGAAGGCCGCGACGCCGTCCGCGCTGGCCCGGACAGGGGTCCCGAGAGGCGCGGCGATATCCAGGCCCTCGTGCGTCTCCACCCCCCCGGAAAACGGGGACCGTCGTCGCCCATACCCGTCGGTGACCAGGCCCTCCACCGGCCAGATCGCCGGGGTCGAGGCGAGGAGCCGGCGCCTGGCCTCCACGAACCGGGTGAGCTCCAGGAGCCCCTGGCCGCGCGAGGTGATCTCCTGCTCCACGGCCTGGAGCGCGTCGGGCAGCCGCTCCACGAGGCGTGCCCGATCCTCGGCGGCCGCAGCGGCATACTCGGCCCCCGCCCGGCCGCCCCCCCGGCCGATGCGGCTGTCCTGGTACGGCGCCAGGCCCGCGGCCACCCGGAGGCGCCGGTCCAGCCCGTCCAGCTCGGCCAGGCCATCGGCCAGGAGCTGCACCCGGGCGGCGCGCAGGGCCACGGGATCCTGCCGCTCCCGCTGGAGCCGGAGCACGGCGGCGTGGAGCGCCACGTAGTGATAGAGGAGGAAGCCGAGACCCAGGAGGGCCAGCGCACAGGCCGCCGAGGCGAGCCGTGTCAGGTGCGCGGGGATCCGCAGGGTACGGGGGCGGCCGCTCGCATCCGGGATCAGAACGATCTTGTAAAATCGCCGCGCCATGCTCCCGCCGGCAGCAAGACGCCTGCCAGGCTCGCGTCCCTCGATCTTCCTCGATCCCGCGTTGCGGCGTCCGCAGGACTCTGACGGGACGGCAGGTTGCGGTCCGGGCTCTCCGACGGAGTGGCAGCCGAGGCCCGCCGCGGCGCCACCGGGCCGGGCGCGCTGGGATGGCGGCCGGCGCTCAGGCGTACTGCTGCCACGATGTAGGGCGCCGTGACCGAGAAGTCGGCGGGCGGATCGTTGAAGGCCAGGTGCGCGTTCTCGCCGATCCCGACGAAGGCCACCTCGACGGGCGTGCTCCCCAGCAGCCGGTTCAGCCGCGCCAGCTCGGCGCCCAGGTCCGGCGCGTCGCCGGCGATGTAGTGCACCGTGCCGATCGGCACCCGGCTCACCAGGCGCTCCTGCAGGTAGCGCCGGAAGCTGGCGGGGTGGTCCTGGCCCATGCCGATGTACTCGTCCAGGTGGAACATGGTGAGGCGCTCCCAGGCGATGTCCGGGGCCTTCACCAGTTGGTCGAGGAACTCGAACTGCGAGGCCCCCGTGGCCGCCACGAAGGCCGCCTGCCCGCGGGCGCGCAGGGCCCGGCGCAGGTGCTCCGCGGCCAGGCCGGCCGCCGCCTCCGCCATGGCGGAGCCGCTCTCGTGCACGCTCACCTTCATGCTCGCCTCCCTGGTCCGGATACAGCAGCCGCGAGGACGCCAGACCGTACGCCATGCGGCCGCCCGATGTCAAGCCTCCGCCGGGCGGAGACGTGAGCTAAGGCCAGGACGTCTCGCGCATGGGCAGGACCATGATCTCGGGGATCACGGTGCCGGCGGGCTGCGTGAGAACGAAGAGGACCGCCTCGGCCACGCTGCGCGGGTCCTGGAGCGCCTCCGGATCCAGCTCCGGGAAGCGGTCGAGCAGGAAGGGCGTGCGCATGCCGCCGGCGATGACGGCCGTGACCTTGACCCCGTGCGGCCGCGCCTCCACGTGCAGGGCATGGCTGAGTCCCAGCAGGCCCCACTTGCTGGCATGGTAGGCCGAGGCGTTGGCCCAGGCCCGCTTCGCGGCCGTGGAGACGATGTTCACGATGTGCCCCTGCCCCAGGCCCCGCATGGCCGCCAGGGCGGCCTTCGACAGGAGGAAGGGGCCGCGCAGGTTCGTCCGGATGACGCGGTCCCAGTCGGCGATGCCGAGCGCCTCCACCGGCAGCGTGACGTCCGTCCCGGCGTTGTTGACCAGGATGTCCAGCCGGCCGAGCTCCCGGCCCAGGCGGTCCAGGGCCGCCTCCACCTGCCGCTCGTCCCCCACGTCCAGCGGCAGCGCCACGGCGCGCGTGCCGGCCTCCTGGAGCTTGGCCACCACCCGCTCCGCGCCGCGCGGCTCCAGGTCCGCCGCCGCAATGGCCGCGCCCGCCTCGGCCAGGCAGAGGCAGAGCGCCTCGCCCAGCCCGCGGCCGGCCCCGGTGACGAGCGCCGCCTTGCCCTCCAGCCTTCGCTCCACCCTCCCCTCCTTGGCGCCCGGAACGTGGGCAGCACCGCGGCCGTGTCAACGGACCGGGCGGAGCGCCCTGGACGTCGCGAGCCCTTCCCGCCCCCTTCTTGCACCGCCGCCAAGTCACGGCGGCTCAGTGCGTCTCCACGATCTGCACCTGCCCTTCGCGTCGCAGGACGTTGATGGCCACGTCGCCCGTGTGCCGCTCCAGCAAGAGGTCCACCGAGGCGTCCGCCACGCGCAGGTCCGTGAGGCGCACGCGCTCGAGGAACGGCGGCAGGAGCGGCCGGTGGAAGAGGATCTCGCGGCCCGCTGCGTCGATGGAGAGGCCGAGGCACGCCTGCAGGAGCATGAACACGGCGCCGGCGGCCCAGGCCTGCGGGGCGCAGGCGACCGGGTAAGCCGTCGGCCCCTCGCCGGGCCGGCGCTTGAAGCCGCAGAACAGCTCCGGCATCCGGTGCAGCTCCAGGAACAGGCTGGCGTCGAAGAGCCCCCCGAGGATGCTGAGCGCCTGGGGCCCGTGGTCGTAGCGCGCGAGCCCCAGGGCGATCAGGGCGTTGTCGTGGGGCCAGACCGAGCCGTTGTGGTAGGACATCGGGTTGTAGCGGACCTCGTTCGCCGCCACCGTGCGGATGCCCCAGCCCGAGAAGAACTCGGGGCCCAGCAGCCCGGTCGCCAGGAGCGCCGCGCGCTCCGGCGAGGCGATGCGCGTGAGGAGCGCGTGGCCCGCATTCGAAGTGCGGACGCGGCAGGGCTCCTTCTCCCCGTCCAGGGCCAGGGCGTACCCCTGCATCTCGGGCACCCAGAACTCCCGCTCGAACTGCACGCGGAGGTCCTCGGCCTGGGCCGCCAGCCGTCGGGCCGCCTCCGCCTTCCCGAGCACCGTGGCCAGGCGCACCCCCTGCTGGCGCGCCGCGTACGCGTAGCCCTGCACCTCGCACAGCGCGATGGGGCCCTCGGCCGGCCGCCCATCCGCGTGGAACACCGAATCCTGCGAGTCCTTCCAGCCCTGGTGCAGGAGCCCCCGGGCCGTCCGGCTGCTGTACTCCACGAAGCCGTCGCCGTCCAGGTCACCATAGCGGTCGATCCAGTCCAGCGCGCGCGTGATGCTGGGCCAGAGGTGCTGCAGGAACTCCAGGTCCGCCGTGCGCTCGTAGTAGGCCCCGGCCAGCACCACGAACAGGGGCGTGGCGTCCACGCTCCCGTAGTAGCGGCCGAAGGGGATCTCCTTGAGGGCCGCCATCTCGCCCCGGCGGGTCTCGTGCAGGATCTTGCCCGGCTCCGCGTCCTGTTCGGCTACCACGGCGCCCGCCTGGGTGGCCGCGAGGTAGCCCAGCACCCCCCGGGCCAGCGCCGGATCCAGCCACAGCACCTGGAGCGCGGTGATGAGGCCGTCTCGCCCGAAGGGGGCGCTGAACCAGGGCACGCCGGCGTAGGGGTAGGGCCCCTCGGGCGTCTCCGTGACCAGCATGTGCAGGTCGGCGCGCGAGCGCGCCAGCCACTCGTTGAACTGCTCGTGGGACGTGGAGACCCCGGCCTGCCGCGCCCGCGCCGCCTCGTAGCCGGCGACGCGCGCGGCCAGCGCGGCCTGCGGCGCGACGGTGGCGGGCTGCGCGCCGTCCCGGAGGCAGGCGAAGGCGAGCGAGAAGGACGTGGTCTCCTGCGCCTTCAGCTGGACGCGAAACCGGGCGGTGGACTCGGACAGCTCGTAGGGCGGCGGCTCGCAGCGGACGCGCAGGCGCCGGGTCACGCCGTCCAGCCCCCGGTAGGCGATCTCCGCCCCGCCGGGAGACGGCTCGACGCCCAGGTACTCGCCGGTGCGCACGCGCCGCATGCCGCGCACCTCGAAGATGTCCGCGAAGTCCGCCTCGAAGGCCAGCGACAGGATCAAGTCGATGTCTTCCTGACTGTAGTTGGAGATGCGCAGGCACTCGTAGCAGGTCGCCTCGTGCAGGAAGGTGGACCGGAACAGGTGCACCCGTCCGCGGGGGAGCAGGGTGTCTTGGCTGATCTGGATATCGGGGTTGGTCAGGTCCACGGTGAGGAGCGCGTTGTCGTTCCGGACGGTGGAGCTGAGGAGGAGCGGCCGCGCGCCGCCCAGCCGCAGCTGCAGCCGGGAGAGGAAGCGCGTCCCCTCGTGATACAGCCCCTGCTCGCCCAGACCGAAGGGGACGACGTCCCCCGAGTGGTCGAAGACGGCGAAGGTTTCGCCGTGCTTCAGGACGCGGGTGCGCTCGTCCGCGCGCGCCGAGGTGGCCAGGATGTAGTACTTGTCCTGCAGCTTGATGATGTCTTCCACGGCGTCCCCCGTGCCGGCCGTCAGCAGGCGATCCTCGACGCCTGGCGCGCCGGGAGAAGGCTCCGGTAGATCGCGAGGTAGCCCTCCACCATGCTGGAGACCGTGAAGCGCCGCTCGAACGTTTCCCGGACGGTCCGGCGGCTCAGGGTCGGCAGCCGCTCCACGGCCGCCACGGCAGCCTCGACGCTGTCGACGATGAAGCCGCTCTGGCCCTCGTCCACCACCTCGGGCACCGATCCGCCGCGGAAGGCGATCACGGGCGTGCCGCACGCCATGGCCTCGATCATGGCGAGGCCGAATGGCTCGGGCCAGTCTATGGGGAAGAGCAGCGCCGCCGCGTTGCCCAGGAACTCCTCCTTTTCCATCTCGCCGATCTCGCCCACGAATTCCACGAGGGGATGCTGCAGCATGGGCGCCAGCGCCTCGTAGTAGCGGCGGTCGGCGTTGTCCACCTTGGCCGCCACCCGCAGGGGCATCCCCAGGCGCCGGGCGATCTCGACCGCCCGGTCCACCCGCTTTTCCTGGGACACCCGCCCCAGGAAGGCGAGGTAGCCCCCGGTGCCCGGCCCGGGCCGGTAGAGGTCGGCGGGAATCCCGTGGTAGACCGTACCCCGCCAATCCAGCCAGGGCAGGGGGCGCCGCTGGGCGTTCGAGATGGAGACGACCGGCATGTCGCTGAATTCCGCGTACAGCGGCCGGAGGTCGGGGATGTCCAGCCGGCCATGGAGCGTCGTCAGGTGGGGGACCTGGCAGCGCCGGCTGAGGGGAAAGTGCAGGAAATCCGAATGAAAGTGGATGAGATCGAACTGACGCGCGTGGCGGAAGACGAGCTCCAGCTGCCGGACCTGGTGGGCCAGTGGCTCCATGCAGGCCTTGTCCAGTCGGAGTGCCTTGGGACAGCAGGCGACCAGGTGTGCCCGGGTCACGGAGTCGCCGCTGGCGAACAGAGAGACCTCGTGGCCGGCCCGGACCAGCGCCTCGGTCAGGTAGGAGACGACGCGCTCGGTCCCTCCGTAGGAGACGGGGGGAACGCTCTCGAAGAGGGGAGCCACTTGCGCAATGCGCAGCATATCGGTGTCCTTTCCCCGGCGACGCGAGCGCCGCCTCGTCGGTCGGCGGTGCGCACCCGCGGTCCGGTGCACGGCGGAAAAAACAAGAACGCCCCGGCCCGGACGGCGTCCAGGGCCAGGGCGTCCATCGCCCTGCCGGGGGCCGCAAGCCGCACGGTCCCCGTTGAGCAACAACCCGCTTCAGCGCCCGAGCATTATCCGGCGCGCCCGCGTGCTTGTCAAGTATCGGATTTTAAGCCCTTTGATGGTATGAGCCGGCTGAGACGGCGGGCGGGGAGGCCTCCCAGCCGATGGTCGCCCGGGCCTCGTCGAAGGCCACCCCGCACCGGCGGCAGAGGAACTTGGGCCGCCCCCACTCCGGAAGGAAGCCGGCCTCGACGTCCGCCTGGCCACAGGCGGGGTGGACGAAGGTGAACCGCACCCGCCGTCCGCCGCCCCAGAGCCACCGCTTCAGCCGCCGCCGGATGTCCATGCGTCCCTCATGGGTCCGAGGTCCGAAGTCCGAGGTCCGAGGTCAACCCGGCCCAATCCTAACCCGTTCCCGTTCTTACCCCCGTCCCTGACCCCCGGGCCCCGACCCGCGCTTCTCCAGTGCCTCGACTCCAGTCAGCACCTCGAGGATGGCCTGCTCGTGTGCGGCCCGGTCCGCCGCCGGCAGGGTGCCGCAGGCGCGCATGGCAGCATGGTAACTCTGGCCGGCCCGGAACAGCTCCTCGGCCAGCTCGCTCACGGCCTCGAAGAGAGGAATGGGCAGGTGGAGCCACCCGTCCAGCAGCTCGTTGCCCGTCCACTCCACCAGGCCGCCGACCACCTGCTCGAAGGCCGGGGCATCCACCGTCCTGCCCGCGTCCACCATCAGGCGCCCCCAGCGGCGCAGCGCCCCGGTCAGGCGGCGCAGGGCGTCCTCCCCCGGCCGGGCCGGGGCCTCTGCCTCCCTCACGCCGGCCCGCCGTAGAGCGCCATGGCCGCGAAGGTCACGCTGGCCTGGGGGTCCGGCCACTGCCCGTAGCGCAGCCGGCGGCCGTGGACACCGGGCAGGACGGACAGGGCGGCGTATATGGGCGGCAATCCGCAGATCCGGCGCCGATCCCCCTCCCGCATGACCTGGGCGAAGACCGCTTCGGGGTCGCCTGCTTCCGCGGCGGCGAGGAGGGCGCCGTCTTCCTCGGCAACCTCCCGGAGCCGGCCGGGCGTCACCGGCCGCCGGTCGCCAAACTGCGGCCCCACGTGCGCCAGATCCGCGCTCGCCACGACGAGCGTCCGGCCGGGGGCGGCCGCGATCGCCTCCCGCAGGGCGGCCAGGAACCCGGCAACCTCGGCTGCCTGGGCCGGGGAGCGCTCCGCTTCCACGAACCGGTGGAACGACCCGCACAGCACCGGGACGATCCGGACCGGCTGGCCTGCCGCGGCCTGGTGGCGCAGGAAGACGGCCTGGAACTCGATGGAGTGCTCGGCGCGGTGCACGAACTCGTCCGCCAGGTAGGCCCGGTCGACGCGCCGGAGCAGCCCGTCCAGGAAGTCGTGGTCGGCCTCCGCCGCTCCCAACGGGGTCTCGAAGTCCTTCCGGGTGATGGCGAACGGCTGCGTCATGGGCGCGTGGGCCGTGCCCAGGACCACGTACCGGGCCGCGGTGGGCGCACCCGCGGCCTCCCGGTAGCCCCAGGCGTAGCAGGGCCCGCCGCGCTGGAAGTCGATGTGGGGCAGGATCAGGCCGGCCAGGCGGGCGGCCTCCGGGCTCGGCAGGCTGCCGTCGGGGCCGTCGGGGTGGTCGAAGTACGCGCTGAGCTCACGCCGCAGGGCCTCCGGCTCGGCCGGGTAGCTCTGGCCGGCCAGGCGAGCCGGCCGGGAGGGGGCCTCCCGGAACGCCCGCTCCAGCTCGGCACGGTGCGCCCGGAAGCGCGGCCCCTCCAGGTAGAGGTGTGCGTCCAGCTCCCGGATCAGCCCGTCCAGCGCCTCCCGGAACAGCAGCGTGCCCGCGCGGCGGGCGTAGAGCAGCTGGATGTCCCGCACGGAGTGGCAGCCGTCGAAGAGCGCCAGGAGCGGCGCCACTTCCCGGCGCAGGTAGAGGGGCTCCTCGGCGTAGTGCAGCGGGTCCCGGAGGCAAAACACGGCCTCGCCGCGCACCTCCAGGGGGAGCACCTCGACCGGCCGGAGGCGGGGATACTCGTACGCGCCGTCTGCTCCGTCCATACCCAACCGCCAACGTGCTGATTAGGCAAAAAATTGTTGACGAACTACCCCTGAACCGATACGGTCTGGGCCTCAGAGCAAGCCCGGACAATCCTACGCGCTCGGTTGCCTCTCCGGTTGTCGCTCGTCCTCATCCTACTCTCGTGCCCGAGGCATCCGTGCCTGCGTCCCGGGACCCCGGGGTCCCGGAATCCCTTCACGCGTCCGAGCGGTGCCCGGACCGTGGGACAGGAGGCTATCGGCAATGTCCCCCCTGCTCGCCGAGGATCCGGGCGGCCTGACCGATCTGGCCCTCCCGGCGCCCCCGTTCTCCCCCGTCCGGGCGGTCTGGGGGCTGGTGCAGGTCGTGGTGGCGTGTCTGCTGGCCGCCTACCTGGTGGGATGGATCGAGGACTTCCAGCGGGTGAGCCAGCTGAGCGCGGAGCCGCCCCCGCCCCTGAAGAAGGTGGTGGTCACCAAGAACGAGGCCTGGGAGCGCATCTACCGGTCGCTGGCCCGCTGAGGGACGGGCCTACAGATTCTCGAAGTCCACGGTCACCTTCGCCTCGCGCCGCACCTGGTTCAGCCAGTCGGCGAACACCATCTCCCGCTTGAAGGCCAGGAGCTGCGCCGTGAACGCCTCCTTCTCCTTCTCGAAGTCGGCGGCCGGCGGCTCCTGCTCGGCGGCCAGGCGCAGCAGGTAGGACGCCTTCTCCCCCGCGATCAGCGTGCTGGTCTCCCCCACCTTCATCGTGCTCAGGGCCTGCCGTACCGGGGCGGGGTCCGGAAGGTCGGCGGGCGGCGCCGCCGCCGGGAAGGGGCCCAGCTGCTTCACGGCGGCCCCCGCCTCCTTCGCCGCCGCGGCCAGGCTGGCCCCCTTGCCGAGCGCCACCGTGATGGCATCGGCCTTCTTCTTGCCCTCGTCCCCGGCGGGGAGCTGCACCACCTCGACCGTCAGGCGCCGGCGCACCCGCTGGTACTGCTCCTTGGCCTCCCCCTCGGAGACCTTGGCCGCCTCGCGGACCAGCCCCTCCACCTTGCGCTCGACCAGATCCTGCCGGAGGTCCCGCTCGAAGCGCTCGGGGGTCAGGCGATTGGCCCGCAGCAGGTCCAGGTAGCGCTGGCGGCTGAAGCCGTCCTTGCCCGCGAACACCGGGATGCGCGTGATCTCACTCGCCAGCTCCTGCCGGCCCACCTCGATTCCCTGGGCCTCCGCGTACTCGAGGACCAGGGCACGCCGGATCAGCCGCTCCAGGACCTGCTGCTTGAGGTTCATGGATTCGAGAGCCTTGTCGTCCAGCTTGTCGCCCAGGACCTGCCGGTACATCTCCACCTGCCGGCGGTAGGCCTGCTGGTACTCGTCCGCCGAGATGATGGTGTCCCCCACGCTGGCGATGATCCCGCGGCCGGCCAGGTCGCCGGGCGTGCTCTTCACCCCCCAGACCACGAAGATGGTGCCGACGAACGCCAGCACCACCACCAGCATGACGCCCTTGATGAAGTAGGCGCTCCCCTCCCGCATCGTCCTCAGCATCCGCCGTTCCCCTTCGATTTCGGTGGAGTCGATCCCGGGACCGCGGTGCACGATACTGCACCGAAGCCGCGATTGGCAAGGGATTTCGGGCGCGCAAGCCGGCGAAACCCCTTGAGTTTTGGCATGTCGTATGTTAAAGACTGCTCCAATCTTGCCGTGCACGCCGGTTGCCCGATCGCCTGGGAGTCTGAAAGGAGCGGCGATGATCTTGGACTGGGTATGCGGGATGTTCTCCAACGACCTGGCGATCGATCTCGGCACGGCGAACACCCTCATCTACGTGAAGGGCAAGGGCATCATCCTGAGCGAGCCGTCGGTGGTGGCCATCAAGAAGGGAACGAACCAAGTCCTGAAAGTCGGGAGGGAGGCCAAGGAGATGCTGGGCCGCACCCCGGGCAGCATCGTGGCCATCCGCCCGCTGAAGGACGGCGTCATCGCCGACTTCGACATCACCGAGCAGATGATCCGGGCGTTCATCTGGAAGACGCACAACCGCAAGACGCTGGTCCGGCCGCGGATCATCGTGGGCGTGCCCTCCGGCATCACGCAGGTCGAGAAGCGCGCCATCCGCGACTCCGCGGATCAGGCGGGCGCGCGCGAGGTCTACCTCATCGAGGAGCCGATGGCCGCCGCGATCGGCGCCGGCCTCCCGGTGCAGGAGCCGACGGGCAGCATGATCGTGGACATCGGCGGCGGCACGACCGAGGTGGCGGTCATCTCGCTCTCGGGCATCGTCTACAGCCAGTCCGTCCGCATCGCCGGCGACGAGATGGACGAGGCCATCACCCAGTACCTCAAGCGCAAGTACAACCTGCTGGTCGGCGAGCGCACCTCGGAGAACGTGAAGATCCAGATCGGCTCGGCGTACCCGTTCGACGAGCCGCGCAAGATGGAGATCAAGGGCCGCGACCTGGTGGACGGCATCCCCAAGACGCTCACCATCAACGACAGCGACATCCGGGAAGCGCTGCACGACCCCGTCTACGCCATCGTGGACGCCGTGAAGACCGCGCTGGAGCGGACGCCGCCCGAGCTGTCCGCCGACATCGCCGAAAAGGGCATCGTCCTGGCCGGCGGCGGCGCGCTCCTGCACGGGCTGGACACCCTCATCTCGCTGGAGACGCACCTGAAGGTGCGCGTCGCGGACGATCCGCTGACCTGCGTGGTCCTGGGTACGGGCAAGGTCCTCGACGAGCTGGACCTCTTGAAGACCGTCTGCCTGGAGACGTAGCGCGCGACGGTGGGAGATCGGCGTTCCCTCCCCCTGAAATTCCGGCGCGCTGACAGGAAGTCTTCAAGGCACCTCCCGTGATTGGCATCTGGCGCCTCCTCACACGGTACCGGCGGGCCGTCGTCCTGGCCACCGCCCTGGTCGTGGCGTTCCTCCTCATGACGGCCCAGGTCCGCCAGGAGCGGGCCGTCGTGGCGTTCACCCGGCAGGCCGTCCTCCTGGTCTTCTCGCCCTTCCTGAAGCTGGCCACCCTGGTGACGGGCGGCCTGGGTCAGATCTGGCAGGACTACGTCGATCTCCGGGACCTGCGCGACGAGAACCTCCGGCTGCAGCGCGAGGTGGCCGTGCTGAAGCGGCGGCTGGACGAGGTGCAGGAGCAGGCGCTGGAGGCGAAGCGCCTGCAGCAGCTCTTGACCCTGAAGGACACACCCGGCGCGAAGTTCCTGAGCGCCCGGGTGGTGGGCAAGGACGCCACCAACTGGTTCAAGACGCTGGTGCTGGATCGGGGGCGCCTGGACGGCGTCCGGCGGAACCAGCCGGTGCTCGCCCCGGACGGCCTGGTGGGGCGCGTGGTCGAGGTGACGCCCACCTCGGCCAAGGTGCAGCTGGTGACCGACCCGCTGAGCGCCGTGGGGGCCCTCATCCAGCGGACGCGGGTCACGGGCATCGTGACCGGGAGCCTGGGCGCCGGCACCCGGGTGACCTACCTGCCGCTGCTGGCCGACGTGGCCGCGGGCGATCAGGTGCTCACCTCCGGCATGGGGGGCGTGTTCCCCAAGGGCATTCCCGTCGGCCACGTCACGGCGGTGGAGCGCCGGAGCGGGGCGCTCTTCCAGGAGGCGACCTTGCAGCCGGCGGTGGACCTCTCCCGGCTGGAAGAGGTGCTGATCCTCACCGGCATGGAGAGCCGCGACGGCCTCGAGGCCGGCCGCGGCTTCCGCCGATGAGGCCGGAGGGCCGCGCGCCCGACGGCCTGCCGCGGCGCGCGGCGCGCGGCGCGAGGCTCGTCGCATGAAGTGGTTCATCCCCGGCGTGCTGGCCTGCGCCACGCTGCAGGTGGCGCTGCTGCCGTCCATCCGCCTGGCCGGTGTACGCCCGGATCTCTTCCTGCTCCTCTTGTTCTTCGTGAGCCCCCGCGTCCCACCGGAGGCGGCCACGCTGCAGGGCTTCGTCCTGGGCCTCTGCCAGGACGCGCTGTCCGGCGGGCCCCTCGGCCTCCGGGCGTTCAGCTACAGCCTGCTCGGCTTTCTGGCGGCCCGGCTGAGCGGGGACATGTACACCGACAAGCCGCTCGCGCAGTTCTGGCTGCTCCTGGCCGGCTGCGCGGCCACGGGTGCCATGAGCCTGGCGCTCCTCTCGTTCTTCCTCGAGCCGCCCCCGCTCGTCCCCACGTTCCTGTGGGTGATCTTGCCGGAGGCGCTCGCCACGGCGCTCCTCGGCTTCGTGGTCCTCTGGCTGCCACGGGTCTGGTGGCTCATCGCTCCACGCACATGAACTTCGGCACGCAGCGCAGCAGCCCCGCCCAGCTCCTGGGACCCCGCATCGCGAAAGCCACGGCCCTGATCGGCCTCGGCTGCCTGGCCCTCTTGCTTCGCCTCTGGTACCTCCAGATCCTGGAGGGAGACCGCTACGCCACCCTCTCCGCCAGCAACCGCCTGCGTCTCCGGGTGGTGGAGGCGCCGCGCGGGTTCCTCCTGGACAGAAACGGCGAGGTGATGGTGGAGAACCGCCCCACCTTCGACCTCTACGCCGTCCCCGAGGACGTCGTCAATCCCTCCGAGGTGGCCGCCACCCTGGCCGAGATCCTCGGCACCACGCCCGAGGAGGTCCTGGCCAAGCTGGCCGAGGGCCGCACCCGGCCCTACCAGCCGCTCCTCATCCGCAAGGACCTGCCGGAAGCCATGATGGTGGCCGTGGAGGAGCGGCGGCTGGACCTGCCGGGCGTGAACCTGCGGGTGCGGCCCGTGCGCGCCTACCCGGCCGGCGGCATGGCGGCCAACCTGCTGGGCTACGTGAGCGAGGTGAACGACGCGCAGCTCGCGCGGGAGGAGTATCGCGACTTCCGGGCGGGCGAGACGCTCGGGCAGGCGGGGCTGGAGCGGCGCTTCGACGCCTTCATCCGCGGCGTGGACGGGGGTGAGCAGGTGGAGGTGGACGCGCGCGGCCGCGTCACGCGCCTGGTGGCCCGGCACGAGCCGCGCTCCGGCTCGAACATCTACCTGACCATCAACAAGCGTGTGCAGGAGGCGGCGGAGGCGGCCTTTGCGGGCAAGAAGGGCGCCATCGTGGCCATGGACCCCATGACCGGCGAGATCCTGGCCATGGTCAGCCGGCCCTCCTACGACCCGAACCTCTTTGCCGCCCGGATCAGCGGCGAGGACTGGCAGCGCATCGCCACGGATCCCCTGCATCCGCTGCAGAACCGCGCCTTCCAGGCCCAGTACCCGCCCGGCTCGGTCTTCAAGCTGATCGTGGCCATCGCGGCGCTGGAGAGCGGCGCCGTCCACCCCGACACCCGGTTCCCCGACCCCGGCTACTTCTACCTGGGCAACCAGAAGTTCGACGACTGGAAGAAGGGCGGCCACGGGCCGCTCAACATGCGGGGGGCCATCGTCAACTCCTGCAACGTCTGGTTCTACAACGCCGGGCTGCGGGTGGGCATCGACGAGATCGTGCGCGTCTCGCGCCTCTTCGGCCTGGGCGAGCCGCCGGGCCTGGGCCTGGGGGACGAGGCGAAGGGCAACTTGCCCAACCCGCAGCCGCGGCGGCGCGGCCAGCCGGGCTGGTCGCCGGGCAACACCGTGGTGGCGAGCATCGGGCAGGGCGCGGTCGTGACGTCGCCCATGCAGCTCTTAGGGCTCGTCGCCGCCATCGCGAACGGCGGCAAGATGTACCGGCCCTACGTGGTGAAGAAGGTGGTCTCGCTCTCGGGCCAGGTCCTGGAGGAGTACGAGCCCGAGCTGATCCGCGAGGTGGCGGTCAAGCCCGAGACCCTGGCCTTCGTGCGCGACGCCATGATCGGCGTGGTGAGCGAGGGCACCGGCGGCCGGTCCAAGGTCCCGGGCTACGCCATCGGCGGGAAGACGGGCACGGCGCAGGTCGTGAAGAAGGGCGAGGGCAAGGGCATCGCCGCGCTGAAGGACCACGGCTGGTTCGCGTCCTTCGGCGGCCTCACGCCGGACAAGCCCGAGATCGCCGTGGTCGTCCTCGTGGAGAACGGCGGCTTCGGCGGCTACGTGGCTGCGCCCATCGCCAAGGCGGTGTACGAGGCCTACTTCGCCTCGCGCGCCCCCGCGCCGCCGGGGGACAGCGACGCCGAGCCGGAGCCAGCCGAAGGCGATTGAGCCTCGGGGCATCGGAGAAAGCACGGATGCTGCCGCTCTGGCTCCGGTGCTCCGGTGCTCCGATGCTTCGGGTCCCCCGGCACTCGTCGCGCCTCGGGCCTTTTCGCCTCCGCGCCTCCGCGGTTGGCTGGGCACTCGGCACGAGGCACTCGGCACTCGTTCCCGCTCGGCTCTCGGCTCCAGGAGCTTCAACGTGGCGGTCCAGGTCGATCGTCGGCTCATCACCCACTTTGACTGGGCCTTCGCGTGCACGGTCCTCGCCATGGTGGGCGTGGGCATCCTGACCATCTACAGCTCGAATGCCCTGGCCACCTCGGCCTTCCGCAAGGGCCTCTACCTGCGCCAGGTCACATGGGCGGGCATCGGGCTCCTCGGCATGTTCCTCGCCTGCACGCTCAGCTACCGGAACCTGGCCCGCTTCGCCTACGTGCTCTTCGGCCTGACGTTCGTCGCGCTCGTCGTGGTCCTCGTGATCGGCAAGACCGGCCTCGGCGCGCAGCGCTGGATCCGGATCGGCCCCATCACGGTCCAGCCCTCGGAGTTCGCCAAGCTCGCGCTGATCCTCTTCCTGGCCCGCTACTTCGACGACCACCGGGACGCGCTGCGGAATCCGCGGACGCTGGCGCTGCCGGCCGTGCTCACCGGTGCCTTCATGCTCCTGGTGCTCAAGCAGCCGGACCTCGGGACCGCGCTCCTCCTCAGCTTCATTGCGCTGGGCATGTTCCTCCTGGTGGGGCTCCGCCTCCGCTACCTGCTGCCCTTTCTGGGGGGCGGGGCCCTGCTGGCCCCGGTCGTCTGGACCTTCCTGAAGGAGTACCAGAAGCGACGCATCCTGGTCTTCCTGAACCCCGACATCGATCCCCTCGGGGCGAGTTACCATATCGCCCAGTCGAAGATCGCGGTGGGCTCGGGGGGACTGCTCGGCAAGGGCTTCCTCGGGGCCACGCAGAGCCAGCTCAACTTCCTGCCGCTCAACCACACCGATTTCATCTTCGCCGTGCTGGCCGAGCAGTGGGGGTTCCTCGGCTGCCTGGTGATGCTGGTGCTCTTCTTCTACCTCGTGACCCGCGGCATGCAGATCGCGCGCGACTGCACCGACCTCTTCGCCTCGCTCCTCGCCGCCGGCATCTCGCTGATGATCGGCATCCAGGCCCTCATCAACATCTCCATGGTCCTCGGCATGCTGCCGGTGGTCGGCATCCCGCTCCCCCTGGTGAGCTACGGCGGCTCCTCCCTGGTCGTCACCCTCCTGGCCATCGGCCTCCTCATGAACATCCACATGCGCCGGTTCATGTACTGATACGGAGCCCGATCTCGCTCCTCGCAGGCATCACGGCGACCGTCGCTCAGCCTGTATGCCGCGCCAGCTCGCGCCACGCCTGCTCCAGAAAGGCCGGCACGCCGCGCACCCGGGTGTCCGCCACGAGCATATCCGCCGGAACGGCTCACGACAGCCTTCGCGCCTGCGTGCGCCGTCCGTGCCCAGGCGGCTTCGGCTAGAGCAGGCGGGGGAGCAGCTCGCCGAAGGCGCGGATGGCGAGGTCGGGGCGGACCACGTCGGGGGCGGCGTCGGGCGGGGCGAGCCAGATGGTCTTCAGGCCGACCGCCTGCGCGCCCTGGACGTCGGCGAGCAGGCTGTCGCCCACCATGGCGGCGTCGTGCGCCGCGACGCCGAGGCGGGCCAGCGCGGCGCGAAAGAGGGTGGGGCGCGGCTTGCCGATGATCTCGGGCCGCACGCCGCTCGCGACGGCGACGGCCTCGACCAGCGCCCCGCAGCCTGGGAGGAAGGTCCCGCCCTCGAGCGGGAGCTGCGGGTCCACGTTCACCGCGAAGAAGGCCGCGCCGCGGGCCACCGCGCGGGCGAGGGCGGCGAGCCTGGCATACGTGAACTCGCTGTCGTGGCCGATGACCACCGCGTCCGGAACGCCGGTCGAGTCCCGGGCCACCAGCGTGTGCCCGGCCTCGGCCAGCAGGCGCATGAGGGTCGGCGAGCCGATGGCCAGGATGCGGACGGGCCCCAGGCGGCGCCGCACCTCCGCCCCGGTCGCTTCCGCCGCCGACAAGATTTCGTGCCGGTCCGCGGCCACGCCGAGCCCCGCCAGCTTGGCCTGCAGCTCGACGCCGTCCTGCCGCGAGTTGTTGGTGAGGAACAGGATGCGCCGTCCGGAGGCGCGGAGGCGATCCAGCACCTCGACCACGCCCGGCACCAGCTCCCGGCCGGTGTAGACGCAGCCGTCCAGGTCGAAGATGAAAGCGGGGAGGGCGGACCAGTCCACGGCGTCGGGGCTCACAGGGCAGGCTGGAGCGGCTCGCGGGCATCGGTGAGGACGTCCCGGGCCGCCAGGTCCTCGGCCAGCGTGAGGTGGCAGGTGTCGTTGAGCAGGACCACCCGGCGCACCGCCGGCCCGACCTCCACCACGTTCAGCGCGGTGTTGTCCTGCTTGAGGCGGAACAGGTAGCGCGCCTCCAGGCCGAGCACCGCGCACAGGAGCGACTTGATCACGCCCCCGTGCGAGACGACGATCAGGTCGCGGCCCGGATGCGCGGCCTGCATGCGCGCGAAGGCCGCGGTCGTCCGCGCGGCGAACGCGGGCAGCGGCTCCCCGCCCGGCGCCGGCGCCGCGAGCGGATCCTCCAGCCAGCGCTCGTAGGCGCCGGGGAAGGCCGCCTGGATCTCCGGCACGGTCATGCCCTCCCAGCTGCCGAGCCCCATCTCGCGGAGGTCCGGGTCCGGGATCACCGGCAGCCGGAAGACCTCCCCGATCCGCCCGGCCGTCTCCGCGGCGCGGCGGAGGGGACTCGTGTAGACCGCGCCGACCGCCGGGCCCACGTGCGGCGCGAGGCGTGCCAGCACCAGGTCCGCCTGTCGCCGGCCCCGCTCGCTGAGCGGCGGATCCCGGTGCCCCTGGATCCGCCGCTCCCCGTTCCAGACCGACTCGCCGTGCCGCACCAGAATGAATCGTGGCATATGCACGTGAGGCGTCGCACCACGAAGGGCACGAAGCGCACGCAGGGTTTCAGCGTTCCTTCCCGGACGGCCCTTCGTGTCCTTGCGCTCTTCGTGGTGAAGATCCGTCAGAGGCTGTACCCGCCGTCCACGATCAGGTTGCAGCCGGTGGTGAAGTTGGACGCCGCGGAGGCCAGGTAGACCACGGCGCCGCCCAGGTCCTCGTAGGCCTGCCCGTAGCGCTTGATCACGCCCTGGTCCACGCGGATGGCGCGGATGGCGGGGTTGTCCGAACGGGCGGCGTTGCCCGGCGTGCGGCAGTAGCCGGGGCTGATGGAGTTCACGTAGATGCGGTGCCGGGCCCACTCCACCGCCAGCGACTTCGTGAGCATCACCACCCCGCCCTTGGCCGCGTTGTAGTGGCAGTAGTCGGCGTCCCGGTTCACGTGGTGCGCCGACATGGAGGCGATGTTCACGATCTTGCCGCCGCCCTGCCGGATCATGTGCGGGGCGGCCGCCTTGCAGCAGAGGAAGACCCCCTTCAGGTCCACGGCCAGCATGCGGTCCCAGTCCTCGACGGTCATGTCGAGCGCCGAGACCGGCTGCGCGTAGCCGGCGTTGTTCACCAGGACGTCGAGGTGGCCCCAGTCCTGAACCGTGCCGGCCATGAAGCCCTGCACCTCGTCCCAGTTCGTCACGTCGCCCTTCACCGTGAGCGCCTTGCGCCCGCGCTCCCGGATCAGTCCGGCCGTCTCCTCCGCCGCGGGCATGTCCAGCTCGACGATCACCACGTCCGCCCCGGCCTCGGCCAGGGCCAGGGCCATCCCCTGGCCCAGCCCCTTGCCCCCACCCGTGACCAGCGCGACCTTGCCGCCCAGCGAGAAGCGATCGAGGATTCCCATGCGCCTACCTCCGCGGAAAACGTGAAACGTAAGAAGCCCTCACAGGAACCGTCGCCGGCCAACGCCGGGTGCGAGCCCAGCCGCTCGAAAAACCCCTTGCGTTCCGCAGTGCCTCGGGCGTAGCATCCGTCCGCTCCCTGCCCCGCCCTCTCGCCCGGAGGCTCCCATGCCGAGGGCCACCGTCCTCATCGTCGAAGACAGCCCGGACATCTCCCAGCCGCTGGCCGATGCCTTCCGCTTCGCCGACTTCGAGGCCCTGGTGGCCGCGGATGCCCTGCAGGGCCTGCAGCTCGCCAGCGAGCGGAAGCCCGACCTCATCATCATGGACATCCAGCTCCCCGGCCTGGACGGGCTCTCGGCGGCCCGGATGGTGAAGGCCGACCCGGCCACCCGGCACATCCCCATCGTGGCCATGACGGCCCACGAGATCGTGGGGACCCAGGCCAAGGCCATCGGCCGGGACTGCATGGCGTACGCCCAGAAGCCCGTCCGGCCGCGGGAGCTGATCAACCTCGCCTGCGCCATCCTGAAGCTCTCGGCCGATCCGCCGTCCCCTCGTCGCCCGGCCACCGACCGGAAGCCCACCCCGCCGCGCTGAGCGCCTCGCTCTCTCCCTGCGCTGCGCCGCTCCCTGCGCGCCCGTCCTGAGCCGGAGGCACTGTATCCAGAACCCGGGCGGCTGTCAACGCGCCGCCGCCCGCCGAGCAGGGTGCGGGGCGGGACGGATCAGGTCCGCAGGCGGGGATCCATGGCGTCCCGGACGGCGTCGCCGAAGAGGTTCAGGCCGAGGACCGACAGGGCGATGGCGCAGCCGGGGAAGATGGCGATCCACGGCGCGTCCCGGATGAACTTCTGCGAATCCTGCAGGATGTTCCCCCAGGTCGGCGTGGGCGGCGGCTCGCCCAGCCCGAGGAAGGACAGGGCCGCCTCGGCCAGCAGCACCTCGGCGAAGTAGAGGCTGAGCTGGACCACGACCACGGAGAGGCAATTGGGCAGGACCGTCGTCAGGACCAGGCGCCAGCGCGGCGCGCCGAGGGCGCGCGCCGCCACGATGTACTCCTGCGACACCACGGAGAGCGCGATGCCTCGCGTCACGCGCACGATCCGGGGGAGGTAGACCACGCTCAGGGCCATGATGATGCTCGTGGTCCCCGTCCCCAGCGCGGCGGCGACCGCCACGGCGAGGAGCAGCGGCGGGAAGGACATCAGCAGGTCCATGCCTCGCATGATGACGGCCGACACGCGGGCCGATGCGATCCCGGCGATCACCCCCAGCGAGATGCCCGGCAGGCCGGCGGCCAGCATGGTCAGCACGGATGCCAGGAGGCTGACCCGGGCCCCGAAGACCACCCGGCTGAGAACGTCGCGGCCGTACTGGTCGGTCCCGAACCAGTGGAGGCTCCCGGGCGGCATGAACCGCTCGCGCAGGTTGAGCTTCACCGGACTGGGCAGGCCCAGGTACGGGGCCGACAGGGCGACCAGCACGAGGCTCAGGACGATGACGCTGCCGGCCAGCGACAGCCGGTTGCGCCGGAGCTGTCGCCACATCCGGCCGAGGCGCTCCGCGCGCGGCGGCGCGGGCACCGTCAGGACCTTGGCTGGCTGCACCGCAACGTCCGCCATCGCCGCTCCGGGCTACGTGGGCCTGAGCCGCGGGTCGAGGTAGGTGTACAGGATGTCCACGACCAGGTTGATCATGACGTAGATCACGGAGATGTAGAGGATCAGGCCCTGGATCACCGGGAGGTCGCGGTTGTAGAGCGCCGTGATGACCAGCTGCCCCACCCCGGGCAGCACGAAGAGGGTTTCGATGACCGCGCTGCCGCCGAGCAGGATGCCGACGTTGATGCCCACCACTGTGACGGCCGGGATCAGGGCGTTGCGGAGCGCGTGCCGGAAGAGCACGGCCTGCTCGCGCAGCCCCTTGGCGCGCGCCGTCCGGATGTAGTCCTGCCCCAGCACCTCCAGCACGCTGCTCCGCACCAGGCGAGCCAGGAGCGCCGCCAGGTAGGTGCCGAGCGCCAGGCTGGGCAGGATCAGGAAGCGCACCCCGGACCAGAAGTCGGTCACGACCGAGGTGTACCCGACGACGGGAATGAGGTTCAGCTTGAGGGAGAAGAGGATGATGAGCATGAGGCCCAGCCAGAAGCTGGGCAGCGAGAGGCTCACCAGGGTGGTGAGGCGCGCCACGTGATCCAGCCAGGAGTTCCGGAACACGGCGGAGATGAGCCCCGCCGGGACCCCGATGCTGATGGAGAGCAGCAGCGACAGGCCGACCAGGGAGACCGTGGTCGGAAAGCGCCAGCGCAGCTCGTCCGCCACGCGCGTCCGGTTGTAGAGCGACTCGCCCAGGTCGCCCCGCACCACCTTGCTCACCCACTCCCAGTACCGGATGGGCAGGGGCCGATCCAGGCCGAGCTGCCGGCGGAGATCCGCCACCTGCTGCGGCGTGCCCTCCCCGCCGAGCATGACCAGCGCCGGGTCCCCCGGGATGACGTGCACCAGGGCGAACGAGGCGATGGACAGCGCGATCAGCATCGGGATCAGCGCCAGGAAGCGGACCAGGGTGTGCTTGAGCAGTGCCGGCATGGGCGTGCGGGGCGGGCGGCGCTGGCCGCCCGCCCCGCGGCTCCCGGTTCGAGGTTCGAGGTTCCCAGTTCGAGGTTCGAGGTTCTTTGCGCGTTACGCCTTACTTCCCCACCGACACGTTCCAGGCGCGCGCGTAGCCCGCGGCCCACGGGTTCCAGCCCCTCACGGTGCCCCGCCAGCCCTCCACCGACGGAATGTAGAAGATGGGGAGCCAGGGCAGATCCTCGCGCAGGACGGTCTCCAGGTCGGCGAAGATCTTCTTCCGCTCGTCGTCCTTCAGCGCCTTGCGGGCGGCATCGCACAGCCGGTCGTACTCCGGGTTCTTGTACCCGGCGGGCGTGCTGCTGCTGTGCCAGAACTGGCAGTAGTAGATCTCGGCGTCGGGTCGCGGCGTCAGCCCGGAGAGGAAGAAGGCGTACTCCCCGCCGCTCCACGTCTGCTGCACCGCCGCCGACTCCAGCGTGCGGACCCGGACGTTCATGCCGGCGGCCTGCAGCTGGGACTGGAGCACCACGGCGAGCTGTGCGTAGACGTCCGGCTGCAGGTGGGCATCCAGGATGATCTCCTCGCCCTTGTACCCCGCTTCCTTCAGGAGCTGCTTGGCCCTGTCCACCTGGGGCTTCCCGTACTTGTCGTTGGCGTGCACCGGGCCGAAGTAGGGCGTGCCCGGCGGGATGCCGGCAGGGGCGGCCTTGCCCAGGCCGAAGGTCACGGCCTGCACCGCCTCGTCCTTGTCGATCGCGTACGCGACCGCCTGGCGCATCTTGACGTTGTTGGCGAAGATGCCCTTCTTGAAGCCGAAGCGCAGGTCGGCGAAGCCCCGTCCGGGCTGCGCGTTCATGGTGATCCCGGGCTTCCCCTTGTACCGCTCGAGATCCTGCCGCGTAAGGTCCAGCGCCACGTCCACGTCGCCGCGTTCCAGCGCGGCGGCCCGGACGGAGGCCTCCCGGATCGGGATGAAGTGCACCTCATCCACGAGCGCTTCGCGCTTCCCGGTGAAGCCGGAGGTCGGCCGCGGGTCCACGCTGTAGTCCTTGAACTTCCGCAGGCGGACGACGCTGTCCTTCTTCCACTCCACGAACTCGAAGGGCCCGGTCCCCACCGCCTTGGTGATCGTCCCACCCTGTCGCTCTGCCTCGCCGTCCGGGTAGATCACCGCGGGCGCGATGGGATTCGCCAGCGCGGCCAGGAAGCCGGAGTGCACCTCGTTCAGCGTGATCTTCAGGGTGGCGGGATCCACCGCCTCCGCCGACTTGATGAGCTTCTTGAACTCGCCCGAGCGCGGTCCCTTGGCCTGCATGCGCTTCAACGAGTAGACCGCATCGGCCGCCGCCAGCGTCTTCCCGCTGTGGAACTTCACGCCCCTCCGCAGGGTGAGCGTGTACGTGAGGCCGTCCGGGCTGACGGCGTATCGGTCCACCAGCGACGGCTTCACGCTCAGGTCCTCGCCCAGGGCAAAGAGCATGTCGTAGACGTTCAGCATGACGACCCGGTTGATGTAGTGGGTGGTCATGTGCAAATCCACGTCCGAGATATCGCCCGGGGGCGCGATCCGCAGGATGGTTGCGGCCGGCGCCGCCCCGGTCCCGCCGAGCAGGAGCACGAAGCCGAGGATCCCGCAGACGAGCCATGCCATCCAGTTCCGGCGTGCCATGGTCGGTCCTCCCTGGTTCGCGAGTCGTTGCTCCCTCTACCGCCCGGCTACCAGCGAATGCCCTTCTGGGCCGGCAGCCGGTGCTGATCGGCGCGTGGCTCGATGGGCCACGTCCGGTACTCGTCCAGCCAGCGCAGCATGTGCCGCATGATGATCTCCAGGATCTCCTTGCCCTTGGCCGCGCTGGCCTTCGTCGGATCGCCGTGAATCCCGGTCGTGGTCCAGCGGCCCCAGAAATCGTTGAAGCGGACCGCCTTGGTGGAGTCCGAGCTCATGTACTCCCCGACGTGGTCGTTGCCGAACCTGCCCTTCTCCAGCTGCACCCGCTCGGCCGCGAAGTGCAGGTAGAGCGACGTCTCCATCTCGTCGGCGTGGGCGTGCACCGTGCTCTCCAGCCGCGCCTCGTACTCCTGCTTGCCCATGGCGAAGTAGCCGAAGGCGCAGCAGAGGGACGGCGTCTCCAGAACCGTGCGCCGGGCCACCAGGTCCACCATCGGCCCGTTGGAGCCGTGGCCGTTCACCACCGCGATGCGCTGGAAGCCGTGGTACGCCACGCTCTTGGTGATGTCCACGCAGAAGTCGATGAAGTGGTCGGGCTGGATGTGGATGGTGCCCGGGAAGTCCATGTGGTGGAAGTTCAGGCCGTAGGGCACGGCCGGCAGGACCAGCACCTTGTCGGGCGCGCGGCGGCCCAGCTCGTGGCAGACCGCCTGCACCAGGAACAGGTCCACGTCCAGCGGCAGGTGGGGGCCGTGCTGCTCGGTGGATCCCGTCGGCAGGATCACCACCTTCTGCAGCTCGATGGCATCGTTCATCTCTTGCCAGGTGAGCTTGTTGTACTCGTACGTCTCGCGGGCACGCATGTGGAGGCCCTCCGACATGACCGAGCCGCCGCCGTAACAAGAAGTTGCGCTTGACAAATTCGCGCGGCTGTTTCAGAGTGGCACGGGCGAAAGGGTTTACGGCCCGGTGCCGCTTGTCGGCTTGATAGGGTTCGCCCAGCCGGGCCTCAAGATTCTCGACAGAGCCCGACTCCTACAGGAGTCGGGCTCTCTGTTTTCCAGACATTGTAGGACACCAAGTCGGCCAGCTGTATGCCATTCGACAGCTCGCTTCGCACGAAAAGCGGCATCTCGCTGATGTGCTTGAGCCAGAGGCCGGAGCTCGTTCCAGTATCCTGGAAGAATGCATGTTTCATCGCCATCGTGGCGGTGGGGCGAGAGGGTAGTACCGATCACCTGTCGTGTCAACAAATCGGAGGGTTGTCGGCCAGTGTTGGCAGATTCGATGGAGTCGGGATGTAGGCGAGCGGGAGAGCCCTGCCCGCCACGGAAGGGTCTCGAGATTAAGCACCCACGGCCAGCAGCCGGATGAGCGCGTAGCTCACCGCCGCCATGAACCCCGCGGCGGCGAGGCCCGCGTAGAAGGGGCGGAGGCCGATGCTGCGCAGGGCCGCCAGGTTCGTCTCGAGGCCCACGCCGGCCAGCGCCAGGACGACGAGGGTGCCGGAGATCTCGCGCAGGCCGCGGAGCACCGTGGCGGGGAACGCGCCCAGGGAGTTGAGCGCGGCCAGGGCCACGAAGCCCAGGACGAAGCCCGGGACGGCGTTCTTCAGGGGCACGCGGCCGCCCCGGCCCTTCCGGGCCCCGGCGAAGTACCAGGAGCTGAGGAGCACGATCACGGGCGCCATGAAGAGGTTGCGGGTGAGCTTCACGATGGTCGCCACCTCGCCGGCGCGCTGGCTGTAGATGAGCCCGGTGGCCACCACCTGGCTGGTGTCGTTCACGGCCGTCCCCGCCCAGGTGCCGAAGACGACGTCCGAGAGGCCGAGCAGCCGGCCCAGGAGGGGATACACCAGCACGGCCAGGAGCCCGAACACCGTGATGGTGGTCACGGCCAGGGACGTCTCCTCCTCCCTGGCCTCGATGAGCGGTGCCGTGGCCACGATCGCCGAGACCCCGCAGATGGACGTGCCGACCCCCAGCAGCGTGCCGAGCCGCTCGGAGAGCCCCATCCGCAGGCTGACCAGCCGCACCACGAGCAGCGCCAGGACGATGCAGGTCGCCACGATGAGCACCGCCCGTCCCCCCGTCTTGGCCACCTGCGCCGCGCCGAGCTGTGCCCCCATGAGCGCGATGCCGATCCGGAGCAGCCGCTTCACGCCGAGCCCCACGCCCGGGCGGCAGGCGGCGGGCAGGCCCGCGAGCGTCCGGACGAGGATCCCCAGGAGGATCGCGATGGCCACCGCGCTCACGACCGTCTTACCGCCCACGAGGATCCGAGACTGGAGGAGGAGCGCCGGCACGGCGATGGCGGCGAGCAGGGCGAGGCCCGGGAGGTAGCTCACGTCCATCTTCCTCGTGCACCGGCGGGGAACGCCGGGATCCGGAGCGGGCGCACCCGCCCGCCGCTGGCCGTCGGCCGGCAGGCGGCCGGGATCACGCGCGGGGGTCCTCCGCGGCTTTCCGGCTGCCCGCGGGCCACACCGCCGCCCACGCGCGCTGCAGCGCGCGCCGGGCCGGCTCGATGGTGAGCAGGATGGAGGTGAAGGTGATGACCCAGAGCACGATGCAGATCGGGCGCGTGAAGAACGGGGTGAGGTCGCCGTCGGTGAGGACCAGGCCGCGCCGCAGGTTCTTGTCCAGGAGGTCGCCCAGGATGATGCCGAGGACCAGCGGGGCCATGGGATACTTCATCTCCCGCAGCACGAAGCCCGCGATGCCGAAGGCGATCATCACCCAGATGTCGAAGACCCGGCTGGTGATGGCGTAGGACCCGATGGCGCACAGCACGAAGACCACGGGCATCAGCCGCGTGCGGGGGATGGCCAGCACGGTGAGGAGCGGCTTGGTGAGCAGGACGCCGAACAGCCCCATGGCCAGGGTCGCGAAGAAGACCATGGCCACGACCTGGTACACGAACTGCGGCGACTCCACCATGATCATGGGGCCGGGCCGGACGCCGTGGATGAACATGGCCGCCAGGAGGACGGCCGCCGGCGCGGAGCCGGGGATCGCCAGCGTGAGCACCGGGATGATGGCCCCTGGCACGACAGCGTTGTTGCCCGTCTCGGCCGCCATGAGGCCCTCGATGGAGCCCTTGCCGAACTTCTCGCGCTCGGCGCTCTTGCGCCGCGCGGCCGCGTAGGAAACCCAGGCGCCGATGTCCTCGCCCACGCCCGGGATGATGCCGATGACCGTCCCGATGAGGCCGCTGCGAACGATGGTCCGCCGATACTTCACCACGTCCTCGAGCTTGGGGAACACGCTGTCCCGGGGGTTGTCCGCCATCTCGGCGGCGGGGTCCCGCATGACGGTGAGCACTTCCGCGAAGCCGAACGCCCCCACCATGGCCGGGATCAGGGCAAAGCCACCCAGCAGCTCGGTCGTCCCGTAGGTGAACCGCTCGTAGGCGTGGATGCCTTCCTGGCCCACCATGGCGACCATCAGGCCGAGGAAGCCGGCGATCCAGCCCTTGATGGGATCCTGGAGCGCCGTGAGGTGGCCGGAGATCACGATCCCGAAGATGGCCAGCCAGAAGAACTCGTAGGACTGAAACTTGAGCGCGTAGTTGCCGAGGGCCGGGGCCAGCGTGGCCAGGAAGAACATGCCGATCACGCTGCCCAGGACCGAGCCGCTGGTGGCCACCCCCATCGCTCGCCCGGCCAGCCCCTGCTTCGCCAGCGGGAAGCCGTCCAGCGTCGTGGCCGCATTCGCCGGCGTGCCGGGGATGTTGATGAGGATGGCGGTCCGGCTGCCGCCGTAGATCGCGCCGACGTAGACGCACATGAGGATCAGGATGGCGAGGTCCGGCGGCAGGCGGTAGGTGAGCGTGGTCACGAGCGCCACGCCCATGGTGGCCGTGAGGCCCGGCAGCGCGCCGATCACGATGCCCAGCAGCGTGGCCCAGGCCATGTGGAACAGCGCCAGGGGGGTCAGGAAGCCGGCGATGGCCGCGAGGAACTGCACCAGGTTGTCCAGCAGCACGGATGCCATCCGAGCCTCGCCTCAGGGCAGGGTGACCAGGAAGAGCCGCTCGAACACCCAGCTCACCATCCAAGCCATAGCGACGGCCAGTACCGCCGCGGCGCCGAAGATCCGGACGGAGCGCCCGGCCGGAAGCCCGGGCTCCCACTCGAAGAGGACGACAAAGGCAAAGATGAACAGCCCGGTGGCCAGGGGGTAGGGGACGCGGCCGATCAGCACGCCGGCGTACCCGACGCAGAGGGCGGCGGTGAGCAGCAGGCGCCGGTTGCCCGGCCGTCCCAGGATCGCGCGGGCCTTCTCGTGGCTCAGCTCCAGGCGATGCCCGCCGGCGCGGATGGAGCGGCCGATCAGGATGGCCCCGAAGACGATGAGGATCGCGGCCAGGAAGGCGGGCACGATGCCGGGCGCGCTCAGGGGGTGCGCACCCAGTTCCTGGAAGCGCGGCATGCGCCACGACTCCAGGATGACGTAGACGCTCATCACGACGAGGAACAGGCCGGTGAGAAAATCCGCGCGCACCATGCTGGCTCTCGCTTCGTGGCACACACGACGGGGCGGGGCCTTTCCCGCCCCGCCCCGTCGTGCCCTCACCCCGGCGGGTCAAGAAGGTCCCGATAGAAGGCGACGCGCCGGAGGCGGCCGGGGGTACCCGCCCGCAGGGCGGGTCCCCGCCGCTGGGCCTTCTTCACCAGCCGCTACGGCCGGGGCATCCCGACCTCGTCCGGCTTCACCTTGGCCTTGCCGCTGTCCGCCAGGCCCCAGGCCGCGTTCACGATGGTGGGCATGGCGCGCCTCATCGCCTCCTCGCCGTAGTAGGGCGCCACGATCTGGCCCCGCAGGTTGGCGAAGTCCCTGAGCGCCTTGGAGGCCGCGATCTTCTCCCGCCAGACCCTGTTCATCGTCTCCACGACCTCCTTCGGCGCGCACTTCGGGATCCAGATGCCGAAGTAGATCGGGTCGGCCGCAACCCTGGGCAGCCACTTCCGGGCACTCGGGACGGTGCCGTGGCCCTCGATGGTCAGGTCCTCGGGCGTCAGCGCGGCCAGGGGGCGCAGCTTCTTCGCGCGGATCATCTCGATCTGCTCGCTGAGGAGCTGGGGCGTGGACAGCGTCTCGCCGGCCACCGTGGAGATGACGGCCGGATTGCCGCCGTCGTAGCTCACCATCTTGTAGTCACCGCCGTTGGCCAGCTTGATGGCCTCGATGGCCGAGTGTCCGGCGGAGGGGACGCCCGCGACCGCCACAGACAGCTTCCGGGGATCACTCTTCATCATCTGCAGGAACTCCGCGAAGTCCTTGATGGGCGCGGTCGGATTGACCGACACCACCGTGGCGTTGGCGGTGTTCAGGTAGACGTGCCAGTCCTGCACCTTGGTGTTCAGGTTGCCCGTGATGATGTACGTCCCGAGATCCTTCACCGCGCCGGAGGCCCAGGTGTAGCCGTCGCAGGGGGCGTCCAGCGCGCTCTTCGTGCCGATGGCCCCGCCGCCGCCCGGCTGGTTCACCACCACGACGCTCTGCCCGAGCGCCTGCTCCAGGTCGCCGGTCATCGCGCGGATCGCCTGGTCCGTCGATCCGCCCGCCCCCCAGGGGACGATGATGCGTACCGGCTTCGCCGGCTTCCACTGCGCCGAGGCGCGCGCCCCAAGCGCCAGGACCACCGCGGCGAGCAGACACAGCACCAGGCCTAGTCTCTTCATCGTCGCTCTCCCTCCTGTGAGCGGCCGCCCGGGATGTCCCGGGCCGCACGCGGCCAAAACGCGCCTCCGCGGCGGATATTAGGCCGGGCATCCGCCGCCGTCAATGCCGCACCGCCCCGCCCTGATGTCCGACTAACGGGAGGCTCTCGCGGCCTCTCAGCGCACGTACACGGGCGTGGCGCCGAGTCGCGGCTCGGCCACCACGTGGCCGT
>JBHGAX010000110.1:0-11363 GCA_041946635.1 Methylomirabilales bacterium (SeqCode)
CGTGCAGGGCGGCGGCCTCACGGCGACCGCCATGGTGGCCTGCGCCCGCCTGGGCCTCCGCACCCGCTACATCGGCAAGTTCGGCAGCGACCAGATCGGCCGGGTGGCGCGGGAGGAGCTGGCCGCCGAGGGGCTGGAGCTCGGCGCCGCCGTGCAGGCGACGGACGCGCCGAACCGCCTCTGCTTCGTGATGGTGGAGGCGGGAAGCGGCCACCGCACGATCATCCGCCACCGGGATACGCGGATCTGGCTGCGCCCGGAGGAACTGGTCCGCGAGGCGGTCTGCGCCGGGCGGGTACTGCACCTGGACGGCTACGAGGGCGACGCCGCGCTCCAGGCGGCGCGCTGGGCGCGGGCCGCCGGCATTCCGGTCTCCGTGGACGCGGAGGAACCGACCGAGCGGCGCGAGGAGCTGTGTGCCGCCGCCGACCTCCTCATCGTCGGCCTGCGCTTCGGCCGCGCCCTGACGGGCCGGACGGAGCCGGGCGCGATCCTCGACGGGCTGGCGCGCCTGGGCCCGCGCTGCGTCGGCCTGACGCTGGGCGAGCACGGCTCCCTGCTGGCCCAGGGGGGCCGCGCGGTCGAGGCGCCCGGCTACCCCGTCGCCGTCGTGGACACCACCGGGGCCGGGGACGTCTTCCACGGCGCCTTCCTGTACGGCGTGTTGCGGGGCTGGGAGGCCGGGGATATACTGCGCTTCGCCAACGCCGTGGCGGCGCTGAAGTGCACGCAGCTCGGCGGGCGGGCCGGCATCCCGCGCGTCGCGGCGGTGCGGGCGTTCCTGCGCGACCGAGGCGAGCAGCTACCCGAGGATTCCGCTCGAAAGGAGTGAGGGATGAAGGCTGCGGTCTGGAAGGGCGTGGAGTCGCTGGATGTCGAGGAGGTCCCGGCGCCGCAGCCGAAGGAGCCGTACGACGTCCAGATCAAGGTCGTGGCGTGCGGCGTGTGCGGGACCGACGTGCACCTGATGGAGAACAAGTTCCCGCTCTTCAAGCCGCCCCGCATCATCGGCCACGAGTACACCGGCGTGGTGAGCGCCGTCGGGCCGGCGGTGACCAAGGTGAAGGTCGGGGACCGCGTGGCCGCGGAGTCCGGCATCGCCTGCGACCGCTGCTACTACTGCCGGGAAGGCCGCGAGAACCTGTGCGCCAACCGGTTCGTGCACCCCGGCGGCTTCGCGGAGTACACCTGCATCACCGAGCGGCAGGTGCACAAGCTGCCCGACGACGTCTCCTTCGAGGTCGGGTCCCTGGCCGAGCCGGTGGCCTGCGCCCTCCGCGCCATGGACATGGTGGGGATCCGCTCGGGCGACGTGGCCCTGGTGCAGGGCGGCGGGACCATCGGCTGTCTCTTCACGCAGCTGCTCCTGCACGGCGGCATCTCCCGGGTCCTGGTCTCCGAGCCGGTGGCGCACCGCCGCGAGATCGTGAAGCGGGTGGGCGGGATCCCGGTGGACCCGAAGACCGAGGACCTGGCCGAGTTCGTGAAGCGCGAGACCGGCGGCCACGGCCCCGAGTACGTCTTCGACTGCGTGGGCCATCCCGCGCTCCTGGAGCAGGGCATCCAGCTGGTCCAGCGCGGCGGAACGGTCTTCATCATGGGCGTGGCGGACCCCAACGCCGTGGCGCAGGTCAAGCCCTACCAGATCTTCGACAAGGAGCTGAAGATCATGAGCTCCTACATGCGGCCCTACACGTTCCAGCGGGCCGTGCGCTGGCTCCCCCACCTGAACCTCACGCCCCTCCTCGGCGTCGAGTACCCCCTGGCCCGGACCAAGGAGGCGATCCACGCGCTGCGGCAGGGCAAGGGGCTGAAGATCATGGTGAAGATCTAAGGAAGAGCCGAGAGCCTAGAGCCGAGCGCCGAGCAGCGGCGGGCCGTCTCGGCTCCAGGCTCTCGACTCTCGGCTCTCATGCCTACCCTCCTCACCTTCGACCTCGGAACCACGGCCTGCAAGGTGTGCCTGTGGGACGCGGGCGGGGCCCTGCTCGCCTCCGCGGACGATGGGTATCCCATCCACCACCCGAGGCCCGACTGGGCCGAGCAGGACCCGGCCGACTGGTGGCGCGCGGCCGTGACCGCCGCCGGCCGCTGCCTCGCCGGGCAGGATGCGGGGCGCATCGCCGCCATCGGCCTCTCCTCCCAGCGGGAGGGCGTGGTGCCCCTGGGCAAGGAGGGCGAGCCCCTCTCCCGCTGCGTCATCTGGATGGACCGGCGCTGCCGGCCCCAGGCGGCCCGGCTCGCCCAGGAGTTCGGCGAGGGCTTCCTCCACCGGCACACGGGCCTCGCGCCCGATCCCAACTACACCGCCTGCAAGCTGCTCTGGACGGGCGAGCACCAGCCCGAGCTGCTCCACGCCGCGCAGACGTTCCTGCAGCCGCGCGACTACCTCTACTACCGGCTCACCGGCGAGCGGGTGACGGACTACACGCTGGCCACGCGCACCATGATGCTGGACATCCGGCGCCTGGCCTGGTGGCCGGAGATGCTCCAGCGGGTCGGGGTGCGGCCCGACCAGTTCCCGCCCATCCATCGCTCCATCGACGCACCCTACCGCCTGGCGCCACCCGCCGCGCGCGCGCTCGGCCTGCCCACCGGCATCCCCGTGGCGCTGGGCGGCGGGGACCGGGCCTGCGAGGCCGTGGGCGGCGGCCTGGCCGGGGAGCGGGCCTGCGACTCGACGGGGACGGCCACCCAGGTGTCCATGGTCACGGACCGCCTGCCGGACAGCTTCGGCCGCGTGCCGTGCGGGGTGCACGCCATCCCCGGGCGCTACCTCTTCGAGCTGGGCGTCACCACGACCGCCTCGGCCATGCGCTGGCTGCGGGAGCTGCTGGGGCTCGGCGCGGAGGACGTGCCGCGCCTGGAGCAGGAGGCGGCGGCCAGTCCGCGGGGCGCCCACGGCCTGCTCTTCTTTCCCTTCCTGATGGGCGCCCGCTCCACGCGCTGGAACCCGGACGCCCGCGGACTCCTGCTGGGGATGAGCCTCGGGCACACGCGCGGGGACATCGCGCGGGCGCTCATGGAAGGCGTGGGCTTCGAGGTGGCCGCCTGCCTGGACGGTCTCCGCGATCTGGGGCTCGCGCCGGGCGAGGTGGTGCTCATGGGCGGGGGGGCCCGCTCGGCGCTCTGGGCTCGCATCAAGGCCGAGATCCTCGACCTGCCCCTGTGCCGGCCGCGCTACACCGAGGCCGCCTCGCTGGGCGCCGCGCTCCTCGCGGCACGCGCGGTGGACCTGATTGACAACCCCGACGCGGCTGCCGCAGAATGGAACCCGGTCGTGGAGGTCATCCAGCCGGAGCCCGGCGCCCACCGGGTCTACGCCGAGCGTCGCCGGCTCTTCGAGGACACGTACCGGGCGCTGGTTCCCCTCTACCCCCGGCTCACGCTCTCCTGACCGCCCAGCCGAAGGAGTTGTGGCCATGCCCCCGCGCCGCCGGACTATCCGTCCTTTCGACCCCGCCGCCTTCCTGCCCCTGGACCTCTACCACGCGATCACGGACGTCCGGATCGAGCGGCCCGCCGTCGTGCAGGAGGAGGCGGAGCGCCGCAGGCGGCGGCCCGTTCCCGCGCCCAAGGGCAAGCTGGTGATCCTGGCGGCCGACCATCCCGGGCGCCGGATCCTGAACGTGAAGGACGACCCGCTGGGCATGGCCGACCGCTACGGCTACCTCGCGCGCATCCTGCGGGCGCTCTCCTGCCAGGGCATCGACGGGGTGATGGGAACGCCGGACCTGGTGGAGGATCTCTTCATCGCGGGGCGGCTGCTGCGCGAGCGCGGCGGGCCGAGCATCCTGGACGATCGGCTCCTGGTGGGCTGCATGAACCGGGGCGGCCTGAAGGGCACGGCCTTCGAGATGGAGGACACCTTCACCGCCTTCACCGCCGAGCGGCTGCAGGCCCTGCGCATGGACGGCGCGAAGTTCATGTTCCGGGTGGACCCGGAGGACCCGGCCTCCGGGCGCACGCTCACGGCCTGCGCGGACGCCGTCAGCCAGTGCGTGCGCGCCGACCTCATGGCCTTCCTGCAGCCGCTCCCCATGCGGCGGCTGCGCGGCGGCTACGCCATCCAGCGCACCGCGCCGGACCTGGCCGGCATGGCGAGCGTGGGGGCGGCGCTGGGGGCGTCCTCCCTGAATACCTGGCTCACCATCCCGTCCTGTCCGGGGCTGGAGCAGGTGGTCCGTGCCACGACGCTCCCCTTGCTCATCATCGGCGGCGAGGTGGTGGGCACGGCGCGGCCCGTCCTGCGCGACCTCCGGAGCGCGCTGCAGGCCGGCCCCTCCGTGCGCGGCGCCCTCATGGGCCGCAACGTGCTCTTCCCCGGCCCGGACGATCCGCGGGCCATGGCGGCCGCGGTGGCCGCCGTGGTGCACGCGCAGGTCGATCTCAAGGAAGCCGAGCAGATCATGGCCGTCGAACGGGGCAAGGACCTGCGCTTACTCCCGTGAGCGCAGCGATCAGCGATCAGCCAAGACCCCGGAAAGACGAAGCCCCTCTCGGTTCGCGAGAGGGGGCTTCGGCGTTGGTAGCTGGTCGCTGACCGCTGATCGCTGACCGCTAATGCAGGAAGACCGGTTTCATGTGCTTCTCGAAGATGTTCTCCGTCACCAGGCGCCCGATCGTCTCGGCGTGCCTGGCCAGCGCCTGGTAGTAGGTCTCGCCCATCTCCGCCGCCACCTTGAAGCCCACATGCACGAGTTGGCGGAGGTGCCGGTTGTAGTTCGGGTTCTTCTGGTCGTGTCGCAGGGCGGCGGCGAAGGCCGACCCGGACCAGCCCCGCACGGTGGCCGGCGAGGGGAGCGCCGCCGGGTCGATGTCGATCACGGCCGCATACGGCTTGCAGAGCTCGTCCAGCCGCGCATGCGCCTTGGCGTAGACCTCCTGGGCCAGGCGGAGACCGTCGCCGCCGGCGAGCGCCAGGCCCGCCACCTCTTCCAGCCACGTGGTCCCCGCGGTCTTCAGGTGCAGTCCCGCGCCGTGCTGGCGGATGGCCCGCGCCATGGGACCGTAAATCGAGAACTTGTCGCTCCCGGAGTGCACGCTCAGCTTGAGGTTCCCGGGCAGGCCGAACGCCTGCACGGCGAACGCGATCACCGCCAGGTCCTCGTGGAACTCCCGCTCGAACTGCTCCAGGTTCCCGACGTAGTCCACGCCCTTGTTGAAGCGCCCGGTGAATTTCGGCGCGATGGTCTGGGCCGGGATCCCCTCGTCGGCCACCGCGGCCAGGATGAAGAACAGCTCGACGGGCGTCTGGGGGGCGTCGGTCTCGTCGATGGAGACCTCGGTGATGAATCGGTCGCGCCCCTTGGCCTTTTCGATGTGCCGGTAGATCGCCCCCGCCTCCTGCACCGCCAGCAGGTACTTTCGCGCGATGTGCCGGATGTCGGCCTCGCTCACGCCGATGGGGCGCGCGATGCCGGGAATGGAGAGCTGGCCCGCGTAACCGCGGTAGCGCGCCACGAACTGCTCGATCTCCTGCTCCGGCGCCGGCTTGCCGGTGAAGTCCGCCACGTCCAGCGTGAAGAAGTCGCTCCCTTCCAGGAAGGGGTCCACCGTCTTGAGGCCGATGTGATCGGCGTCCACGAAGTAGGCCCCGGTCCAGCCCAGGGCCCTGACGGCCGCGTCGGCCTCGGCCCGCACGGTGTCCGGGTGGGTGTGCACGATCAGGTGCTCCCGGTTGGACTTGTTCCAGACGGGCGCGATCTCCGCGCCCAGCCCCTTGGCCTTCACGAACGCCTCAAGCTGCGCGGCGCCCTGCCGCGCGAACCGGTCGCCCACCCCCATGCTGTACTTCGGCAGTCTCATCGGCCCGTCTCCTCTGGCTTGGTTCCGGGATCATGGCAGCCCGTGAAACGTCAACTGGGCTCGGCCCAAACATCCCTCGGACGGAGAATGGTTGTCAACGGCTATCGCAAGGAAGCCCGCGCGCCACGTGCAGAGTTGGACACGTTAGCCGGAGATCAGGGCCTCAGCCCCGCCTTGACGGCCTCCACTCCCGGTGGTACCGTGCGCGCCGGCTTCTGATGGCCGGATGGTCCAGGAAGGAGCCTCATGTCCTTCTCTCGACGGCTGGAGGAGGCGCGCGACGCGTTCGTGCGCGGCGACCGGCAGGCGTCGGCGCAGGCGCACGAGCCATCCCGCATAGCGGGATCGGCCACGGAAGAGCACGGCGGGGCCGGCAGCCAGTACCTGGGCGAGATGGTGTACGGAGGGCTGGACGGCATCATCACGACCTTCGCCGTCGTGAGCGGCGTGGCGGGCGCCGACCTGGGCCTCAACGTCGTCCTCATCCTCGGCCTGGCGAACCTCCTGGCCGACGGCTTCTCCATGGGCACGGGCGCGTACCTCTCCGCCAAGAGCGAGCGCGAGTACTACGAGCGCGAGCGGCAGCGAGAGGCCTGGGAGGTCCGGGAGTTTCCCGAGGGGGAGCGCGCCGAGCTGTACGAGATCTACCGCCGCCAGGGCTACCCCGCGGAGGATGCCCGGCAGCTCGTCGCCATCAAGACGCGGGACCCGCGGCGCTGGGTGGACGCCATGATGGCGGAGGAGCTGGGCATGCTGCGGGAGGAGAGGAGCCCGTTCCGGAATGGCCTGGCCACCTTTGCCGCCTTCGTCGTGGCCGGCAGTGTGCCCCTCCTGGTCTACCTGCTCGCCATGGGCGTGCGGATCCCGGCGTCCGCCCTCTTCCCCACCTCGCTCGTGCTCTCGGGCCTGGCCCTCTTCGCCCTGGGTGCCGCCAAGGTCCTGGTGACGAAGCTCAACCCGTTCCGCAGCGGTTTGGAGATGCTGGTGGTGGGCAGCCTGGCCGCCGGCGTGGCGTATGTCGTCGGGGCGCTCCTGAAGGGCATCGGGGGCGGCCCATGACGCCAGGGCGGGGCAGGCGCGGAGGAGTGCGATGACCGGCCGCGAGCGCTACATCCGGGCACTCACCTTCGGCGGGCCGGACCGGGTGCCGATCATGCACCGGAGCCTGCCGGGAACCTTCCGGCGCGCCGGCAAAGCGCTGGAGGAACTGTATGCGCGCTACCCGGGCGACGTGCTGCTCTCGCCCTCCACGCGCGGCTGGTTCGCCTTCAGGACGGGGTGACCGACGCGATCATGGAGGACCTCATCGAGATCGGCTTCGATGAGCTGAATCCCCAGATGTCCTGCATGGACATCGCGGAGGTGGGCCGGCGCTTCGGCGGCCGGGTCTGCTTCCGCGCCGACATGGACCGCCAGCGCACGCTGCCCTTCGGCACGCCCGACGACGTCCGGGCCGACGTGCAGCGGCTCTTCGCCGCCTTCGGCCGGCGGCAGGGCGGCTACGTGGGCTACGGGCAGGTGGGCACGGACGTGCCGCTCGCCAACGCGGAGGCCATGCTGGCCGCCTTCTCCCGCCTGAAGTACTGACCGAGCCCCTCCCGCCAAGACGCCAAGACCCGGACTCACACGGAGACACGGAGGCACAGAGGACCGGACGGCTCTTCCAATTAAGGAAGGAAGACGTCTCCGTGTCTCTGTGCCTCTCTCCGGAATCTGCGCAATCTGCGTAATCTGCGGATCAGCTCGGTGTTTGGCGTGCCGCTTTCTTGAGCTGCAGGAGCCCATCCAGGATGGTGAGGGGGTGCGGGGGACAGCCGGGGATGAAGAGGTCCACGGGCAGGACGCTGGCGGCACCGTTGTGCGCCTCGGGGTGATCGGCGTAGGGACCCCCGGAGATGGCGCAGGCCCCCACGGCGATCACCAGGCGCGGCGGGGGGAGCGCTCGGTACGTCTTCTCCAGCGCCAGCGTCATGTTCTCGGTCACCGGTCCGGTGACCAGCAGGCCGTCCGCGTGGCGCGGAGACGCCACGATCTGGATGCCGAAGCGTCCCAGGTCGAAGGCGATCGTGGACAGGACGTTGATGTCCGCCTCGCAGGCGTTGCACCCGCCCGCCGACACCTGGCGGAAGGCCAGCGAGCGGCCGAAGAGGTGGAGGTGCGGGATGGCGGGACGGGGCGTGGGCGGCGTCCCGGGCAGCCGCAGCCCGTCCCGCGTCCAGGCCGCCAGCCGGTGCTCGCCCGAGAGGCGGATCCGGGCCTCGGGACATGCCGCCGCGCACTCCCCGCAGAACAGGCAGCGACCCATGTCCAGCGCGACCCGGCCCCCGGACACCGTCACCGCCCCCGTCGGGCAGGGCGCGGCGCACGCCTGGCAGCCGGCCGGACACATCCCGGCGGAAAGCTCCGGCCTGCCCCGGAAGCGATCGGGCAGGACCGCCGGCCCGTCCGGGTACCGCATCGTGCGCTGGCCCTGCCGCAAGCGGGTCAGCAGCTCCCTCAGCATGGGCGCCTCACAGGTCGTGCCCGCAGTACGACAGGTTGAAGCTCTTGTTGCAGAGCGGGAAGTCCGAGATCTCCTGCCCGCGCAGCGCCACGGCGAGCCCCATCCAGTTGTGGAACGACGGATCCACCACCTTGTAGTGCGCCAGGCGGCCGGCGGCATCCGTCAGGGCGACGTGGCAGATCTCGCCGCGCCAGCCCTCCACGAGCGAGACGGCCAGGCGCTCCGGGGCGAGCGCCGGGACCGGCCCGCGCACCGGGCCGCCGGGCAGCGCCTCCGCCTGCGCCAGGATGAACTCGACCGAGCGCTGGATCTCCAGCCAGCGCACCCAGGCCCGGGCATACACGTCCCCGCTCTCGCCCGCGGCCACGGGCGGGCGGGCACGCCGGTAGACCCCGCTCGGAAACTCGGTGCGGGCGTCGCGCGCCAGGCCCGAGGCGCGGGCCGCCACGCCCACCAGCCCCAGGCTCTCCGCGACCTCGCGCGCCACCGCGCCCGTCTCCTCGAATCGCGCCAGCACGGACGGGGACTCCCAGAGCAGGCTCACCGCCTGGCCAACCTCGCGCAGCGCGGTCTGCAGCCGCCTGGCCAGCTCGCCCGCCCTCGCCCCGTCGAGGTCGAACGCCGCGCCCCCGGGGCGCACCAGGCCGCGGCCGAACCGGCTGCCGCAGAGCAGGGCGGAGAGGTTCAGGAAGTCGCCCCGCAGGCGACCGCAGAATGCCGCCGTGGGCAGGTAGCCCACGTCGCCGGCCAGGGCGCCCAGATCCCCCGTGTGGTTGGCCAGGCGCTCCAGCTCCAGCGCCACGCCTCGCACCGCCTCGCCCCGGGGCGGCACCGCGCCGCCGGCCAGCGCCTCCACCGCCTGGCAGTAGGCCGTCGCATGGCCGATGGTCGTGTCCCCGGCCAGGGTCTCCACGTAGGGCATCGTGCGGGCCGACGGGCCGCCGCGCAGGGCCCGCTCCACGCCGCGGTGCTGGTACCCCAGCGCGATCTCCAGGTGCAGCACCTGCTCGCCGTGGCACTGGAAGCGGAAGTGGCCCGGCTCGATCACGCCGGCGTGCACCGGACCCACGGCCACCTCGTGGACCTCCTCGCCCTCGACCCGGAAGAAGTCGGTCACGCAGGGCAGGATGGCCTGCCCGGCGGGGCGGTCCCAGGCGTCCCGGCCGGGCCGGTAGCCCGGGTGGAAGCGGATGGGCTTCAGCCAGGGATGGCCGGAGGGCCGGACGCCCCACTGCTCCGCGATCTCCCGCTCGAACCAGTGCGCCTGCGGGCAGTCGGGCGTGAGCGCCGGGTAGGCATCCGCGACGCCCGTCGCCACCAGCCCGAAGTCCCCGCCGCGCGGGCAGGCCAGGACGGCCAGGACCTCCAGGCCGTCCCCCGCGGCGGGCATGCCGAAGAGGGCCGCGATGCGCGCCCCGTCCGCCACCGCGTCCAGGACGGCGGCCCGGAACGCCGCCGGGGGGAGGTTGGGGATGCTCCTGCGCGGCGCCGCCTTGCCCACGGCGAGCCGGAGCAGCCCGGGGGCGCTCACGGCCGGCCTCCCACGATGAGGGCCGCCGCGTCCAGCGCGCCGCGAAGGGGTGCGGGCATCCACAGGCCGAGCACCAGCAGCAGACCCAGCCCGCCCAGGACCACCACGGCGTCCCCGACCGGCTCCGGTGCCGGGACGGGCGGGGTCACCTCGTCGCCCCAGGCTGGGGTGATGGCATGCTTCAGCGCGCCGGCGAACACGATGCCCACGCCGAGCAGGAACAGGGCCAGCGCCGCGAAGGCCCGGGCGTCGGCGGCCGCCCGGAGGATCTGCAGCTCGCTCATGAACAGCGCGAAGGGCGCGACGCCGATCAGGGCGAGCACGCTGCCGAAGAAGCCCGCGCCCCAGAGCGGGGCCCGCCGCATGGCCCCGGCCATCGCGCGGAGATCGTGCGTCCCGTACATCTGCCCCAGCCGCCCGACCGAGAAGAAGGCCAGCGCCTTGCAGAGGGCGTGGTTCAGCGTGTGCCAGAGCGCCGCGAACGTGCCCACGCCGCCCAGGCCCAGGCCCAGCGCGATGATCCCCATGTGCTCGACGCTGTGGTAGGCCAGGAGCCGCTTGCCGTCCTGCTGGAACACGATGAAGGCGGCGGCCACCAGGATCGAGGCCAGGCCGAAGGCCACGAGCACGCCGCCGCTCCAGCCGGGATCGCCCGTCGCCCGCTCCACCAGCGGGATGTAGCGCAGGATGCAGTAGAGGGCCGCGTTCAGCATGAAGCCGGAGAAGAGCGCGGAGACCGGCGCGGGCGCCTGGCTGTGCGCGTCCGGGAGCCACATGTGCAGCGGGGCCAGGCCGGCCTTGGTGCCGTAGCCCACCAGCAGGAAGAGGAAGGCCAGCTTCATGGAGCCGGCCGAGAGCAGCCCCGCCGACTCGTGCAGGCGCGTCCAGAGCAGCAACTCGGACCCGGCCAGGCCCAGGCGGCTCGCCGACACGCCCACGAAGAGCGTGCCCACGAAGGCGAAGGCCACGCCCACGGAGCAGACCACCAGGTACTTCCAGGTCGCCTCCAGCGCCAGCGGGCTGACGTGGACGCAGATGAGGAAGGCCGTGAGGAGGGTGGTGGCCTCGATGCCCACCCACATGAGCCCCAGGTTGTTGGAGACCAGGACGAGGGCCATGGCGCCCGCGGCGCCGAACCAGAGCGCGCCGAACCGGCGCGCCGCGGCGAGGCCCAGGGTCCCGCGCGCCACCTCCACGCCGAAGTAGCCCCAGGCGTAGACCGAGCTGGCGGCGAAGACCAGGGCCAGGACCACCGCGTGGTAGGCGGAGAGCGGGTCCAGGTAGAGCCAGCCGTGCGCGGCCAGCAGCGGCCCGCCCGCGAAGACCCGCCAGGCCGTCCCCGCCGCCAGGCCGCCCCAGGCCGCGCCGCCGGCCGAGGCGAGCAGGAGCGCCCCCCGCGGCGAGCGGGCCAGGAGGCAGCCCCCCGCCAGGACCGCGGGCAGGAGGACGAGGAGCCACAGGAGGAGCGCGTCGTTCATGGCCGGCCCGATGTCATCCCTCAGAAGAATTGCACCACGAAGG
>JBHGAX010000111.1:0-11348 GCA_041946635.1 Methylomirabilales bacterium (SeqCode)
CTAGCGATACACCGACTTCCGCACGTAGGCATACCCGTCCATGATCCGGCGCGCCGTCCGGTACACGCCGATCCGCCGGAGCTGCACCCGCCCGCCCGCCACCTCCGCCTCGGACTCCACGGGGATGATGCCGCCCGGGTGTCCGATCTGGACCGTCACGCGCGAGCGGGCCGCCTCTCGCAGCACGTCCCAGGCAACGCTGCCCGGGATCCGGACGGCGGCGCCGGTGCAGACGGTCCCTGTGACCGGATACGCCTTGTGCATGCGCAGCATGAACAGCAGCCGGGACACGAGGTCCACGTCCGCGGCTTTCACGTCCTTCCCGCTGTAGGTGCGGTAATCGGCCGGCGGGCTGACGATGGCGAAGAACGGCGTGTAGGGGCTCTTGGCCGCGGCGTCTTCCGGCCGCTCCACCAAGCCGCAGATCACGGCAGCTTTTCCGCGGATCCGCTCGATCAGGGCCATGAGGGGCCGGTTCGCCTCGATCTCCTGCGGCGTCTCGGTGCCCCGGAGGCCCAGGCTGGACGCGTGGATGAACACCAGCGGGTTCCCAGCGTCCACCAGGGAGATGGTGTAGGCCTTGCCGTCCACCTCGAAGACATCCTTGGCGCTGCCCGTCGGCAGCAGCTTCCCGGTGATGGCGCCTGCCGTGTCGGACCAGTCCAGCGTGATCCTCGCGCCCGTCCCCGGCACGCCGTCGATGGCGTAGTCCCCCTCGACCCGCGCCTTGCCGTCCTTCACCGGCACCTCGGCCACTAGCAGCCGGCCGCTGTTGGTGAGGTGGATGCGCACGCGCGTCACGGGCTCCTGCGGGGCGACCAGCCCCTCGTCAATGGCAAACGGCCCCACCGCGGCCGAGATGTTGCCGCAGTTGCCCGCGTAGTCAATGAACTCGGTCTCGAAGCTCACCTGGCCGAAGGTGTAATCCACGTCCGCGTCCGGCCGGCTGGGCGGGGAGATGATGGCCAGCTTGCTGGTCAGGACGTCGGCGCCGCCCAGGCCGTCGATCTGGCGAAGGTCCGGACTGCCGTAGATGGCGCGGATGACCGCGTCTCGCCGGGCCGGATCATTCGGCAGCTCGTGCTTCAGGATGAAGACCCCCTTGCTTGTGCCTCCCCGCACAATCGCGCAGCGCACCATCTCCATTTCAGGATGCACGGCACGCCTCCTTCCCGAACACGTTCCAGGGGACCAGGCGGATGGTGGGGTGGTCCGCCTCGATCCGGATCAGTTCGTTCAGCTTCGCGAGCCGCTCGCCCCCCTTGACGCCGGTCTTGAGCATGAGCGCGTTCAGTCCGACGGCCAGGTGAGCGATTGAGTCGTCCGGCGTTTCCCCGGACCGGTGCGAGAACACCGCGAAGAGCCCGTGCTGCTGAGCGAGAAGACAGGTGGAGCGCACGCCCGTCACGCTCCCCACTTGGTTGGTCTTGAGGATCATGGCCCGGGCCGACTTCTTCTCGATGCCGACCAGCGTCCGGCCCGCGTTGCTGGCGTAGATGTCGTCTGCGCACACCAGGCACCGGCCGCCCACCCGGGCGTTCAGCGCGGCGAAGGCGTCGTAGTCGTTGCTGTGGAATCCGTCTTCCACGTAGATCATGTTGAAGCGCTCAACCAGGCTCGTGAGATAGTCCAGCTGCTCCTCGGGCGTCCGCTCCCGCCCCTCGCGCTCGTACCGATAAACCCGTCGGCGGGGATCCCAGAGGCGATCGGCCGCCGCGTCCAGGCCCATGCGAACCTCGACGCCCTGGCGGGCCGAGACCTGCGCGCATGCCTCCGCGACGACCTCGAACGCCCCCACGTCGTCCAGGTCCGCCACCCAGGCATTCTCGTCGTCGGTGCCCCCGGCGAAGCTCGGAATCCGCTTCTCGAGCAGCTTGCCGACCAGCTCGTGCACCTCGAGATTGACTTCGATCGCTTGCCGGACGGTGGCGACGCCGAGCGGCACGACGAGGTGCTCCTGCATGTCCGGGGCGGGCCCGAGGCTGTGCGCGCCTCCGCCGATGATGTTCCCGAGGGGGTAGGGCAGAGAGGGTTTGGTGTGGGGATTTCCGAGCAGCTCGAACAAGGGGTGGCCGAGCGCGTCGGCGGCTGCCTGGGCGCAGGCCACAGAGACGACCGTCGAGGGATTACCGCCCAGCCGCTCGAAGTTGGGCGTCCCGTCCACGCGCTGGAGCAGCCGGTCGACGCCCTCTTGATCAGCGGCATCGTGACCGAGCAGCTTCGGCAGCAACTCGTCCCGCAGGATGGCGATGGATCCCGCGATGCCGTCCCGGGCATAGGCGGGCGCCTCGAATTCCCCGCGGCTGCCCGGCGCTCCGAAGGGGCCGGCACAGCGAGCCCGTCCGCCGCCCTCGGTGAAGACATCCACCTCGAGCGTCTCCACGCCCCGGCTGTCGAAGATCGTCCGGTACTTGATGCGGGTGATGGTTGTATTGGCCACGCGCGCTCCTCCGGGGGGGTTACCGGCGCGGGATGTACTTGTTCTCCAGCTGCCGGATCTCCGGCAAGCCGACGAAGGTGTTGAAGGCCTCGAAGGTCATCATGCGACTCCAGAGCGCCTTCGTGGTCCCCGTCTCCATGAGCGCCTGCATGAGGTCCTGCACCGCCTTGGCGGCGATGAAGGTGGAGGAGACGCAGTACAGCGCCAGGTGGTAGCCCAGCGCCTGCAGCTCGCCGACGGACTTGAACGGCGTGCGTCCATGCTCGATCATGTTCGCCAGGACCGGCACCTTGAAGCTGCCGGTGATCCGCCGCATCTCCTCCTCGGATTCCGGGGACTCCACGAAGAGGATGTCGGCCCCGGCCTCTTCATAGGCCTGCGCGCGTGCGAGCGCCTCCTCGATCCCATACTTGGTTCGGGCGTCCGTCCGGGCCATGATCACGAAGTCCGGGTCGCTGCGGGCGTCCACGGCCGCCCGGATCTTCCCCACCATCTCGTCGGTCGGGACGATCTCCCGCCCGAGCATGTGCCCGCACTTCTTCGGCAGGACCTGGTCTTCCAGCTGGATCCCCGCGACGCCGGCTTTCTCGTATTCCCGGACGGTCCGGATGACGTTGACGGCATTCCCGTACCCCGTGTCGCCGTCCGCAAGCACCGGCACGGACACCGCGCTCGCCATGTGTCCGGCGCGCATGGCCATTTCGGACAAGGTGAGCAGCCCCACGTCCGGCTGCCCCAGCATGCTGGCCGACGTCCCGTAGCCCGTCATGTAGACCGCGGGAAAGCCCACCTTCTCGGCGATCCGCGCGGTGAGCACGTCATGGCAGCCGGGCAGGGCTATGATCTTCTTCTCCGCCACGGCATCCTTCAGTAGTCTTCGCAGTTGCTCCGTTCGTCTCATGGTTCTCTCCGTCCTCGGGGTTGCGACACGAGCCGACGCTCCAGCAGCGGCACGAGGCCGCCGGCCTCGATCAGGTCCACGATCTTCTGGGGCATCGGCGGGCAGCCGCACTCGCGGCCGCTGGTGTGGTTGAGGAGGCGGCCTTCCAGCAGGCGGATCTCGAGATCGTCTCCGTCGTCGATGTCACGGACCGCGGGCGTCTCGATCACGGGCAAACCGATGTTCAGGGCATTGCGGAAGAAGATGCGCGCGAAGAACTCCGCCACCACGGCGCCGACTCCCGCCCGCTGCAAGGCGATGGGAGCCGTCTCCCTGCTGGATCCGGATCCGAAGTTCTTGCCGGCGACGAGGATATCCCCCCGCCGGAGCTTGGCGACAAAGCCAGGATCCAGCCCTTCCATCGCGTGGGCCGCCATCTGCTCGTACGACAGTTCCATGTACTGGGGGGGCGAGATGAGGTCGGTGTTGATGTTGTCGCCGTACTTGTGCACCCGTCCCCGTATCGTCCGGCCACTCACGCTCGGCCCTCCCAGAGCTCGGTGGGATCCGTGATCGTCCCGCGGACCGCGGACGCGGCGACGGTGGCCGGCGAGGCGAGGTAGATCTTGGCCTGCTTGCTGCCCATTCGCCCCACGAAGTTCCGGTTCGTCGTCGAGACACACACCTCGCCGGCCGCCAGCACGCCGGAATGGAGGCCCACGCACGCCCCGCACGTCGGCGCCATGACCACCGCCCCGGCCTCGGCGAGGATGTCCAGGACGCCCGCCCGGCTGGCGCGGCGCCAGACATCCTGGGAGGCGGGCGAGACCAGCAGGCGGCATTGCGGGGCGACGTGGCGCGTCTTCAGGATGTCCGCGGCGGCCGCCAGGTCTTCCAGTCGCCCGCCGGTGCACGAGCCGAGGTACGCCTGGTCGATCCGCACCCCCTGCACCGCCCGGACGTCCTGCACGCGGTCCACCTCGGAGGGGCAGGCGACCTGCGGCCTCAGGCTGGCGGCGTCGAAGGTCAGCTCGACGGCCACCGGAGCGTCGGCGTCCCCGGCGAGCAGCTCCACCTCGGGAACGCCGATCTCCGCGAAGTAGCCTTGCACCTTGTCGTCCGGGGCGATGAGGCCGGTCTTTGCGCCGCTCTCCACCGCCATGTTGGTCAGGCACATCCGCGAGTCGAGAGACAGGGCCCGCACCGTCGAGCCGGCGTACTCCAGCACCTTGTAGGTCGCGCCCGCGTGCCCGAGGGCGCCGATCGTCTTGAGCGCCATGTCCTTCGCCATCACGCCAGGCGCAAGCTGCCCGTCCCACGAGGCGCGGATGGTCTCGGGGACCTTCAGCCAGATCTCGCCCTCCACCAGGACGCCCAGCATCTCGGTGGACCCGATGCCGGTTCCGAAGCAGCCGAAGGCGCCGGCGGTGCAGGTGTGCGAGTCGGTGCCCACCAACAAGGAGCCGGGCCGACAGTGGCCTTTTTCCGCCAGCAGTTGATGGCACGGCCCCAGGCCGTCGTAGGTTGTGACCTTGCGCGCCGCCGCCCAGGCACGCGTGAAGGCGAGGATCTCGGCCTGTGCTGCATTGGCCGCGGGAAAGTAGTGGTCCAGCACCACCACTACCTTGCCGGGATCCCAGATCTCGGCCCCGAGGCGCGCCATCTCCTCGGCAATCTGCACCCGGGGCCCGAGGATGTCGTCCAGCATCGCGCAATCCACCTTGGCGACGATGATCTCCCCCGGCTGGACCGATGGCTTGCCGGCTGCGCGTGCGAGAATTCGCTCTGCGAGCGTCATGGCGTGGTCTGTCCGCTCTTCGCCGGGGCTGGGCAGCCGTTGCCCCGGGCGCCCAGCGGTCTCAAGGATATCGGCCGTTTCTTCCACGAGGACACCTACAGGCCGATGCGGCCTTCACGTACCCGCCCCAGCTTGAGTTCGTTCGAGAGTCTGCGCGCTGCCGCCATCGCGAGCGCGATGTGTCTCTTGATCTGGTCCTTGCCGAATCGAGTGGTTGGGCCGGACAGGTTAAGCGCCGCAACCACTGCGCCGGTGCCATCCACCACGGGCGCGGCGACCGAAGAGAGACCGGGCAGGCGCTCCCCATGGCTCTCGGCGTAGCCTGCCGCCCGGATCTTCTTCAATTCTGCACGCCACTTCGCCAAACTCGCCCGGGTCTCGTGTCGCTCGATTTGCGCCAGGATCGTCTTGTCCTGGTGAAACGCGAGTAGCAGCTTCCCGGCCGCCCCTACGCGGGTCGGAAGGCGAATGCCGACACCGACGACATCGCGGGGCTGGAGCCGGCTCTCCACGCTGGCAACGCACACGCGCTCGGTCCCCTCGAGGACGTACAGCGTGGCTGTTTCTCCGGACTCGCGGCCCACATCCCGCAGGACATCCATGGCGACTTCGCTCAGACGGATCCCATCCAGGACGTCCTGCGCCAGCGACACGATCCGCTGGGTCACCAGGTATTGGCCCTCCGCGTTCTGGCGGACAAAGCCGGCATTCCCCAGCCCGGCCAGGAGTCGCTGGACGGTGCTGCGCGACAAGTTCGTCTCCCGGCTCAGCTCGCGCACCCCGGCCGGGTCCCGCCGCTTGCAGAGCAGGGAGAGCAGTTCCAATCCCCGAACGAGAATCTGGGAGCTGTCGGAACTCGGCATGTTGCACTCGACGGCCCGCCCTCAGGGGCAGCGGGCCTCGGAGGGGTTCTGGATGATGGCTGCGGCGTCCCGACAGCCGCGGCCTTCTGGCTCGTTTTACGGGACGCCCGTCACGCAAAACGCACAATACGAGCAACCGGATTTCGGTGTCAAGGGCAAAACGGCGGGGTCGGCCAAGTATCTGGAGAGACCGCTGAGGTGCTGTTCGGTGCCAGGGGATGGTGTTGGTGGGCTCGACCGAGCATGGCGTGGGGCCGGCGCGCAGCTGGTCGGCGCCGGTCCTTGCCGGCGTCCTCCTGCTCTGCTAGCCTGCCGCCACACGGGAGTGTTCAGAGAAGGAGCAGATCATGCAGAGCGAGGCGAGCTTGACCGGCAGATTCCAGGAGGCCCTGGACTTCGCTGCCCAGCAGGCCCGGGCGCTCATCCAGCGGCACCCGGACTTCTACCCCATGTACACCCGGCAGGGGAAGTGGAAGCACGAGGGCGAGGCGTGGACGCACTGGTGCGACGGCTTCCTGCCCGGCATCCTCTGGCTGCTCCACCTGCGCACCCGCGATCCCTGGTGCCGCGAGCAGGCGGAGCGGTACTCGAAGCCGCTGGAGCCGCGGCAGCACGACCGGGCGGTGCACGACCTGGGGTTCATCTTCATGTCCACCTATCACCACTGGCACCGGCTGACCCGGGATCCGGCGCTCCGCGAGGTGCTGATCCAGGCGGGGAAGACCATGGGCCTGCGCTTCAACGAGGCGGGGCGCTACCTCAGCTCCTTCATCGGCCCGCACTCGACGTTCATCGACATCATGATGAACGTGGGCATCATCTTCTACGCGGCGCGGGAGACCCAGGAGGAGTCGCTGCGCCGCGTGGCGCTGGAACACTGCCTGACCACGCGCCGGACGCTGGTCCGGGGGGACGGCTCGACCGCGCACGAGGGGATCTTCGAGGTGAAGACGGGGGAGTTCCAGCGGCAGGCCACGCACCAGGGCTTCCGCGGCGACTCGTGCTGGTCGCGCGGCCTCACCTGGTCGCTCTACGGCTTCGGCACCGCGTATCGCTACACCCGAGACCGCCGCTTCCTGGAGACCGCGGAGGCGAATGCGGACTTCTACATCGAGCACACCCCCGCGGATGGCGTGCCGCCCTGGGACTACGACGCGCCCGCCGAGCGGCGCGGCCAGCCCGACAGCAGCGCGGCCGCCATCGCCGCGTCCGGCCTGCTGGATCTGTCGGAGTTCACCGTCTCGCGGGCGCGGGCCCGGCTCTACCGGGACACGGCCCTGCGCATCCTGGAGACGCTGACCGGGGAGGCCTACCTGGCGCGCAGCACGCCCGGCTGGGAAGGCATCCTGAAGCACGGCGTGTACCACATCCACAAGGGGCTGGGCGTGGACGAGTCGGTCATCTGGGGCGAGTACTTCTTCGTGGAGGCCCTGACGAAGGCGCTCGCCGCGCTGGGCGCCTGAGCAGGCTGTTCAGCACCCGGGCAGCAAGAAGCTCCACGGCCGGGAGCGGCGAGCGCCGCTCCCGGCCGTGCCCTCCCCCGACGGGCCGGGGACCGCGGCTGCGGGCGACTACGCGGGTCCCTCGGCCACCTCGCTCCGAACGTCGGCCGCCTCGTTGCACAGCAGCGCGGCCTGCTCGGCATTCAGCACGCCTTCCAGCCGGGCCCACTCCGCGATCTGCACCCAGCTCAACACGTCGGTGCCGCTGGGGGCGCCGACCGTCCGGCTCCGGTCCGCGCACAGCCGCCGGTACACGTGAAAGGCCAGGCGGTCCGGCCCCTCCACGATGAGGCGCCGGACCAGCTCCCGCCGGCGGTGCTGGGTGAGGCGGCAGGCGCCGATCGGCTCGGAGCGCCGCGCCGCCAGGATGCCGTCCACGGCCTGGCAGAGCTGCGGCTCCGAGACCGGCTTGAGCAGGATCTGGGCCACCTGGCTCCGGCCCCTGAGGGCCTTGGCCGACTCGCTGCAGCCCGTGATGACGACCACCGGGATGTCGGCGGTCTCCGGCTGGCTCTTGAGCTGCTTCAAGATTTCCTGCCCGGGCAGGTCCGGCAGGCGCAGATCGAGCAGGATGACGTCCGGTCGCTCTAGGGCCTCGCGCAGGGCCGTGCGCGCGTCCGGGGCACGGACCGGCGTGTGGTCCGCCTTGCGGAGCATCTGCACCATGCGCCCGGCCACCAATTGATCATCTTCGACCACGAGTACGGTGGCCATGCTGAGCCTCGATGGGTCACCCGGCGCTTGGGCCGGGGATGCATGCGGTGAAAGCCGGGTACGGCGTTCCGGGCGTGCGGCCAGGTCACGGCTGCCTTCTGCCTCCGTTCCCTCCGTTGCCCGACCGCGCGGTCAGCTCCGCCTCGGCGCGAAGCCAGTCGGCCAGGTCGTCGCCGTGCTGCCCGCCGCGCTCCTGGAACAGCGCGTAGGCGCGCCGCGCGATCTCTTCGTGCGAAGCCTCCCGCTGGTGTGGACGCTCCCGCTCGTGCGAAGCCTCCCGTCGGGCCGCCGGCTCGGCGGTGGACCCGACGGCCGGGGCGCCGGGCTGGGCCTCCGGAGACTTCCGCCGGGAGGGCGTCTCGGTGCTCCTGGACTTTCGCGGGGACGCTTTCGACATGCTCCCACTCTCCCTTACGGTTGCAGCCGCTCCCGGATGCCGGGGGCGGACTCGAGACTGAAGATGGCGCCGCCCTAGGCGCGGCGGCCGCCGGCCGAAACGAGCACGGGGCCGGCCACCCCCTCGCTGGGGCCGGCGTCGAGCGCAAACTCGAGCTGGCACAGCATGCAGACGGGCGGGCTCACCGGGTGGACCACGATCCGCACCTGGTACCCGCAGCGCGGGCAGCGCGCCACACGGCCCCGCGTGAGCATCGCGGGCAGGATCTGGTCGGCGTCCAGCGGGCGGAGGGCCTGGCCACAGCACAGCACGGGGGGCGTCCAGTTGCGCCGTCCCGCCCGGGCCGGCTCGGACGTGGCCAGCAACTCGCCGCGGCAGCTCGTGCACCGGTATCCTCGAACGCTGCCCATGGCCGCCTCCTTCCTGTCTGTCCTGGAACCCGGCGAACCTCGCAGAAACGCAAACGCCCTGGCAGCTCGTCGCCGGCGAGCAACCAGGGCGTTCATCGCCCCGCCGGCAGCCGCGCCATGCGGTGCCGGCGTCACGTGTTCGTCACGGTGCAGTCGAAGCGTCGGAGGGTCGCAGTGTCCCTCGGCGCCCGACCCTTGTCAAGGGAAAACTCGGCCGCGACGTCAGTCGTCCGTGGCTTCCATGTCGCGGTAGAAGCGGTCCGCCTCCCACACGGCCTCGGAGATCTCGCGGATGGACTTGCGCTGGCTGGCGGCCCGCCGCTGCAGCATGCGGAAGGCCTCGGCCTCGGGCACCTGCAGCCGGCGCATGAGGATGCCCTTGGCCTGCTCCACGACCTTGCGGACCTCCAGCGCCTCCCGCAGATCGCGCACTTGCCGGTGCAGGGCCTGGAGCTCCGAGAACCGGGCCAGGGCGATCTGGATGGCGGTCCCCAGCTCCCGCGCCCGCACCGGCTTCAGCAAGTAGGTGAAGACCCCGGCCGCGGCCGCCCGGCTGACCATTTCCGGCTCCGCGTGCCCGGTGACCATGATGATCGGGATGGCGCGGGTCGCCAGGATCTCCTGGGCCGCCTCGATCCCGTCGACGCCGGGCATGGCGATGTCGAGGAGTGCCAGCTCGGGCTCCAGCATGCGGGCCATCTCCACGGCCCGCCGCCCCGTCTCCGCCACCCCGACCACCTGGTGCCCGAGCCCGCGGAGCTCCCGCTCGATCTCCTGAGCGGCCAACCCGTCATCTTCGGCGATGAGGACCTTCATCTTCGCCTCTGCCCCTCTCGGTCCGGATACCTGCTCGTGAGGATCCCGCCCGCGGCCGGCGTGCCGGGGCCGGACTATACCACCGCCCGGCACGGAGGGCAACGTGAGAGCCGGAACGGCCGCCTACGGGGTCCGGGGGTGCACGCCGGCGGATCGGGGCGCGGAGGCGGCACGCTGGGCGGCCCGCATCTCGCCCAGGAGCGCGTCCCTCCGCGCCGCAAACGCCGCCTGCGCGGCGGGGGATACGGGCCGGCCGGGCAGGAACGTCTGCTTCAGCGGGTTGACGAACACCCCGTCCTTCATCACCCGGTAGTCCAGGTGCGGGCCCGTGGACAGGCCGGTGGACCCGACGTAGCCGATCACCGAACGCTGCCGGACCACCGCGCCCTTCCGCACGGCCCGGCTGAAGCCGGCGAGGTGGTTGTACATCGTCTTGAAGTTGGCCCGGTGGCGAAGGATCACCGTGTTGCCGTTGCCGCCGCTGTAGCCGGCAAACTCCACGACGCCGTCGGCCACCGCCCAGACCGGCGTGCCGTGGGGGGCGGCGTAGTCCACGGCCAGGTGCGGGCGGACGCCGCCCAGGATGGGATGGCGGCGTGCCCGGGTGTAGCCCGAGCTGATGCGCGTGAACTCCAGCGGCGACTTGAGGAAGGCCCGGCGCAGCGACTCCCCGGCGGGCGTGTAGTAGCCGGCCTCCTCGCCGTCCCGAAAATAGATGCCGGTGTGCACCCGCCCCTCCCGCTCCTCGTATTCCGCCAGCTGGACGGGCCCGTAGCGCACGAAGCGGTCGCCGGTGTACACCTTCTCCACGAGCATGCGGAAGCGGTCCCCCGGCTGCGAATCGGACGCGAAGTCGAAGTCGTACGCGAAGATCTCGGCGAAGTCCAGGACCAGCTGCGGCTGCTCGCCGAGTGCCTCGATGCTCTCGAACAGGTTCCCGTCCAGGGCGCCCGCCACCAGCACCCGGCGGCGCTCCACCGGAATGTCGAGCCGGCTGGCGCGCCACTCGTCCTCGACGCGCAGCGCCTCCCAGACGTCCACCGGGCTCTGCCGGTACACGATCCGCATGAGCGTCCCGGCCTGATCGTGCTCGAATTCGAGGGAGTCGGTGGGCCGGAGCCGGCGGAAGTCCAGGTGGGGGCGAAAAGCGCGGATGATGTTGAGGGCCAGATCCTGCCGGACGCCGTGGGCCTCCAGGGCGTCCTGGAGGGTGCGTCCCTTCCCCAGGATCTTCAGGAAGTTGGGCGAGGGTGGCGCGACCTCCCGGAGAGGCCCGCCGGACTCCGGCGAGGCCCCGGGCGGCCCATCGTGCGGGCCGTGGCGAAGGATCAGGCCCACCCCCAGCACGGCCAGGAGCAGCGCCACGGCGCCCAGCGCCAGCGGCGGCCACGCCCTCCAGCGCCGCCTTCCCGTTCCATCCGCCACGTTCCCCCGCATCGCACCTCCCCGGGCCGCCAAAATGCAACGAAGCTGCCAGCGGCGTCTCGGCACTGACGCTGACCTGGCAGCTTCTCGATTTCGATAACCA
>JBHGAX010000112.1:0-11158 GCA_041946635.1 Methylomirabilales bacterium (SeqCode)
TCGCGCCGCGAGAACCACTGGCGGACCCGCACCAGCTGGATGAGGCGCATGGCGGCTCCCTCCCGGACTGATTGTATATGCCATGCCAAGACGAGGGCGGCAACCGGGAAATGCGGACCGGGCCGGCGGCTTCTCCTTGACTCGCGCGCCGGAACGGGATAGATACCGCGCGGCCGGGAGGGGACGATGACCCTGGACCGATTCGAGCGCGGCCTCGTGGCGGTGAACCGCTGGGTGGTCTTCGCCATGATGCTGACCATGGCCACCCTGGTCTTCATCAACGTGGTCTGCCGGTATGCGCTCAATTTCTCGATCATCTGGGCCGAGGAGATCTCGCAGTACCTGATGATCTGGATCGCCTTCCTGGGGGCGGGCCTGGCCCTGCGCGAGGGGCGCCACGTGGCGCTGGAGATGCTGCAGGATCGCCTGCCGGCGAGGGTGTCCCGGGGCCTGCGCACCGCGATCGCCGCCCTGATCCTGGTCTTCCTCGGCACCGTGACGGTCCTGGGCTTTCAGTTTGCCGCGTTCGTCTGGAGCCAGGAGACCCCCGTCCTCAACATCTCCCTGGGCATTCCCTCGCTCGCCATTCCGGTCGGCACCTTGCTCTTCGCCGTCCACCTGGCCCTGATATTGCGGAAGTACCGGGACAGGCAGTGGGCGCCCGGCGTCGTCCTGGAAGACCTGTCCGGGGACGAGGTGTAGGGGTGGGCGCCACGCTGATCGTCACGTTCTTCGTCGGCATGCTGCTCGGCGTCCCCATCGCCATCAGCATGGGCGGGTCGGGGCTGGTCGCCCTCCTGGTGGACGGCAAGCTGTCCCTCCTCACGGTGCCCCAGCGATTCTTCAACGGCATCAATTCGTTTCCCCTGATGGCGGTGCCGTTCTTCATCCTGGCCGCCGACCTGATGAGCGCGAGCGGCATCACGCTGTCCCTGCTCCGCTTCACCAACAGCCTGGTGGGCCACATCCGGGGCGGTCTCGGCCACGTCAACATCCTCACCGAGATGATCTTCTCGGGCATCAGCGGGTCGGCCCTGGCGGACGCCGCCGGCCCGGGCGCCCTGGTGATGCGCATGATGAAGAAGGCGGGCTACGACGAGTACTACGCGGCCGCCCTCACCGCGGCCAACGCCACGATCGGGCCCATCATCCCGCCCAGCATCATCATGGTGATCTACGCCATCACGGACAGCAAGGTCACGGTCGCCGGGCTGTTCCTGGCGGGCGTGGTGCCCGGCATCCTCATGGGGCTGGCGCTCGCGCTCGTCAACCACCTCACGGCCGTCCGGCGCCACTACCTGTTCCGCGCCCCCGTGGTGAGCTGGCGCGAACGGCTCCGCAGCATGTGGCGGGCCGTCCCGGCCCTGCTCATGCCCGCCATCATCGTCGGCGGCATCCTGGGCGGGGTCTTCACCGCCACCGAGGCGTCCGCCGTGGGGGTCTTCTACGCGCTCTTCGTCGGGTTCTTCGTCACGAAGAAGCTGACGCTCCGCATGCTGCCCGGCGTCGTGGTCCAGAGCGCGCTGGTCAGCTCGGCCGCGCTGCTCATCGTCTCCATGGCCTCCCTGTTCGCCAACATCCTGACGCTGGTCCAGGTGCCCCAGAAGGTGGCGGCCTACATCACGAGCCTGAGCCGCGACCCCGTGGTCATCATCACCCTGGTGGCGGTCTTCGTCCTCATCTGCGGCCTGTTCATCGACACGCTCCCTGCCGTGATCATCCTGGTGCCGGTGCTGGCGCCGGTGGCGGATCAGGTGGGCATCGACCCGCTGCACTTCGCGATGGCCTTCGTCCTGAACATCACGATCGGCATGGTGACGCCGCCGGTGGGCGCGGTCCTCTTCATCATCACCGCGGTGGGCGGCCTCAACTTCGAGAAGCTGTCGCGCGCCATCCTGCCGATGCTGGTCGCGCTCTTCGTGGTCCTGGCCCTGGTGGTCTACGTCCCCGCGATCAGCCTCGCGCTGCCGCGGTGGCTGGGCTTTGCCCGTTGACGGTTCGAGGTGCGAGGTTCTAGGTTCGAGGTCCAGGCCGTCCGGGATCTTCAACCTCGAACCGTCGACCTCGAACCGCCAAAGCGTACCTGTAACCTCGAACCTCGAACCTCGTACCGTGAACCCGAGACAGGAGGAGTGCCATGAGGCCGAGAAGAGTCTTGCTCGTTGCGCTCGCGGTGCTGCTCGCCCTCCCCACGGGCGCCTTCGCCGCAAAGACGCTGAAGTACGCCCACTTCCAGCCTGCCCGCCCGGACCAGCCCAAGCATGCCGCCGCCCTGGCCTTCAAGGAGCACGTGGAGAAGGCGACCGGCGGCTCCATCCGCGTCGAGATCTTCCCGGCCGGCCAGTTCGGCAACGATGCGGACACCATGTCGGGGCTCCGGCTCGGCACCCTGGACATGGCCGTGGCCCACGACGGCGCCATCGCGGTGATCTACAAGCCCATCGGCGTGCTGGGCATCCCCTTCCTGTACGAGAATCACGAGCACGCCTGGCGCGTGTACGACAGCCCCTGGCTGAAGGAGTTCTCGGACGACATGGTCAAGAAGACCGGGGTCCGGCTGCTGTCGCTGGCCGACAACGGTGTGCGGCACTTCACCAACAGCAAGCGGCCCATCCGCACGCCGGACGACATGAAGGGCCTCAAGATGCGGGTCATGCCCAGCCCGGTGTTCCAGACCCTCGTCAACTCCCTGGGCGCGAGCCCCTCGGCCATTCCCTGGGCGGAGCTGCCGGCGGCGCTCCAGCAGAAGGTCGTGGACGGGCAGGAGAACGGCGTGACCAACATCCTGGCCGCCAGCCTCTACCAGTACCAGAAGTACATCACGCTGGACGGCCACGTCTGGAGCGTGCACGGCTACACCATCAACGAGAAGTACTATCAGGGCCTGTCGCCCGCAGAGCGGAAGGCGGTGGAGGAGGGCACGCAGAAGGCGACGGCGATCCACCGCAAGATGACGAGCGACCAGGACAAGAACGCCAAGGAGATCCTCACGAAGCAGGGGATGGAGGTCACGGAGATCGGCCCGGCGGAGCTGGCGCAGTTCCGGAAGCTGGCCCAGCCGCCGGTCAAGGCCTGGGCCGAGAAGGAGATCGGCAAGGCCTACGTGGACAGCCTGTTCAAGGCCATCGAGGCCACGAGGAAGTAAGGGCCGGATTATCCGCAGATTACGCAGATTACGCAGATTCCCCGGAAAAAACCGGAGGCCTCGGGACCGCCCGAGGCCTTCGTGTTCTTGAAATCTGCGTGATCTGCGTAATCTGCGGATAGATCGGTTCTAGTCCTGCGGGAAGGGCAGCTTCAGCTCGGCGCCCAGCGCCACGAAGTCCTTCACCACCGGCTCGGGGATGGGGATGCCGGTCTTCAGGCGCTCGGCCCGGGTCTCGAACTCGGGCTCGCCCGGGATGTAGATGCGCCGCACGCCTTCCGCCTTGGCGCACGCCCGGATCTCGGCCTGCGCCCGATCCACCGCGGCGGTGAACTCGGCCAGGTCCATGAAGCTGTCCACCGCGATGGCCGCGAAGACGCTCCCGACGTCGGTCGGCCGCTCGAAGTTGTCCGCCAGGAATCCCGGGAAGTGCGCGCCGTAGCTCGACCCGGTCATCACGCCGCAGAGCATGTCGATGGCCAGCGCGATGCCGTAACCCTTGTACGCCCCCATGGGCGCGAGCAGGCCCTTGAGGGCCGCGTGCGGGTCCACGGTGGGGCGGCCCATCTCGTCGTAGGCCCAGCCCGGCTCCAGCGGCTTGTTCTGCTTGGCATGGAGCAGGATGCGACCCCGGGCCACCACGGTCGTCGCCAGGTCGAGCACCATGGGGAGGTCCTTGCCGGCCGGGATCGCGATGGCGAAGGGGTTCGTGCCCAGCATGGCGGTCCGGCCGCCCGTGGGCGCCACGGTGGCCGGCGCGTTGGTGGCGCTGAAGCCGATCATGCCGTGGGGCAGGGCCTGCATCGCCCAGTAGGCCGCGGCGCCGTAGTGATTCGAGTGGGTGGTGGCCACGAAGGCCGTGCCCGTCTTCCTGGCCTTCTCGATGGCCATGCGCATGGCGAAGCCGGAGCCGATCTGCCCGATGCTGTTGTGGCAGTGGATGAGCGCGGTGGACGGCTTGTCGCGCAGCACCGTCAGCTCGGTCTTGGGGGTCATCATCCCCCGCTGGATGCGCTGCACGTACACGCAGAGCATCCGCGTGATGCCGTGCGTGTCCACGCCGCGGAGATTCGCCTCGATCAGCGAATCCGTGAGGAGGACGCTATCCTCCCTGGAAACCCCCACTGCCTGGAACACCTGCTCCGTCCACCCGCGGAGCTTCTCCGCGGGGAACCGGATCCCCGAATCCACGCCTGCCATGCCGCCGCTCCTTTCCAGAAGAATTCTCGCCCAGGCAAAACGGCATTAGATCGCACGGGCAGGGTCGCGCGGTCAACGGCCTCGTGCCGCGACCGGCCCGGAGGGTCGCAAGCCAGTACAAGCCGGCCGCGGACCCCTCACCCTGTCTCTCTCCCCTCTGCGAGGGGGCGGGTGAGGGGGAGGGACCGCGCCGTTCGCCGTTGCCGCAAGCCCGGTCTTCGTGGTAGAAGCGCACGGGGTGGGGTGGACGGCATTCCGTCAGCCTCGACGTTCGACTGGAGCAGGAGAAGCGTCGACAGGCCGAGATGCGTTCGAGCCAAGGGCGACCCCGCGGTGACGCGGCTGCTGCGAACGGAGGAGCGTCGTGAAGAGTGACCGGCCGCCCCTCGCTGTCCGCGTGCTGTACATGGACGGCTGCGCGGCCACGCCGCCGACGGTGGCGCTCGTCCGCGAGGTTGCCGCGGCGCTCGGGATGCCGATTCGCCTCGAAGAGGTGCGGATCGAGACCGAGGCCCAGGCCGTGGACATGCGGTTCCTGGGCAGCCCCACGGTCCAGGTGAACGGCCAGGACATCGAGCGCGAGGCGCGCGGCGCTCTCGATTTCGGCCTGACCTGACGAAACTACGGGGGGTCGGGGGTACCCCCGCGGAGCATGATCGAGGCCGCGCTGGCGGAGGCCCGGCAGTCTCCGGCTGTTGAGGAGTAGGCGCCCCCTGGGTCGTCACCCCGGCGAAAGCCGGGGTCCAGCACCGGTCCCCTGGATTCCGGCTTTCGCCGGAATGACGGTACGCGTACTTCTTCGTGTCCTGCGTGGTCTTCGCGGTGCATATCCCCGTTCCCGGGCTGGCGATGGACAAGGCGAAGCTGCTGCAGGTGGTGATCGCGCAGGTCGAGGCGAAGCTGGCGGAGCTTCGCGCCGGCTACGAGACATCCCGCGACGCCGTGCTCTCCACGCCGCACGTCATGAAGAGCAAGCGCGAGGTGTTCGGGCAGGAGTCGGCCTACCTGGCCAACGCGCTGGCGCTCAGCATCCAGGAGCGGGAGCAGGAGCTCCGAACGCTGCAAGGGCTCCGGCTGCCGGGGAATCCCGAGCGGGTGGCGCTCGGCTGCCTGGTGGGGCTCGCGGGCCCGGGCGGGGCTTCCTCGTACTATTTCCTGCTGCCGGTCTGTGGCGGCATGGAAGTCGCCGCCGAGGTCGGCGGACCGACGGTGCGGATCATCACTTCCGGCACCCCGGTGGCCCGGGCGCTGCTCGGGAAGTCCGAGGGGGACGAGGTGGCGCTGCCCACCACGCCGCGCACGTACGCCGTCCTCACGGCCCTGGAATGACCGCCCCCACGCCGCCGCCGGCCCCGGTCGTCCAGCCGGTCGCCATGCTGCAGGAGAACGGCTTCGCAGCCTTCCTCCTCGTGTTCTTCCTGCTGAACGTCGGCATGGGCGTCTTCCCGCCGCTCCTGCCCCAGGTGATGGAGAGCCTGGACCTCAGCTTCGCCGCCGCGGGCCTGCTGGGCACCGCCTTCGGGCTCACCCGGTTCATCGCCGACCTGCCCATCGGCCTCCTGGTGGAGCGGCTCGGGTTCCGCCGCATCCTGCACGCCGGGATGGGGCTGTTCCTGGCCGGGAACGTCCTGTCCGCCGCCGCGCCCTCCTTCGCGGTCATGGCCCTGGCCCGCGGGCTGATGGGCCTGGCGTCCGGCACCGTGAACGTCGTGGGCATCCTCTACCTCATGCACACCGGCTCGCCGGCACAGCGGAGCCGGCGCGGCAACCTGTACGAGCTTTCGGTCATCGCCGGCATGGCGGTGAGCGCGGACCTGGCGGGCATGATCGGCGGCCGCTGGGGGTGGCGCTGGAGCTTCTGGGGCGCGTCCGCGGCGTTCCTGGCGGCCTGGGCGACCGCGGCGCGGGTCTCGCCGGCTCTGGCCCGGGTCGAGGCAAACCTGCTGCCGGCCACCGCGCCGCCCCCGGTGGCTGCCGGGCCTCGACGCCCGGGGGCCATGCTGGCGATCTACGTCGCCATGTTCGCGCAGGCCTTCGCCTGGGGCGGCGGCATCTCCACGCTGCTGCCGCTCTACGGCGGCCGGGGGCTGGAGCTGCCGGCGGAGGCGGTGGGCCGGAGCATGGCCATCGCCTTCTGGGCGGAGGTCGGCCTGCTGTTTCCGGTGGGGTGGGCCGCCGACGCCTGGGGGAAGGTGCGCATCCTGCTTCCCGGCTTCGGCGCGATCCTGGCGGGCGTGCTGCTCGTGCCGGCCAGTGCCGGCAGCCTGACCTACGGCGCGGCCTTCGTCCTGCTCACCTCGGGGATGAGCGTCTGGATGCTCGTGCCCGCGCTCCTGCGCGAGCAGCTGGGCGGCGACTTCCGGGGGCGGTCCGCCGGGCTCTACCGGCTGGTCACCGATCTCGGCTTCATCCTGGCCCCGGCCCTCGTCGGCTGGCTGATCGGGCGCCAGGGGTTCACCGCGGGGGCGCTGGCCATCGCGCTCGTCGTCGCCCTCTCGATCCTGCTCAGCCTCCGCTACCTCTCCCGCCGCTTTGACGCCTTCTGAAATACAGTCTCACACAGAGGCACAGAGCTACAGAGCCTCCGTGTCTCTGTGGCTCCGTGTGAGACGTCCTCGTCCGAACTCTCTCTTTGCGCCTTGGCGTCTTTGGCGTGAAACGGTCTTCTCCGCCGGAGTGCGTTCAGCCGGCCGACGGCTGGAGGGCCTGGGCGGAGAGCACGGCGCGGATGCTTGCGCTCAACTCCTCCAGGGTGCAGGGCTTCAGCAGGAAGGCGCGAATACCCAGGGCCGCGGCCCGCTCCTCGGTGATGGTGTGGCTGTAGCCGGTGCACAGGATGATGGGGATGTCCGCGCGGACGCGCAGCACCTCGACCGCCAGGCTGTCCCCCGTGAGGTGGGGCATCGTCTGATCGGTGATCACCACGTCGAACGCGTGCGGCGCCGCCCGGAACGTCCGCAGGGCGTCCACGCCGCTCGTGCACCCCGTCACCCGATACCCGAGGCCCCGCAGCCGGCGGGTCCAGAGCGCCACCAGCGGCTCCTCGTCGTCCACGAGGAGGATGGACTCGCGCCCGCCCTGGGCGCCGCCCGGGCCCTGCGCCTCGCCCGCGGGCCGGCCCGCCCAGGCGGGGAGGTAGATCTCGAACGTGGCCCCCTGGTCCGGCGCCGAGTCCACCGAGATGGCGCCGCCGTGCGCGGCCACGATCCCGTGGACCACGGCGAGGCCCATGCCCGTGCCCTCGCCCCCCGCCTTGGTCGTGAAGAACGGATCGAAGATGCGCTCGCGCACCTCCGGCGTCATGCCGTGGCCGGTGTCCAGCACCCGCAGCCGGAGATGGGGGCCCGGCTCCAGCGGCGGGTGCGCGGCGGTGAACGGCGCATCCAGGAGAACGGGCCGCAAGGAGACCTCCAGGACGCCGCCCCGGTTGCGCATGGCGTGCTCGGCGTTGGCGCACAGGTTCATCAGCACCTGGTGCATCTGGGTGGCGTCCGCCATGACGAAGCCGGAGCGGGTGTCGATGTCTTGCCGGATCTCGATGGTGGCCGGCAGGGACGCCCGCACCAGGTGCATGCCCTCGCGCACGACCTGGTGGAGCGCCAGCGGCTTTCGCTCCTGATCGCGGTGGCGGCTGAAGACCAGGATCTGGTGCACCAGGTCCTTGGCCCGGCGCGCGGCGACCAGCGCCTGCTTGAGGTCGTCGCGGGCCGGCCCATTCATGTCGATCGCATCGAGCGCCATCTCCGTGTAGCCGATGATCACGCTCAGGATGTTGTTGAAGTCGTGCGCCACGCCCCCGGCCAGGGTGCCGATGGCCTCCATCTTCTGGCTCTGCCGGATGCGCGCCTCCATGCGCCGCTGCTCGCTGATGTCCCGGCCGATGGCGGAGAGGGCGACGACGCTGCCCTCGGCATTGCGGATGGGCGAGACCGTCAGGGCCATGTGCACGCGCGCGCCGTCCTTGCGCAGCCGGACGGTCTCGAACGGCGCGACGCTCTCCCCGCGCCGGATTCGCTCGCCGATGGCCTGGACCTCGGCTCGCCGCTCCGGCGGCACGAGGAGGTCAACCGACTGGCCCTCCATCTCCTCGCGCGTGTAGCCGAAGAGCCGCTCCGCCGCGCGGTTCCAGCTGAGGATGGTCCCGTCCAGCGCCCGGCTCACAATGGCGTCCTCGGACGATTCCACGATGGCCGCCAGCCGGCGCAGCGCCTCCTCCGCCCGCAGCCGCTCCGTGATGTCCCGCAGCCGGATGGTGAGGATGAGTCGCCCGCCGACCTCGAACTTGGACATGTTCCCCTCGGCCGGAAACTCGCTGCCGTCCGCGCGGCGCCCGGTGATGGGTTGCCGAATCGCGACGGTCCGAATGGCCTCGGGGGAGGCAATGAACTGCTCCACGTGGCGGCGATGGGCCTCGACGAAGCGCGGGGGAAGCAGGAGGTCGAGCGGCTGCCCGAGGACCTCGGACTCGGGGCGGCCGAACAACCGCTCCGCGCCGCGGTTGAACAGGAGGATGTGCTGCGTCCGGTCGAAGGAGACGATGGCGTCGTCGGAGATCTGCACGATGCTGGAGAAGTGCGCCCGGGAAAGGCGCAGGCTCTCCTCCATCATCGCGCGCTCGGCGATCTCGTGCTCGAGATCCCGGGTGCGCTGCCGCACGGCGGCGCTCAGGAACGCCTGCCGGCTGGCCGCCACGTAGGTGAGCGCGACGAGCAGCCCGACGATGGTGAGGGCGAGCGCCTGGTACAGGAGCAGGGTGCGGTGGAAGGGCGCCCGCCACCCGCGCGCCGGGATGGCCGCCAGGGCCCAGTCCTCGCCCGGCAGCTGCAGGCGGTACTCGACGGGATCGCGCTGGAAGACCGACGGGTCGCCGTGAAAGACCCGGCTCTCGCCGTCGCGGACTGCGACCGCCAGGCCCGGCGGCCCGGCCTCCAGCCCCGCATGCGCGAGGAGGGGCTCCACTTCCAGGACGGTGGAGATGATGCCCCAGGCGCGCCCGTCGTGAAAGGCGGCGATGCGGGCCACCAGGCCGGTCCCGCCGCCCGCCAGGGCGACGGGAGCCGAGAGCACGACCTCGCGCGAGCGGATGGCGCGCTCGGCCTCGGGCCGCTCCAGTCGCCAGGCCTCGGCGGAGGCCTCCCGGCCGTCCGCTGCGGCCCCGATCACCGGCGGATAGACGTAGCGCGCGCCCCGGATGGGTGTCACGACGAACCGCCGGGTCCCCGACGCGCCCGTGTAGAGCGCCGCCGCGAACGTCCGGAACTCCTCCTGGGTCAGCTCGCCGTGAAACTCGAGCTCGGACTCGACGAAGGACTTCAGAGCCTTGAGGGCGGCCAGCCGCTGGTGGATGGCCATCCACACGGCCTCGCCGCGGGACGCCAGCTGGGCGTTGACGCGGGCGCGCTCCTCCGCCAGCAGGTCGGCGGCCAGCCGGCGGCCCCCCTCCCACCAGACGGCCAGGAGCACGGCCAGGACCAGCAGCGTGCAGACGAGCGCGTTCACGCGCGGGCGGAGCATGGTGAGGGGAATGGCGCGGAGCACCCGCGGGTGCAGCGAGGCAGGCATCGGCGATCCTGAGACGCGCGGCCGCGACCGCCGAGGGCGGCGGGCTCGCCACGCGGAAGGGCGGCCAGAGATATCGAAACGCCCCGCGCGAGCGCGGGACGGAATCGCCGATGGGCGTGAAGCCGGGGGTCAGCCACGTCCAGGCGGGCATGCGGAACGGACGAAGGGACTCCCCTTTTGTGGCGGCACGGTACGGCGTCAAGTGGGGAGTGTCAAGCGGGACTTCGGATTCCGCGTGGGCTTCGGGTCAGGCGGGGCCGTCTCCGGGACCGTCGAGCCAGGCAACGGCGTCGCGGCAGGCACGGGGCAGCTCCACCCAGGCCGTGCGGAACAGGTGGTCCGTGTCCACGATGCGCAGCCAGGGGGCGCGGGGCAGGGAGGCCACGAGGCCGTCGAGCTTCCCGGGGTCGCTGAACTCGTCCTGCCCGGGCGCCAGGATGGCGATCCGGCATCGCGCCCTGCGCAGGAAACCATAGTCGTAGTGGTTCAGCACGGGGGCGATGCAGAGGAACGCCGCCACGCGCGCGTCCGCCGACGCGACCCTGCCGCCCACGTAGCTGCCGAACGAGAACCCGGCCACGGTCTGCCGGGCGGGCGCGTGGCCCAGCTGCTCCGCGGTGAAGGCCAGCGCTCCCTCCACGTCCGCCACCTCGTCCCGGCCCTCCCCGTGGCGGCCCTGGCTGCCGCCCACCCCCCGGAAGTTGAAGGCCAGCGTGGTGTAGCCCGCCTCCTGGAACGCCTGCTCCGCCGTCATGATGACGGGCGTGAGCATCGACCCGCCGTGCAGCGGGTGCGGATGGCACAGCACGACCGCACGGTCGCGATGGGCGAGCAAGAGCCGTCCCTCCAGCCGGAGGCCATCGGTCGAGGGGAAGTGCACGAGCCTGGCTTTCGACGAGAGGCGAATGGGCACGCGAGTCCTCCTGCGATGAGGTGGCGTCCAGAATACATGACCGCCAGACCGCACGGAAGTGCAGCCCTCCCCCAATCTCCCGGCTAACCTCCGTTCGCCCCGAGCCCCTCGACATGCTCGGGACGCAGCGGAGTCGAGGGGCACATGCGAAAGAGGCGACTCGGCCTCGAGTTCGTTTCTCTCCGCTGGTTCGGAACGGCACCGACCCACCGACCCCTCGCCCCGCAAGACTCTCCACCCCCTCGCCCGCGAAGCGGGAGAGGGATGGGGGTGAGGGCGCCACGAGCACTTCGACTTGAACGCCAGCCGGGATGCTGCTATACCAGCCTGGGTTCCTC
>JBHGAX010000113.1:0-11124 GCA_041946635.1 Methylomirabilales bacterium (SeqCode)
GTTCCCGGTTCGAGGTTCGACCTCCCCTCGCCAAACCGGGAACCTCGAACCTAGAACCGGGTAACCGGCGGCCGGGGCGGCCGCTTGTAAAACGGCGTGGGCACCACCCGGGCGGGGACGAGCTGGTCGCGGATCTGCACCTCGAACGAGGTCCCCGGCGCGGTGTGCTGGATGGCGAGGTAGGCGAGGCCGATGTTCTTGCCGAGCGTCGGGGAGGGCGCGCCGCTCGTCACCCCGCCGATGACGCCGCCATCCTTGACCGCGGGATAGTGCGAGCGCGCGATGCCGCGCCCCACCATCTCGAAGCCCACGAGCTTCTGCCGCAGGCCCTCGGCCTTCTGCTTGGCCAGGGCCTCCCGGCCGGTGAACGGCCCCTTGTCCAGCTTCACGATCCAGCTCAGGTCGGCCTCCAGGACCGTGTGCGACTCGTCGATGTCGTTGCCGTAGAGCGCCATGCGGGCCTCGAGCCGGAGCGTGTCCCGCGCACCCAGCCCGCACGGCAGGAGCCCCCGCGACCGGCCCGCCTCCATCAGCGCGTCCCACAGCGGCGCGGCGTCCGGCGGCGCGACGTAGATCTCGAAGCCGTCCTCGCCCGTGTAGCCGGTGCGCGAGAGGATGGCCCGGCGGCCCCGCACCTCGCCCTCCCGGAACCAGTAGTAGCGGATGGCGGCGAGGTCCACCGGCGTGAGCGGCTGCAGGATCGCCGCCGCCTGGGGTCCCTGCAGCGCCAGGAGCGCGGTCTCCGGGCTCAGGTCGCGGACCTGCACGTCCCCCGAGGTCCGGGACCGGATCCAGGCGAGGTCCTTGGGAATGTTGGCGGCGTTCAGCGTGACCATGAACCGGTCGTCCGCCAGCCGGTAGACGGTCAGGTCGTCCACGAACGTGCCGTGCTCGGTGGTGAGCGCCGAGTACTGCACCTGCCCCACCTCGAGCCGGGCCGCGTCGTTGCTCGTGAGGCGCTGGAGCGCCGCGAGGGCGTCCGGCCCGCGGAACTCCACCTCGCCCATGTGCGAGACGTCGAACAGGCCGGCGGCCTGGCGCACGGCCCGGTGCTCGGCCAGGATGCCGCTGTACTGCACGGGCATCTCCCAGCCGCCGAAGGGGACCATCTTGGCCCCGAGCGCGACGTGCACGGCGTGGAGCGGCGTCTGCTGCAGGGACGGGGAGGGCGTGGTCATGGGCGTCTCGTTGCGGGACCAGCGGGTTGCCGGATTTCGTCGGCCAGCGCGGATCGGCGCGCGCCGGGCTGCACGGCGGCGCGCCGGAAAAGCCACCGGATTCTTCGACGGGGCCCCACCTTTGTCAAGGAATTTTCCGCCGCGGGCCTCACGATTCGGCGCAGATGGCGAGCACCAGGTGCTCCAGGATCAGCTCCTCCGGCTGGCCGGAACCCTTCAGCAGGAGGTCCGCCTCGTGGACCGCGTCCAGCGCGCGGAGGAGGCCGGGCAGCGAAAAGCGGGCGGCCGCCTTCAGGAGGTTGAATGCCCGGAAGGGATGCATCTGGGCCAGCACGGCCGCCCCGTCCCCGGCGGCGCCGGGCTCCTGCAGGCGCGGCAGGATCCTCGACTGGAAGACGGGGTAGGTCAGGGAGGGGTCCAGGCGGCCCTGCAGCCGCGCCTCCAGGACCGTCCGGCCGAGGATCAGGCTGCGGACCTCGGCCGCCAGGGCAAAGAGGATGCGGGGCGGCGGCTCGCGCTGGGCGAGGAGGCTCCGGAAGGCGCGCAGGGCCCGGGCGGCGTCCTTGTCGCTCACCGCATTGGCGAGGCCGATGGTGTTCGCCTCCCGGGAGTTCACGAGCACCGCATCCACGTCGGCCGGCGTGATGGTCCCGCGGGCCCCCGCGTAGAGACACAGCTTCTCCAGCTCCGAGTCCAGGGCCCGCACGCTGAACCCCGTCTGCTCCAGGATGCGGCGGGCGGCGACCTCCTCGACCGTCTTCCCCGCCTGCTTCATCACCTCCGCGATGCGGGCCCGGGCCGCCTCCGGCCGCATCTGGGTGTCCCAGGTGCCCTTGCCCCGGACGCCGCAGTCGATCACGACGCCCATCTCCCGGATCTTCTTGAAGAGCGCGCGCCGCTCGTCCACGACGTCCGCCGTGAGCACGAGACAGGCGCCCGGCGGGATGCCGGCCTCCAGCACGTCCTCGTAGACCTTGGCCCCCGCCGTGGCCGGGACTCTCACGCCGTCGGCGGCCGCGCGCACCGCGACCTCCACCAGCCACCGCTCCGCGTCCGGGTGCTCGTCCGCGGGCAGCAGCCGCGCCCGCTCGTCCTCGCTCAGCTGGCCCCGCGCCGCCCGCTCCACGAACGCCGCGTCCTCGCCCAGCGCCGCCACCGCCTGCAGGAACAGCCTGATGGCCTTCGCCAGGTCGTCCCCGTCCTGCCACTCCTCGTAGCTCTTCTTCGCCAGGTTGCCGCGCGCCGGCCTGGTCACGAAGGCCCGGATGTCGTGGACCACCACGGCCTTGGTCCCGCCGAAGAGGGGCACGGTGCGGAGCTGCGCGGCCAGGCCGGCCTGCGCGGCCTCCTCGCTGAGCACCTCGACGTTCATGGCCCGGTCCGCCGCGGGCACCAGGGCCTCCACCAGCGCCCGCGCGCCCTCGCGCGCCAGGTACTCGTCCCCGTGCAGCAGGTAGACGGGCGCCGGGTGCCCGCGGCGGACCTCGGCGACGGCCTTGTCCAGGGTGAGGATCGGCATCCGGTTGTTCCGTGCGGTGGTGTCGTGGTTGTCGCGGCGGCCCCCGGCGCTGAAGCCGGGCGATCCGGCTTCGCCGCCGGTCCGCCGCCCCGTGCCCTTGGCGCCTTGGCGGTTCAGGCCTCGAGGGCCTGCAGGATCTCCTTGCCGAAGTGCTCCACCCGCCAGCGGCGCAGGCCGGGCACGGCGGCCAGGCCGGCCGGGCTCGCCGGCGGGGCCTCGGCCAGCACCTCCATCAACCGGCGGGGCAGCAGCAGCCCCGGGTCGAGACCCGCGCGGGGGGCCGCCTCGGCGCGCCAGGCGTTCAGGGCGGCCAAGCGGCGCTCGACGGCGGGCGGGATCCGGGGCTTCCTGGGACGCGCGGGCGTGGGCAGGGCGTCCTCCGGCAGGCTCTCGGCCTGCCGGATCGCTGCGAGGATGCCGGCCCCGCAGCGGTCCACGCAGCGCGGGGTGCAGCCGGGGATCTTGCCCAGGGCGGCCAGTGTGCGCGGCCGCTCTTGCGCGAGCCGGAGGAGCGTGTCGTTCCCCAGCACCCGGAAGGGCGGCCGCCCCGTGGCGCGGGCCCAGGCCTCGCGCGCCGCGAACAGCTCGCGGAGCGCGGCCAGGCCCCGCCGATCCAGCAGGCTGGCCCCCTTCAGGCGGAGCGCGTCGTCCGGGTCGAAGACGCGCTCCGCCGGCAGGAGGGCGGCGAGCGCCTCGCACTCCTCCTCGACCCAGGCCTCCCGCCCCCGCGCCGCCAGCTCCCCCGCCAGGCGCCGCCGCAGCGGCAGCAGGTAGCGCACGTCGTCGGCCGCGTAGCGCTCCTGCTCCGGGGTGAGCGGGCGGGCGGTCCAGTCGTCCTTCTGCCGCGACCGGCCGGGCGCGACGCCGAAGTAGCGCTCCACCAGGGCGGACAGCCCCAGCTCCGGCAGCCCGAGGAACTGTGCGGCCACCATGCTGTCGAAGATCCGCGCAAACTGGAAGCCGAAGTCCCGCTTCAGCGACGAGACGTCGTAGGCCGCGCCGTGCAGGACCTTCACGGCGGTGGGGCTCGCGAAGGTGGGCGCCAGGGCCGAGAGATCCGGCAGCGCGAGGGGGTCCACCAGCGAGATCGTCCCGTCCTCCTCGGCGAGCTGCACCAGGCACACCTGCTCGGGGAAGTGGTACAGGCTGTTCGACTCCGTGTCCACGGCGACCGCCCGCGCGTGCGCCAGCCGCGCGGCCAGCGCCTGCAGCTCCTCGGGGCGGCGCACCCAGCGGGGCGGGATCGGGGCGGTCGGGTCGGACGTCGAGTCGGACATACGTGCGATTCAGTGGAGGCCGGGGCGGGTCGAGCGTGCGAGCGGGCTCACCGGATGGCCAGCTTGCCGGTCGCGGTCAAGGGCCCGATCCAGCGAAACGAGCTGCAGGCGTACGCGTAGATTCCCGAGTGGTCGGCCAGGACGGGAATGTCCACCCGCGTTCCCGCGGGCACCTCCCGCCGGATCCCGAGGTCCGGCACCAGGAAGAGGTGCGGCCTGTCCACGCTCACGACCTGGAAGGTCAGGAGCACGGCGCGGCCCTCGCGGTCCGCCGCCAGCACCTCCGGCTCGCAGCGATTGCCCCGCGCGACCACCTCGAAGGTGACCCGCTTCACCTCGCCGGCCACCGTGGCCGGGGGGGTGCGCTCCAGCCGGCCGCAGGCGGCCAAGAGCACGAGGGCGAGGATCCAAGCAGGTCGCACGGGGTCCTCCTTGCAGGCACCGGTCGGTGAGCCTAGCACGAGCCTCGCCAAGTTGCAACGCGCGCGTCGGGGTTGACCGGGGCTTGGAGCACGCGATATCGTTGGCGCGATACGGGAAACGGGGGCCCGGTTCGAGGCTCCAGGTTCGAGGTTCGAGGTCCCGCCGAGGGCGGGCTCTTCGGGCCGGGAGCCGCTGCTGGGGTTCCCGCGGCGTCGTGAACCGCACCTCGAACCTCGAACCGAGACACCTGGAAGTGGAGGGAGTCCGCATGGCCGTGGGTAAACGCCGGCACCCCATGTACGAAGGCATCGCCCTGCTGGCGGATCCCCTCTACGGCTACATCCAGTTCACGGTGCCCGGTGCGGGCCCGCCCGAGGAGCGCACCGAGAAGGACCTGATCGACACGCCCTGGGTCCAGCGCCTGCGGCGGGTGCACCAGCTCCAGTCCAGCTTCTGGGTCTTCCCCTCCGGCGAGCACAGCCGCTTCCAGCACTCGCTGGGCACCATGCACATGGCCGGGCGCTTCGCGGATCGGCTGTATCCCAGCCTGGAGAAGGTGTTCGGCCGCCACTGCCCCTCCCCGGCCTACGTCAAGGCGCTCCTGCGCGTGACGGGCCTGCTCCACGACGTGGGGCACGGGCCGTTCAGCCACTTCTGGGACGAGAACATCCTGAAGCCGCTGTACGGCATCACGCACGAGGGGCTGGGCCAGCGCATCGTGCGCGACCGCTTGGCGGACCTGATCCGCCGCATCCGGCGCAGCCCCGACCTGGACGGCCGGCTGCGGGCCGACGAGTGGCTGGACCCCGAGCACGTGGTCTTCCTGATGGGCAAGCCCGACCGCGGGGCCGGCAAGCAGCCGGCCTGGCTCCGCACGCTCCAGGCGGTCTTCTCGGGCCTGTACACCGCGGACAACATGGACTACATCCAGCGCGACGCGTACATGACGGGCTTCTCGCTGGACATCGTGGACATCGAGCGGCTGCTCTACTACACCTTCGTCACCCGCGACGGCCTCACCCTCCACCGCTCGGGGTCCAACGCGCTGCGGCGGTTCGTCAACGCCCGCTTCACCATGTACGCGGACGTGTACTTCCATCGGACGAACCGAGCCATGGACCTGCACATGCAGGACATCTTCCAGGAGACCGTCCGCCTGCTCTACCCGTTCGACCTGGTGGAGGACTTGGATCGGTACCTCGGCGTGAGCGACTGGTCGCTGCTGGAGGGGGTGCGGCAGTGGGCCGACGACCCGGACCCGCGCAAGCGCGCCCTGGCCGAGGAGTGGGCCCGCATCCTGGCGCGCGAGGTCAAGTGGAAGATGGCCTACGACCACACCGAGACGATGGACGACCCGCGCGGGAAGAAGTTCTGGTCGGCCAGGGACCTGGAGCAGGCCATCCGGGCGGCGCTCCCCGAGGAGATCCGGGACATCCCCTTCCGGGTGGACATGGCCCGCCAGGACCCGCGGCCCCTGAACCCGCTGACGGAGGAGGCGAAGAAGATCCTGATCTACGACCCGGCCACGGAGCAGGCGTCACCCCAGCCCGTCATGGAGCTGTTCCGCTACATCCCCGCGCAGGTCGCCCACTACCGGATCTTCGCCCTCGACCACGCCCACGACGCCCTGCTGGCCGACGCCACCCGCAAGGCCCTCGGCACGCCCGCCCCCGCCTTCGACACGAACTTGTAGGAGGTCCGAGGTCCGAGGTGCTGCGGTCCGAAGCCTCGAACCGGAGAACCTGTTCGTCAGTTCGGCCGCGGGACCTTCTTCCAGTCGAGCAGGAAGCGCTCCAGGCCGAGGTCGGTGAGGGGATGCTTGATCATCTGCCGGAGCACGGCGGGCGGCATGGTGGCCACGTGGGCGCCGGCCATGGCGGCGTCCACCACGTGCACCGGTCCCCGGAGGCTGGCCGCCAGCACCCTGGTCGGGAAGTCGTAGTTCTCGTAGATGGTCACGATCTCGCGCACCAGGTCCATGCCCACGTGGCTGATGTCGTCCAGCCGCCCCACGAACGGGCTGATGTAGCTCGCCCCGGCCTTCGCGGCCAGGAGCGCCTGGCTGGCCGAGAAGCAGAGCGTGACGTTGGTCTTGATCCCCTCCTGCGCGAGCTGCCGGACCGCCTTCAGCCCGTCCGCGATCAGCGGGATCTTCACCACGACGTTCTCGTGGATCTTGGCCAGCGCCCGCGCCTCACCCAGCATCCCCTGGTAGTCGGTGGCCACGACCTCCAGGCTGATGGGCCCATCCACCAGATGGAGGATCTCGTCCACGATCTCGCGGAACGGCCGCCCCTCCTTGGCCACCAGCGAGGGGTTCGTGGTGATCCCGTCCACCACCCCCAGGCTGGCCAGGTCCTTGATCTCCTTCACGTCCGCCGTATCCAGGAAAATCTGCATGGCGTCCCTCCCCGTCGTCTTCCCGCTCTCGCCATCCTCAGCGCTGGAGCTCTTTCCGTTTTGCGTGTTACGGTTTTATTTTAGCCTTCCGCATTCCGCTCCCCGAAGATCGCCGTGCCGACGCGCACCATGGTGGCGCCCTCCTCCACGGCCGCCTCGAAGTCGTGGCTCATGCCCATGGACAGCTCGGGGAGCGCGAACCCGTCGCGCGCCAGCCGCTCGCGCAGCTCCCGGAGCGCCCGGAAGTAGGGCCGGACCGCCTCCGGGTCGGGGTGAAACGGCGGGATGGCCATCAGCCCCTCGATGGACAGGGCGGGCAGCCGCCGCGCGGCCGCGAGCAGCCGCGGCACCTCCGCCGCCGGCAGCCCGCTCTTCTGCGCCTCGCCGCCGACGTTGACCTCCACCAGGCAGCGCACCGTCTTGCCCGCCTGCGCGCCGTGCCGGTCCAGCTCCTCCGCCAGCCGGAGGGAGTCCAGGGAGTGGATCAGGGCGAACAGCCCCACCGCGAGCCGCGCCTTGTTCGTCTGCAGGTGGCCGATCAGGTGCCAGGTGGCGCCGGGCAGCAGGCGGATCTTGTCCCGTGCCTCCTGCACCCGGTTCTCGCCCAGGATGGTGACGCCGGCGGCCAGCGCCTCCTGGATGCGCGCGACGGGCACGGTCTTGCTCACGGCCACCAGGCGCACCGCGTCCGGCGCCCGGCCGCTCCGCGCCGCGGCCGCCCGGATCCGGGCCTGCACCTCCGCCAGCCGCTTGCCGATCTCGCCGCTCACGAGCCGCTGCCCTCCTCCGGGCGCAGGCGGGTCTTCCGCAGGAACTGCTCCACCTCGCGCATCAGATCGCCGGTCCCCGGCAGGTCGCCCGGCGATTCCTCCTCGCCCGACGCCTGCGCGTCCCGCCGCTCCAGCTCCCGGATGTACCGGGCCACCTCGGGCTTCTGCGCCACCACGCGCTCGATCTGCCGGTCGAACTCCGCCGCCGCCTCCTCCAGCTCGCCGAGCTCCGCGCGCCACTCCAGGAACGTCACCACCCGGCGCACCAGCGCCAGGACCGCGTGGGGATTGTTCACCTCGGAGACGTAGTGCGGCACGTTGGCCCACAGGCTGACCGCGGGAACCTGGGCGCGGCGGCAGGCATCGTTCAGGACGCCGATGATGCCGGTCGGCCCCTCGTAGCGGGTGGGCGTGGTCTGGAACCGGGCGGCCAGCTCGGGATCCGTGGCCACGCCCGAGAGGCGGACGGGCCGGGTGTGGGGAACGTCGGCCAGGAGCGCGCCGAACGTGATCACCAGCTCCACGCCGAAGCGACGGATCAGCTCGAGGATGTGGCCGCAGAAGGTTTGCCAGCGCAGGTGCGGCTCCGCGCCCAGGCCCACGAGCATGTCGCGAGGCAGCGACGCCACCTGGGACAGGTAGAAGTCCGTGGTCGGCCAGTGCACCTCGCGGATGGTGGTGCCCGGGCGGAAGCGGACCTCCGGCCGCGTCAGGCCGAAGTGGTAGAACTCCTCCGGCTGGATGGCGGCGACCCGCTGCCCCGACCACTGCTGGGACAGGAAGCGGGCCGCGGACGTGGCGCTCTCCGCCGCGTCGTTCCAGCCGGAGAAGGCCACGATGAGGACGGGGTGCCGGAGCGTCTCGGGCACCTCGAACAGCGTGAGCGACGATTCCGCCATGGCGTGTCCCCCTGGCCCTCAGTATACCTCGCTACGGCGCCGGACGGGACGCTTCCGTCCCACCCCGGACGGGCAGGGCCCACGCCCGCGCCGCACTCAGAGCGGCGGCGAGTTGGCGTTGGCCCGGCCCAGGCCGGCCCGGATGATGCCCGTCTGATCCAGGTAGAACCAGCGCACGCTGCGCCGCCCGTCCACGGGCCGGGCGGTCACGGTGTAGGTGTAGGTGTTCGTGGAGGGCGTCGACACGGCCGAGAGGCTCAGGCGGTAGGTCTGGTAGTCCCGGGAGCTGGTCTCGGTCTCGCGCCCGGTGCGGCGCGCCGTCCGGACCCGGAGGCGGACGCTGTTGTCCGCGCGGGGAACGAGCCCGGTCTCCTCCAGCTCGTCGAAGTCGCCGGTGAAGCCCGGGTCGTCCGTCTCGAGCTGCCAGGCCAGCTCGCCCTTGTGGATCTCCCGCAGGTACTGAATGACCGTCGCTTCGCGGGCCTGCTGGATGAAGCGCGTGTAGCCGACGATGGCCACGGCCGAGACGATGCCGATGATGGCCACCCCGACGAGGAGCTCGATGAGCGTGAAGCCGCCGGCTGGCCGGCGCGGCCCGGGCATGCGGCGACCGTCCTCACTCGCCCGCGGGCTCGGCCACGGCCCGCTCCATCTCCTGGAGCGCGGCCTGGACCGCCGCCGGCACCCCGTGCTCCTCGGCTTGACGGCGCAGGCGCTGCAGCGAGGCGCGGAGCCGCGCCTCGCGCCTGCTCCGCGCTTCCGTCCGCGCCAGGAGCGCCTCGCCGAGGGTGTTCGTCACGGCCTCCAGCTCCTTCAACTGGTCCCAGCGCCGCAGCCGCGCGCGGACGCTGAAGTCGCCCGCGGCGAACGCCTGGAGGACGCGGCCGACGTGGAAGGCCGGCCCCACGATCCGGTGTGTCACGAAGATGGACTGCACGGCGACCAGCACGGCGATCACGACCACCGCCGGCCAGAGGCGCGCGTGGATGTCCAGCGCGACCCGCGCGATCCGGGACTGCTGCTCGAGCGTGGCGGACGCGACGAATTCCTGGTGGAGGGGATAGAAGATGAGGAGGCCGAGAAGCAGCGAGTAGGTGAGAACGCTCAGCAGGATGGTGCCCGCCACCCGGAGCTGGTAGCCAGGGCGGAGGAGGATCTTGCGCCGTCGATAGCGCGGACGCACCTCTCCGGCCTTCGTATCGGCCATGGCGATCTCCCGCTCCCCCTCCCCATGGCCCTCCAACGGATGTGCCCGCGGAGCCTAGCAGACGCCGGACCCGCCGTCCAGGGAAAGGCCCGGGCTCAGCCGGTCGCGACCGGGTTGTCCGGGTCGTGCTCCCAGTCGTACCAGGAGCCGGCGTAATTCGCCGCCTCGGGATAGCCCAGGAGCCGGAGCGCCAGGAGCCCCACGGAGGCGGACACACCCGCGTTGCAGTACGTGATCACCCGCTGCGCCGGCGAGACGCCCGCCCGCTCGTACAGCGCCCGGAGGCGCTCGGGGTCCTTCCAGGTCTGGTGCGGACCCTCCCACAGCTCCGAGATGGGCACGTTCACCGCGCCCGGGATCCGCCCTTTGCGCTGCCCGCGCCCCACCTCGCCGCGGAAGTCCCGGGGGCCGCGGCAGTCCACCAGCCGTGCGTCCGGATCCTGCATGCCGCGCCGCACCTCCGCCGCCGTGACCCGCCAGCCGGGCTGCCCGCGCGGCGTGAAGACGGCCGGGGGGTGGGCGGGCACGGCGGCGGTCACGGGTCGGCCCTCCGCCGTCCACTTCGGGAAGCCGCCGTTCAGCAGGCGCACCGCCGCATGCCCGTAGTAGTTCAGGAGCCACCAGAGTCGCGCGGCGATGTGGTTGCCCTCGTCATCGTAGGCCACGACCTGGTGCTCGTTTCCGATCCCCAGCCGGCCCATCAGGGCGCCGAATCGCTCGGCCGACGGGATGGTCATCTTCACCGGCGCGTCCGGCTCCACGATATCCGTGAGCCAGCCCACGAACACCGCACCCGGGATGTGCGCCTCGGCGTAGCGCTCCCGGCTCTCCAGGTACCAGGGCTTCGGGGCGTCGGCGGGCCGGATCACGCCCCGGATGTCCACCAGCCGGAGCGCCGGGTCCTCCAGGTGCCCGGCCAGCCACCCGGTCTCCACGAAGTAGGCGTCCCAGCCCACGGCGCTCATGGCCGCCTCCGTCAGTCCAGGTCGATGTCGCGGACGGGCCGGGTCAGCGGTTCGTCCTTGGAGCGCTTCAGCGCATCCTGGAATCGCTTGTCCAGCAGGTCCTTCTTGCTCTTCTGGGCCCGCAGCGACTCCTCGAACTTCGCCTGCCGCTGCGCCGCCTCGGCCTCCAGGCCCTTCACCGCCTCGGTGAGGCTCTTCACCGCCTTCGGCTCGGGCGGCAGCTCGTGCGACAGCACCGCCCGGAGCGCCGGATCCACCCGCAGCGTCGCGTGGCAGCACGGGCACTCCACGGCGAAGGGCTCTCGTGGCTCGTCACCCATGGTCGGCCTCCCTGTCCCCGCGCGCACCGGGCGGGGAGCGACGCCATTATCATCCCGGGGAGCGAATGGGGCAAGGCCAAGAACGGCCGGGGGCCGGGGAGACGGGGCATCGGAGGACTTGGATTTTGGACCTTGGACGTTGGACCTCGGACCTCGGACCTCGGAC
>JBHGAX010000114.1:0-11086 GCA_041946635.1 Methylomirabilales bacterium (SeqCode)
CGGTGATCCGCCTCCTGGGCACGCACCGCGAGCGCATTCTCGACCTGCAACTGCTCCAGGAGCGCGTCGCCGCCGCCGTCGTGGACCTCTACGCCATGGCGGCGGTCATCGGCAAGCTCCAGATGCTGTGCGAGCGCGGCGCGGCGCGACCGCGCTCGCCGCAATCCGGGAACGGCCACCACCCGCTCGACCGTGACACCATCGTGGGGACGTCGTTCTGCCACCACGCCGCCCGGCGAGTCCGCGGCCAGCTCCGCGGGCTGTTCGCCAACCAGGACGAGTGGGCGCTGCGCGCCGCCGACGCGGTGCTCGGCCGGGACCAGGGGATCTGATCGATCTGACGGACCGGCAGCTTCCGCGCCGGGCTCGCGGCCGCCCGCGAGGCCAGGCGGGTCCGGTCGGTGCGGGCCTATCCGGGGAGCGCCTCGGCCAGGACCTCCACCAGGTGGCGGGCGCGGCGCTTCGTGCCGTGGGCGATCTGCTGGCGGCAGGAGACGCCGGCGGCGACGATCTCGGACTGGGGGTCGCGGGCGCGGACGGCGGGGAAGAGGCGGCGCTCGCCGATGGCGAGCGACAGCGCGTAGTGCTCGACCTCGTAGCCGAAGGAGCCGGCCATGCCGCAGCAGCCGGAGTCCACCTCGTCCACCCTGGCGTCCGGCAGCAGGCGGAGGACCCGGAGGCTCGGGCTGGAGCCGATCAGGGCCTTCTGGTGGCAGTGGCCGTGGAGCAGGATGCTCTTCGCGCCGCCGCGGAAGGGCAGGTCGAGCTGGCCCCGCTCGATCAGGCCGACGAGGAACTCCTCGATCATGAACGTGTTCTTGGCGAGCGCCTCGGCCCGCGGGTCGTCCACCAGGTCCGGGTACTCGTCGCGGAAGGTCAGCATGCAGCTCGGCTCGCAGCCCACGACGGGGATCCCCTGGGCCGCGTAGGCCGACAGCTTCTCCACGTTGTGGGCCGCGTGCGCCTTGGCCGCCCGGATGAGGCCCTTGGAGATCATGGGCCGCCCGCAGCACTTGTGCTCGGGCAGGAGCACCTCGAAGCCCGCGGCCTCCAGGACCTTCACCGCGGCCTTGCCGATCTCGGGATAGTTGTACGTCATGTAGGTGTCGTTGAAGAGCGCCACCTGCCCGCGGCGCCCCCGGGGGCGCGATCCGTTGCGCTTCGCGAACCAGCGGTCGAAGCGCTCGCCGGCGAAGGGGGGCAGGGTCCGGTTCTTGTGGATCCCGGCCACGCGGTGCAGGAGCCAGCGGACGGGCGCGCTGCTCGCCACCCAGTTCGAGAGCGGCGCGAAGGTGCAGCCCAGCCGGTTCAGGGTCTCGATCTGTCCGAAGAGGCGGGCGCGGAGCGGGGTGCCGTGCCGCTCGTAGTACTGGGCCAGGAACTCGTACTTGAGCTTGGCCATGTCCACGTTGGACGGGCACTCCGCCTTGCAGCCCTTGCACTCCAGGCAGAGGTCGAGCGTCTCGTACATCCGCTCGGAGGTGAGCGCGTCCGGGCCCAGCTGCCCGCTCATCGCGAGCCGCAGGGCGTTGGCGCGCCCGCGGGTGGAGTGCTCCTCCTCGCGGGTCACCATGTAGGAGGGGCACATGGTCCCCTCCAGCTTCTTCTTGCACACGGCCGCGCCGTTGCACATCTCGACGGCGCGGCCGAAGCCGCCCTCGCGGGCGAAGCTGAAGTGCGTCTTCAGGGGCTGCACCTGGTAGCGGCCGCCGTAGCGCAGGTTCTCCGTCATGGGCGGGGCGTCCACGACCTTCCCCGGGTTCATGATGCCCTTGGGGTCGAAGGCGCTCTTCAGCTCGCGGAACGCCCCGTACAGCGCGGGCCCGAAGAGCTTCTCGTTCCAGCAGGAGCGGGCCAGCCCGTCGCCGTGCTCGGCGCTCATGGCGCCGCCGAACTCCAGCACCAGGTCGCTCACCGCCGCGGCGATGGACCGGAGCTTCTGCACCTCGGCGTCCCGCTTCAGGTCGATGATGGGGCGGATGTGCAGGCAGCCGACGGAGGCGTGGCCGTAGTAGCAGCCCTCCGTCCCGTGCGACCGGACGATCGCGTCGAAGCGGGCGATGTACTCCGCCAGCCGCTCGGGCGCGACGGCGGTGTCCTCGATGCCGGCGATCGGCTTCCCGTCGCCCTTCATGCTCATGAGCAGGCCCAGGCCCGCGCGCCGCACCTTCCAGACGCGGCCCTGCTCCTCGGGCGTCAGGGCGCGGACGAACGCCGTGCCGATCCCCAGTCGCCGGCAGTGCGCCTCCAGCCGGTCGAGCTTCGCGGTCAGCTCGGCCGCCGACGCGCCCGTGTACTCCACCAGCAGGAGCGACCCCGGGGTCCCCTGCACGAACGTCATCTCCCGGGAGTACTCCGGGTGCCTGCGGGTGAGGTCCATCACGTACTTGTCCATCAGCTCCACGGCGTACGGCTCGGTGGTGAGGATCTCCTGCGTGGACTGGAGGGCGTCCAGCATGGTGGGGTAGTGCACCGCCATGAGCGCCGTCTCGGTCGGCCCCGGCCGGGGCTCCAGGTTCACGCGCGCCTCCAGCGTGGTGGCGAAGGTGCCCTCGGAGCCGACCAGGATGCGGGCCAGGTTGAAGGGGCGCCCGTCCAGGAACTCGTCCAGCGCGTAGCCGCCCACGCGGCGCATGATCTTCGGGTAGCGCTGCAGGATCTCGTCCCGGTGCGTGGCCACCAGCCGGGTGAGGGCGCGGCAGATCTCGCCCTCGCGCGTCGGGGAGTCGAGCACGCGGGCCAGCGCGGCCGCGTCCAGGCTGCGGGCGCGGAGCACCTCGCCGTCGGCCAGGAGCACCTGCATCTCCCGCACGTGCTCGACGGTGCGCCCGTAGACGAGGGAGTGCGCGCCGGAGGAGTTGTTGCCCATCATGCCGCCCAGCGTGGCCCGGTTGCCCGGCGACACGTCGGGCGCGAAGAAGAGCTTGTGCGGGCGCAGCTCGGCGTTGATCTCGTCCAGCACCACGCCGGGCTGGACGCGGGCCCAGCGCTCCTCGACGTTGACCTCCAGCACCCGGTTCAGGTACTTGGACATGTCGAGGACCACCGCGCGACCCACGGACTGCCCGCCCAGGGCCGTGCCGCCGCCGCGCGGCAGGATGGGGATGCCCCGCCGGCTGCACGCCTCCACCGTGGCGTGGACGTCCTCGACCGTCTTCGGGATGACGATGCCCAGCGGCTCGATCTGGTAGATGCTGGCGTCGGTGCTGTACAGGCCGCGGCTCCAGGCGTCGAAGCGCACCTCGCCCGCCACGCGCCGCGTGAGGTCCGCCAGCAGGTCCTTGATCTCGGCGGACGCCGCCGTCTGCATTCACTCACCCCCGGACAGTACTTGCACCGCCAGGCGGTTCAAGCTCTGAGGTTCTTCGTGCTCTGTTCCACACTCCACGCGTTCCCCTCACGCCGTCGGGGGCCAGGACAGGCGATAGATGGCGTTCGTCGTCGCGAGGATCATGCGTCCCGTCTGATCGAAGGCGAGGCCCACGAGGTTCTCGCCCGCCACGGCCAGCTCGGCTCGCCGGTCCCGCCCCACGCGGAAGACGCCCCGCTCCCCGTCCAGGATGCCGACCACGTAGAGGGCGCCCTCGCGGTCGAAGGCCAGGCCCTGGGGCCGCGCCAGGTGCTCGATGAAGTGCTCCGCCCTGCCCGCCGGACTGATCCGGTACACCGGATCGTCGTTGGACAGCGTCGGGGCGGTCACGTACAGATAGCCGTCCGGGCCGAAGGCCAGGTGGTAGGCGGCCACGCTGGCGGGCAGGCTGGCGAAGACGCGGGTCGCGCCCTTCGGCTCCACGGCGTGGATCGCGCCGGCGCGGTCGCCGACGAACAGCGTGCCCTCCCGGTCGAAGGCGATCCCGGTCGCGATCCCCAGCCCGTCGATGACCGTCTCCGTCCGGCCCCCCGCCACCACCTTGCGGATGGTCCCGTCGTTGCGGCACGAGATGTGGAGGACGCCCTGCCCGTCCAGCGCCAGGCCGGTGGGATTCATCAGGTCGCTCACGTGCGGCTCGACGTTGCCGTCCGGGGACACGCGGAAGACCGAGACGCCGCCGGGCGAGGCCTGCCCCCGGCTGCCGCTGAAGGTCGTGATCACGTAGCCCTGCGCATCCACCACCGGGTTGGCCACCGGGTGCAGCTCGTCGGCCAGCTTCCGGGCGACCTCGACGTACGGGCCCTCGGCCCGCACCTCGGGCCAGACGACGCTCAGGAACCCCGAGACCGCGTCCTCGGGGATCGGCACGACGATGCGCGTGGGCGAGGCGATGAGCGGCCGGCTCTCCAGGGTGTCGAACCGCGGGCACGGCAGGCCCAGGTCCTCCCCGGTGAGCCCCTGGCCCAGGATGGTGACGCGGCCGCCCTCGAGGCCGGCCAGGGGATGGACGCGTTCGATACGAGGCTTCTTCATGCCCCTTCCCCAGGAGCCGCGACCGCGTTGAGCAGCCGGCGCAGGCGCCCCAGGTTCCGCCGGTCGGCCCGCACGGCGTCCCCGTCCTTGGGCGTCTCCAGGATCATGGGCACCCGCCGGAGGCGCGGGTCGCACAGGAAGCAGCCGAAGGCCGCCAGGCCCAGGCCGCCCTCCCCGATGTGCGCGTGCCGGTCCACGCGGCTGCCCAGGCCGGTGCGCGAGTCGTTCAGGTGCACGGCCTTGACGCGGCGGAGGCCAAGGCTCGCCTGCAGCGCACGCAGGGTGCCCCGGTACCCCGCGGGGGTCCGGATGTCGTACCCGGCGGCGAAGAGGTGGCACGTGTCCAGGCAGACGCCTATGGCCTCGCCGTGCTCCACGCCCGCGATGATGGCCGCGAGCTGCTCGAAGCGAAAGCCGAGGCTGCTGCCCTGACCGGCCGTGATCTCCAGGAGCACCTGCACCCGGCGCCGGCCCGCCTGGACCAGGTTCAGCGCCTCCACCACCCGGGCGATGCCGTCCGCCTCCCCGGCCCCCGCGTGCGACCCGGGGTGGGTGACGAGATACGGAATGCCGAGAGCCTCCGCCCGGTCCAGCTCGTCGGCCAAGGACGCCACGGACTGCCGCCAGAGCGCCGGCGTCCGCGCGGCGAGGTTCACCAGGTAGCAGTCGTGCGCCACCACCGGGCGAATGCCCGTGGCCTGCAGGTTCTTGCGGAAGGCCAGGATCTCCAGCTCGTCCAGCGGCTTCGCCCGCCACTGCCGGTTGCTCTTGGTGAACATCTGGATGGTGTCACAGCCCACCTGCCGGCCGCGCAACGGCGCCTGGTCCACGCCGCCCGCGATGGAAACGTGCGCCCCCAGCCGGACGCGCGCCGTCCCGGCGGAGCCGCGCGGAGATGGCGAGGGGCGCGGGGACGGCATGGAAACCGGTCGCCGCATGTCAGTTCTGGAGAAAGCGCGCCACCCGCTCGTTGCCCGGGTAGCGCGCGGCGAGGAGGCGGAGGAACCGGGGGAGGTAGATCAGGTCGAACGCCCGCTCCTTGCCGGGAAAGAGCGCCAGGGCCGCCCGGCGCGTCGCCCATACCATGTCCCACGCTTCGTCGGCCGCCAGGTCGCCCTGCGCGATGACGCCGAGTGCCAGGCCCACGGCGATCTGCAGCTGCCGGACGCGCCGATCCTCGTCCCTCAGCGCGTCGGGACTGGCCATGCGTCCCCCCAGACCATGCTCGGACTATACCAGGGCAAGAAACGCTTTCCAAGACAACCGCCCCTTGTCCCCGCTCTCTCTCCCGCCTAGAATACGGCTAGTGCTGTCCTTGCCCTTTACGTTTTACGCGTTACGGGTCAGTTCTTTCCCATGCCCGACGAAGAGATTCCCCTGCTCAGCACCGAAGAGGCCGTCGCCGAGGTGCGGCGCTGGCTGGAGACGGGCGGGGTCGACCCCCACCAGATCTTCACCGCATTCGGCGAGACGGTGATCCGGTACGAGGATCTCATCCCGCTGCTCCAGGGCGGCTCCCCGGATGCCGAGCTGCTGCGCTTCGCCATCTCCCGGGGACGCGCCATGCGGCCCTCGCGCCCCCGGCCGGACCTGCTCCAGATCCGCGCCCGACCGCCCGCCGGGCAGGAGAACGACTGATGGCCGCCACCCTGCAGGACGTGCTGGCCCGGCTCACGGTCGAGGGCGAGCTGTACGAGCAGCTGCCGGACCAGCGGGTGCGCTGCTACGCCTGCGGTCACCGCTGCCTGATCCCCGAGGGGCGCGACGGCGTGTGCCGGGTGCGCTTCAACCGGGACGGCCGGCTCTTCGTGCCCAGCGGCTACGTGGCGACGTCGCTGCAGCTCGACCCCGTGGAGAAGAAGCCGTTCTTCCACGTGCTGCCCGGCGCGGCGGCGCTGTCGTTCGGCATGCTGGGCTGCGACTACCACTGCAGCTACTGCCAGAACTGGATCACCTCGCAGGTGCTGCGGGACCCCGGGGCCCTGGCCGGGCCGGCCCCCGTGAGCGCCGAGGAGATCGCGGCCGCCGCCGCGCGGGCCAACGCCCCGATCGTCACCAGCACGTACAACGAGCCGCTGATCACCAGCGAGTGGGCGGTGCAGGTGTTCCGGGCGGCGAAGGCGCGCGGCCTGCGCACGGCCTTCGTGAGCAACGGGAACGCGACGCCCGAGGCGCTGGAGTACCTGCGGCCCTGGCTGGACTACTACAAGGTGGACCTGAAGGGGTTCGACGACCGCGCCTACCGGAAGCTGGGGGGCAAGCTCCAGACCGTCCTGGACACGATCGGCCTGCTGCACGCGAAGGGATTCTGGCTGGAGGTGGTGACGCTGGTCGTGCCGGGGTTCAACGACAGCGAGCAGGAGCTGCGGGGCATCGCCGGCTTCCTGGCCTCGGTCTCACCGGACATCCCCTGGCACGTGACCGCCTTCCATCCGGACTACAAGATGGACGATCGGGGCAGGACGCCGGTCGAGACGCTCACCCGCGCGGCGGCGATCGGCCGCACGGCGGGCCTCCACTTCGTGTATGCCGGAAACGTCCCGGGCCGGACGCGGCTGGAGAACACCTACTGCCCGAGGTGCAACGCCCTCCTGGTAGAGCGCCTGGGATTCCGCGTACGGGCCAACCGCGTGCAACCCGACGGCACCTGCCCGGACTGCCACGCCGCTATCCCCGGCCGCTGGTCCTGATCCGCCCGGCGGACAGGACCGCGTCACGCCGTTCCGGGTTCGGCCCGGCCGCTACGCGCCGGGCTTGGGCTCATCCGACGCATCGGGCTCCTCCGCGGCCTCGTCGCGCGGCGGCGCCTCGACGCCGGGCGGAAGGGGCACGCCGGGCGCGGCCTCGTTCCAGTCGATGGGCGGCCCGCCGCCCCCGGGGCCCTTCTCGTCCGCGCGGCGCTGCCGCTTCTCCGCCTGCTTGGCCTGACGGGCCAGCTCCTTCCGCCGCTTCTCGCTTCGATGCTGTCGCGAGCTGCCTGGCATGCTGCCTCCCGGTCCGAAGTTCGGCTCCCCATCCTACCCCAAGTCGCAAAAAGATTCGACGGCCTCCTGCCGCATCAGGCCTCCGGGTGGGGCGGCCGGCCGCCGCGCGTGGCCACATGCTGCGCGAGCGCGGGGGCGACGAGCCCGGCGGCCAGCGTCGCGTAGAGCGCCAGCAGGTCGGTGTGGGCCAGGATGAAGGTCGCGATCACCGGCCCGGCCGCGTTCCCCGCGAAGCGCGCCATGTTGATGAAGCCGATGGTGCGGCCGCGCCCCCGGGCCGCGACTTCGGCGAGGATGAGCGGAAAGATCCCGGCGGCCAGCGCGGTCTGGGCCATGCGGAGGAGCGTGAAGCTCACCGGCTCCACGCCGGCGATGAGCAGCAGCTGGCAGCCCGCCGCGCCCCCGGCCGCCAGCAGGAGCAGCCGCCGGGCCGGCACGCGGCTCGCCAGCCGGCTGAAGCCGTACGAGCCGGCCGCCGCCGACACGCCGTAGGCGAACACGATGACGCCGGCCGTCAGCAGCTGCCGCGCCTCCGGGACCTGGAAGCCGCGGAGGATCTCGGGGAGGACGCTCGGCAGGAACACGATCTGGATCGTGCCGGCAAAGGCCACGCTCCAGGCGAGGAGGAGCTGCCGCCGCGGCACCGCCTCGCCCCGCGCCGCCCGCCCCACCGGCGCCAGATGGCTCAGCCCGGCCCGGCTGAAGAGGAAGACGCAGAAGAGGACGGAGCTGGAGGCCAGAAAGGCCCCGCGGAAGCCGAAGGCGGCGGCGGCCAGCGCGCCGAGGGGCGGACTGAAGATCTGGCCGAGCGTCAGCGCGGACTGGTAGGCCCCCATGCGCCGGGGCAGCTCCTCGGGCTGCGAGACGGCGGAGACGATGATCAGGCCGATGGTGGAGATGCCGCCCATGAAGCCCTGCACGAGGCGGATGAGCAGGAGCAGGCGCACGTCCGTGGTGAAGCCCATGAGGGCGACGAGCACGGCGTGCGAGAGGATGCCGCGCTCGAAGAGGGCCTTGGGGCTGAACCGGTCCGTCAGGCCGCCCCAGAACGTCGAGCCCACCGTGGCCGCCGCCGAGGCCCCGCCCACGATGAGCCCGGTCCAGCGCAGCGTGTCGGCCGCGTCCATGGTGCTCACGTGCTGGATGTAGAAGGGCAGGAAGACGAACAGGAAGTTGAGGGAGAAGGCCATGAAGAACTGCGCCGTGGTCACCACGGCGAAGTCGCGGTCCTTGGCGCGGGGGCGGGCGGGCATGAGCGACTTATACCAGTCGCCCTCCGGGCTGTAAAGCCGCGCGGGCCGCATTCGCGTCGGGGACGAGCACGCGCAGGCGCAGGCATACCGGATTCGGAAGTCCTTGTGCCTCTTGTGCGTCTTTGTGGCCAATCGGTCCTGTGCTCTTTGTGGCCATTGCGGGTCTTCCGTGGTATAAGCACCGCCCGTGACTCCCCTCGCGCTGCTGTTTGCCCTGGCCTTCCTGGTCTCCGTGGACGTCCGGATCCTCGCCCCGGTCCTGCCCTCCATCGCGGCCTCGCTGCGCGACACGCCGGGGAGCGTGGGCCTGGCCATGACGGCCTTCTCGATGACGTACGGCACCAGCGCGCTCATCTACGGCCCGATCTCCGACCGGTTCGGACGCATCCCGGTCGTGCGGGCGGCGGGGCTGGGATTCAGCCTGTGCACCGTGCTGGCGGCCTGGGCGCAGAGCACGCCGCAGTTCGTGGGGGCGCGCCTCCTGGCGGGCGCTTTCGCGGGCGCGGTCATCCCCCTGACCCTGGTCTTCATCGGCGATACCGTCGCCTACGAGCGCCGGCAGATCGTGCTGGGCCGCTTCTCCGCCATCACCTCGGCCGCCCTGGCGTTCTCGGCGTCCATCGGCGGCGCGCTGGCCTACGCGGTGTCCTGGCGCGCGATGCTCACCGGGTACGCGATGGCCGCGCTCCTGCCCGTGGCCCTGCTCTGGCGGCTCCCGGCGGCCTCCCAGGGCCGGCCGGCGCGGCGACCCGGCGCCGTTCGCTTCCAGGACTTCCTGCGGGATCGCCATGCGCGGGCCGTCTACGTGGCGGTCTTCCTGGAGGGCTTCCTGCTCTGGGGCGGGGTGACCTACCTGGGCGCCTTCGCCGCCCACCGGCACGGGCTGAACCAGCTGGCGATCGGCCTCTTGCTGGCCCTCCTCGGCGTGGCGACGATGAGCGGTGGCCTGCTCATGGGCCGCCTGCGGGGCCGGCTGTCGGAGGGCCAGCTCGCCGGGTTCGGCGGGACCGCCATGGGGGCCGGGTTCCTCCTGCTCGTGCCGCGATGGCCGTGGCCGGTGTTCGGGCTCGCCATGCTGCCGCTGGGCCTGGGGCTGGCGTGCCTCCACACCACGCTGCAGGTCCGGGGCACCGAGATCAGCCCCGCGGCGCGCGGGAAGGCCTTCGCGCTCTTCGCAGTGAGCCTGTTCACGGGCATTGCGGCCGGCACGGCGGCGCTCGGCAGGCTGGTGGACGCGGGCCGCTACGAGGCCGTGCTCGTGCTGGCCGGGCTGGGGCTCGTCCTCATCGGCCTCGGGACCGCGCAGAGCGGCAAGCGCGCCGCGGCGCCCCGGCCGGCCTGACCGGGCATGTCACCGCATCCATCCCGTCGTAGAGTCCCGGCAGGCCGCCGGATGTCAGGAGGAGGAGCTGCGATGGAGTACCCGACGATCGAGGAGCTGATCAAGCAGCTCGAGCAGCGGCAGCAGGAGGCCCTGGCCGGCGGCGGGCCGGCCCGCGTGCAGCGACAGCACGAGGCCGGCAAGCTGTTCGCCCGCGAGCGGCTGGAGCGCCTCTTCGACGCGGGGCGCTTCACCGAGCTGGACCTGTTCGTGGAGCACCGCTGCACGAACTTCGACATGGCGCGGACGGCCGCGCCGGCCGACGGGGTGGTCACCGCCTTCGGCCAGGTCAACGGGCGGCTGGCCTACGCGTTCGCCCAGGACTTCACCACCATGGGCGGCTCCCTGGGGGAGATGCACGCCCAGAAGATCTGCAAGCTGCTGGAGCTGGGCATGAAGATGGGTGCGCCGGTCATCGGCATCAACGACTCGGGCGGCGCGCGCATCCAGGAGGGCGTGGACTCGCTGCGGGGCTACGGCGACATCTTCTTCCGGAACACGCTGGCCTCGGGCGTGATCCCGCAGATCTCCGTGCTGGTCGGCCCGAGCGCCGGCGGGGCGGTCTACTCGCCGGCCCTGACGGACTTCGTGTTCATGGCCAAGGGCATCGCCAAGATGTTCATCACGGGGCCCGACGTGGTGCGGGCGGCCATCGGCGAGGAGATCTCCCCGGAGGACCTGGGCGGCGCCATGACGCACAACCAGCGGTCCGGCAACGCCCACTTCGCCTGCGACACGGAGGAGGAGCTGTTCGACACGCTGCGCCGGCTGCTGGCCTACCTGCCGCAGAACAACATGGAGGATCCGCCCCGCGCCGCCTGCAGCGACGACCCGGAGCGCCGGGACGAGGGGCTGATCCCCCTGGTGCCCACCATCCCGACCAAGCCGTACGAGGTGCGCGAACTGATCCGCACGGTGGCCGATCACGCCGAGTTCCTGGAGGTGCACGAGCACTTTGCGCCCAACCTGGTGGTGGGCTTCGTCCGGCTGAACGGCCGCTCCACCGGCGTCGTGGCCAACCAGCCCCGCATCATGGCGGGCTGCCTGGACATCGACGCCTCGG